>DASRXR010000342.1:0-2703 GCA_035687405.1 Polyangiales bacterium
GCTGACGCCGCTGGCCTGCTCCCGAGGCGAGGTGAACGCCTCGGGAGGACCTAACTAGCAACTATACCGGCGACTGCCGCTCACGGCGCTGGCCGCAAGACAGCCTTGCAGATCGCGAGCAGCTCATCGTCCTGCACCTCGGTCCGCTCGTCCGCGACGCGTTGAAACACTTCGTAGACGCGCGCGAGCTCGGCACCCCGCAGCTCGCAACCGAGCACTTTCGCCCGCGACGCCACGCCGGCCCGACCCGAAAGCTTGCCGAGGATGATGCGCGTGCCCTCGGGGTGCCCTACCCACGCCGGATCGATCACTTCGTACGTGTCGCGCTGCTTGAGCACGCCGTCTTGATGAATGCCGGATGCGTGTCGAAACGCATTGCGTCCGACGACGGCCTTGTTCGGAGGCACGAGCAAACCGCTCTTCTGTTCGATCAGCTTCGAGAGCGGGTAGATCTCTTCGGTCTTGAGATCGGTGTGCACGCCAAGTCGCTTGCCGTGCACCTTCAATGCGATCACGACTTCCTCGAGCGACGTATTGCCCGCGCGCTCGCCGATGCCGTTGATCGTGACTTCGACCTGGCGCGCGCCTTCGGTCACTGCGGTGAGCGCGTTGGCCGTCGCGAGGCCGAGATCGTCTTGGCCGTGGAACGACAAGACCCTCTCACGCAACTCGGGTACTCGCTTGTACAGATCGCGGATCAGCTCCGCGAGCTGTGCCGGCAACGTGTAGCCGACCGTATCCGGGATGTTGATCACGTCCGCACCCGCCGCGATCGCAGTGCGAACGAGCGACGCGAGAAACTCCGGGTCGGCCCGCGTCGCATCCATCGGGCTGAACTCGACGGCCGCGGCGTGCTTGCGCGCGAGCGCGACGCTCGCACGCGCGATCTCCAGCACCTGTTCGCGACTCTTGTTCAACTGCTGCGCGAGCTGCATGTCGCTCGAGTTGATGAACACATGCACGCGACTCGTCTCGGCACGCGCGAGCGATTCACACGCAGCCATGATGTCTGCTTCGACTGCCCGCGCGAGCCCGCAGACTTGAACGCCCTTCAGGTTCTCGGCGATGCGGCGGACGGCGGCGAACTCGGAGGGCGACGCGGCAGGAAAGCCCGCTTCGATCACATCGACGCCCAGCGCCAGCAGCCGCTCGGCGATCTCGACCTTGTCGGCTTCGCGGAACAGCACTCCGGCGGATTGTTCGCCGTCGCGCAAGGTAGTGTCGAAGATCGTGACTTTGTCAGACATGGCGTAGTCGCTCCGTGTGCCGCATTCGGCCGGGTCGCCATGTTTCCTTAGAACACGCACTCACCCAGCCTAGTCGCGGCGGGGTGGGGGTTCGTGATTCAGCTCGAAGCCAAATGACCCCGTCCCGCCCTGCTCAGCAGCAGGCCGGTCGAGATCAGAAGCAGCGTCGAACCAAAATGCATAGGAGGCCGGCACTCTAGTGCGTTTGTTCTCGCTGTCAAATAGGCGCGCGAGCCCTCATTCTCACCATAGAATGCTTGGGGTAGCCGGGCCGTCCGAGCCGGAAGGAGTGAGGTTCATGGTTAAACCTTTGTGCTTCCGCGGAGTTTTGGCTTTGGTCGCGGGTCTGTGGCTGGCGAGCCAGGGTGCGAGCTTCGCCCGCGCGGACGAGGCCGAGGCCCACTATCGCGTCGGACTCAACCTGAAAAAGCAGGGCAAAGTCCCGCAGGCGATCGACGAGATCAAGACCGCGCTGAAGCTCCGGCCGGACCACGCGGCGGCGCAGATGACTCTCGGCGGCTTGTATGCCGATCAGAGCCTGTATGCGGAAGCGCTGCGTTGCTACGACAAGGTGATCCAACTCTCGCCCGCACACGCACAAGCCTACGCGCTCGCGGGTGCGACGTTGATTCGCTTGAAGCGGTATCCGGAATCAGTGCCGCGGCTAAAAAAGGCCATCGAGCTCGACAAGCAGGACATGCAGAGCGTGAGCAACCTCGGGCTCGCGCTGCGGCAAACCGGTCAGAACGCTGAAGCGATCAAGGTCATGCAGGACGCGGCGGAGAAACATCCGACCGATGGCGCGCTGCTGAATAATCTCGGCGTAGCGCTTCGGAAAGAACGCCGTTACGAAGAGTCGATAGCTTACTTCCAGCAAGCACTCGAACAGTCGCCGAATGATCTGGGTTATGCGCGCAATCTCGCGATCGCGCTGCGCGGTGTGGAACGCTATGCCGAAGCGGTCCCCGCGTACGAGAAAGTGATCGCGCTCGCGCCGAACGACCAAGGTGCGCACTACGATCTGGCGAACTGCTACGAGAAGATGGGCCAGACGGACAAGGCTGTACGCGCATACACACGCTACGCCGAGCTAGTTCGCGCGAAGGATCCCGAAGGCGCGAAGCGTGCGCAGGAACGCGCGGCTTCGATTGCAAATCCATGACTGAGGCGTGAGGTGCGGCAGGTTGCCGCGGCACGCTGGTCGCTGCCGCAGCGGCGAGCGGCGCGCGGTCTGTTTGTACTGGGTTACGCACAGGCACGGGCGATGCAATGAGCATCGAGCAGGCAAGTCATAGGAGACACCTGCACCATGCAGCCCACACGAGAGCCACGCGCAGAAGGTTCCGCACAGGACGTGGAGCTCGCACGCATTCGCGCCTATCAGCGCGGTGACCTGCGTGCGGGAGATCAGCTCGTTCGATCGCACCTCGCCTTGATCCGCTCGATCGCGCACGGC
>DASRXR010000343.1:0-4353 GCA_035687405.1 Polyangiales bacterium
CGCGCCTGCCCGCGCGGATGACTCGTGCACGAGCGCGAACCTGCTCGCCGGGCTCGCTCCGAGCGCTTCGACGAGCGTCCGCCGGAACGCAGCGCTGGTGACGGACGGCACGGTCGCTGTCGAAGGGTCCGCCTGGAACGCCGAGTCGGCGATCGTCCTCGACGTCGAGACGAGCAGCGTGACGTACGATCTCGGAACGGCGCGGTCGCTCGGCGCGGCCTACGCGCAAGCGGATGCGAACGACACGTACGAGCTGTTCGGCTCGGAAGACGGGCACGAGGGCAGCTATCGGCGGCTCGCGACGTTGCCGAACGTCGTCGCGAAAGGGCACGGGCTCCGCGGCCGAACGGTGAAATTCGAGGGCTCGCCGGTTCGCTTCCTGCGTTTGGCGCAAGCGCGCGGCGATGGGTTCTTCTCGCTCGCGGAGCTCGCCGTGTACTGCAAAGTGCCCGAGCCGTTCCCGCCGGCGTTTCGAACGGACACGGCCAAGACGACGCTGGCCGTCGGCGATGCGCTCGACGCGCGAGCGATCGCGGACCGCAGACATCGCACGAACTGGTGGATGGCGGCGCTTGGGCTCGCGCTTGCCGGCGTGTGCGTGTGGCTGCTCGGACGCCGGCGCGGTGCTGTGATCGGCGAACCGAGTCCAACTGCGCCGGCCGCGCCGATCGCGCGTGCGGACGCGGCCACCCTGGAGCGGCGCCGCCGCGAGCAGCCCTTGATCTGGATGTTCTTGGCGAGCGGTTGCGCCGCACTGATCTACGAAGTGGTTTGGCTGCACTTGCTGCGGCTCGTGATCGGCGCGTCGTCGCTCTCGGTCGGCATCGTGCTCGCGAGCTTCATGGGCGGCATGTTCGCGGGTAGCTTCGGATTCGCGAAATGGGTGCCGCGCACGCGTAACCCGCTGCGCGTGTACGCAGCGCTCGAGCTCGGCATTGGTCTGTGCGGCTTGCTCATGCCGCTGGTGCTCCCGGTCGTTCGTTCGGTCTACGCGGATGTCGCGGGCCATGGGCCGCTCGGGATCGCGCTGCGGGCGCTGATCGCCGCGATCTTCCTGTTGCCGCCGACTGCCATGATGGGTGCGACGTTGCCGGCAGTCGCGCGCCGCTATCCGAACACCATCGCGGGGCGTTCGGGCCTCGCGAGCTTGTACGCTGCGAATACGCTCGGCGCAGTCGCCGGGTGTTTGCTGTCGGGCTTCGTGTTGCTCGCGCTGTTCGACGTCTGGGTCGCCACCGTTGCAGCGGTTGCGATCAACTTGGCGATCGCGTTCGTGGCCTATCGCATCGCCGGGCGGACCGCCGAGGTTGCGGCGCCGCCGACGGCGGCCGAAGTCGAGAGCGGCGGAACGCTTCAGACTCCACCGCCGGCAGCTGCATCACCGATAACTTCCAGTGCGCGAAGCGGTCGGCAGGTGTATCTCGCCGCGGCCCTGTCCGGCTTGACCGCTCTCGGCGCTCAAGTGCTGTGGACACGCCTACTCACGCTGCTCTTCGGTGCAACCGTCTACGCGTTCTCGATCATCTTGGCAGTCTTCCTCGGCGGGCTCGGCATCGGCGCCGTGATCGCGGCCCGCGTGATCGCACGTGGCACCGATCCGCTGCGCGCGCTCGCCGCAACGCAGCTCGCGCTCGCACCCGCACTGCTCTGGTCTGCCGGCCTACTCGCCGACGTGCTCCCGTATTCCTCGCCGGCGACGATGACACCGGTCGGAACACTGCACGTGCTTCATCTACTGCGTGCGATCGAAGTGATGCTGCCGGCGGCAATCTTGTGGGGGATGAGCTTTCCGTTTGCGCTCGCGGCGGTCGAGCACGAGGACCCGAGTCGCGCGACCGGGCGCGTCTACGCAGCAAACACGGTCGGCTCGATCATCGGTTCACTCGCGATCAGCTTCTGGGCGATTCCGAAGCTCGGCAGTCACAACTCGGCGCAGCTGTTGATCGCTGCCGCTGCCGTGTCGGGAGCGGCGCTCGTTCCGGTGTTCTTGCGCCCGTGGGTTCGCGGCCTCGGGCCTCAGCTGGGAGCTGCGCTGCTCACGCTCGGCATCGGTGCCGGTTGCGCCGCGCTTGCACCGGGAGTCTCAGGTGTGTTCCTCGCACACGGGCGGGCGATCTGGTCGATCGACGCGCGCGATCGGTATCCGTACATCAGCGAAGGTGCGGCATCGACGGTCGCCGTTCACATCGCACCGGACGGGTCACAACACTTCCACGTCGCAGGCCGCGTCGAAGCCAGCACGAATCAAGCGGACATGCGCCTGCAGCGGTTGCTCGGGCACTTGTCGGCGCTCGCACACCCGAAGCCGAAGCGCGTCTTGGTGGTGGGTCTCGGCGCGGGTGTAACTGCTGGCGCGCTCGTCTTGCATCCGGAGGTCGAGCGGCTCGTGATCTGCGAGATCGAGCCGCGCGTGGCTGGTGCCGCACGTTTGTTTTCGCACGAAAACTACGGCGTGCTCGACGATCCGCGCGTGGAAGTGGTCTACGACGACGCACGGCACTACCTCGCGACGACCGACGAGCGCTTCGATGTGATCACGTCGGACCCGATTCACCCGTGGGTGCGCGGTAACTCCGTGCTGTTTTCGCGCGAGTACTACGAAATCGTAAAGGCGCGGCTCGCGCCCGACGGCATCGCGACGCAGTGGGTCCCGCTCTACGACACGAGCGAAGAGGCGATTCGGATTCAGATGCGCACGTTTCTGAGCGCATTTCCGAATGGCAGTGTCTGGAACTCCTCGGCAGCCGGACGCGGCTACGACGTGGTCCTGCTCGGGCGCACCGGAACGAAGCCACTCGACGTCGAGGCGATCGCGAAGCGGATGGCTGCGCCGCGCATCGGCGATTCGCTTCGCGACGTCGGCGTCCAGAACGTGCTCGATCTGTTCGCAACTTACGGCGCAGCGGCGAGCGACATGCAGAGCTTCGTCACCGGCGCGCCGGAGAATCGCGACTTCAGCTTGAAGCTCGAATACATCTCGGGCTTGTCGATCAATCAGCAGAATGCCGACGTCATCTACTCGCACATGGTCTCGAACCGGACTGTGCCGCGAGACATGTTCGTCGCGCCTGCTGCCACGCTCGCGCAGCTACGAGCGCGCATCCTGGCGGGTCCGGCGGCGTTTGCTCCGTGAGTTTCCTGCTGCAAGTTGCAGCCGTTGGCTGCGCGACATTCGGCGAATGACACTTATTGCAACGGTCCGTGTGAATGTACTTGCCGGATCGTAGCGATGAGTTGTCGTTCACATTGTTTTGCCAAGATGTAGGTCGCTACAAGCGCGCTATTCGTACACTGGGTCGTGCACACAACCGTCACGACAACCGGGTGATCTACATGCGAAGCATGCTTGTGCCGCTTGGGTTTTTGGTCGCGCTGACGTTGGTTGCGTGTTCGCCGGATGATGCGAAGAGCTCGATTCCGATTGTCTTCGCAGGTACGGGCGGCGGAACGGCGGGCAGTGCCGGAACATCGGTCGCTCCTCCAACGGGTTTCGCTGGAGTCGGCGCCGCAGGAACTGGAACCTTCGTGCCGCGGCAAGCGGGAACGGGTGCGGGCTTCGCCGGTGCTGGCTCAGCCGGTGTCGCCGGGAGCTCGATGTTCCCCGGCATCGCCGGCATCGGCGCCGCAGGTAGAGGCGTAGCTGGAGCTCCTGCAGCTGGTAGCGGCATGCCGATCGCCGGAGCAGCGGCGCCGACCGGTGGAAGTGGATCTGTAATGACGGCGAAAGATCCGAAGATCCCTGCGGTCAGTGGCGCGTGTCCTCCACTCAAAGAAGGCACGACCACGATGGACTTCATGGGCCTCAAAGGCGTGGTCTTCGAAGTCGGCCCCAAACAGAGCGGCACGGGCTCGTTGATCTTCTACTGGCACGGCACCGGGTCGTTCGCGGGTGAGTACGCATCGTCGACGATTCAAGCGCCGATTCTCGCCGACCTCAAAGCGAAAGGCGGCATCTTGGTTTCACCGCAGAGCGGCACCGGTTCGGGCGGCGACTGTTCGGGTACTGCAACCTTCGCGATGGACGACTTCAAGACCGCAGATCAGATCGCAGCGTGCGCCGTCAAAGACTGGAACATCGATCCACATCGCATTTGGTCGACCGGGTGCAGCGCGGGCGGCTTGCAAGCGGGCTGTATGGCGCAGATGCGCTCGAGCTACTTGGCAGGTGCGGTGCCGAACTCGGGTGGCGAAGTCTTTCCGATCGCAGCGCAGGATCCGAGTCACATCGGTTCGATGCTGACGATCCACGGTGCGCCGGGCTCCGACGTCGTGATCGTCGACTTCTCGGACACGAGTGCGACGATGGACAACGCGATCAAAATGGCCGGCGGGTTCGCGGTCGACTGCAACCAC
>DASRXR010000344.1:0-5091 GCA_035687405.1 Polyangiales bacterium
CGCAGGTACGCGTCGGCCCCGAGAGCTACGACAATCCCGGGATGTTCGTGCTCGCGGCGGGCGACGAAACCACCGCGTTTTTCAACGTCGACGCACCCAACGCGACGGCTCACTACTACTACCGTGCGAACTGGAGAATGCGCCCCGGTGGGCATCACCTATTGATCTCACTGCCGCCGCGTGATCTGACAGACGGTTGGACAGCCGGTGGCGACATGGGATCGGAGTTCGGTGGTTCGGCGAAGAGCTTCGGCGGATCGCAGCGGCCCGTCGTCGATCGGCCACAAGGTACGCTGGACATTCCCGCCGAGAACCAAGGTCTCGGCCAACAGTTGCCGGCGCACCAGCAGTTCTCGTTCAACGTGCATCACATCAACGTTTCGGACGTGCCGATCTTGCGAGAGGTCTGGGTCAACGTTTGGTACATGGACGAAAAAGACGTGACCGCGCCCATGAACACGTTCGCCGCGACCGGTAACCCGGGCGACATGGCGATTCCAGCGGGTCGCGCGGTCAAGCTCGAGTACAAGTGCGCCGTTGCTGCCGATACGCGCCTGATCTCCATGTACGGCCACTATCACGCGCACAACGAACGTTTCGGGGCATGGCTCGTCCGCGCCGGCAGCGAGCGCGTCTCCATCTACGAATCTTTCAACTGGGAAGACATCCCGGTCTACCAGTTCGACACTCAGTCGAAGAACCCGGCGCCCGACCTGCTGGGAAAGACCGACGGTGCGTTCAGCGGAACGCTCATGGTCAAAGCCGGCGACGAGATTCATTTCCAATGTGAAATCAACAATGACTCGAACGCGGCGCTGAGCTTCGCGAACGAAACGTTCACCGGCGAGATGTGTATCTTGTTCGCCGCCTATACCGGATCAAACCCTTGCATGCGGGTGCAACGCGCGAACTGACTTGGTTACGCGCAACGTCCAGCGGAGCTTCAAGTGTTAGTTGGCCGGCTTGGAGACGGTGGGATGCGGAGCGCCTGTTTGCGCTCCGTGAGGGCTGTTGTGTTCAGTCCCGGTCGGATCCTGAAGCTGCACGACGTTCCCCTTCTGCCAAGCGTCTGCGCCCGGATCGATGGGCGGCGCCGGGATGTCGGCGCGGTTCTGTTTTTTCTCCTCGCTCGAGATCTCGAAGCGCTTGTCGCGTTGCGCGATCATGTTCGCGTCGGCTTGCCCATCGGCTGTGAAGCCCATCATCACTTGCGGGACACCGTACGGCAGCGTCTTGTGCAGGTCCGTGTGCCAGGTGTGGAATGTCTTGCCGTACGTGCCGATCAGTTTCTTCATGAGCTCCTTCTCGGCGACTTCGGGGATCCCAGGCGCGATCAGCTGCCCAGACTTCACCTCGTGCACGTGACTGTGCCAGAGGGCCTTCTCTTGTGGAGGTAGATCCTTGAACAGCCTTGCGCTCACGATGTACTCGACGCCCATGATCTTGGCCTGCGCCACGTTGCCATCGTAGATCACGCACTGGATCAGCTCGTCGTTGAGCACCGCGCAGTAGTGGTGCGCTTCCATCTGCCCGTGCAGATTGCCGTTGTAGAAGTGAAAGCCGTCCAGGTAAGCGTTCAGCGCTTCGATCGGCGGTTTGCTCTGCAGAGCTTCCGCGCCTTTCTCGAGCACCTCCGTCTTCGTCGACTCGTCTTTGCCCGGCGGAGTGACATTGCTCGCGGTGTTCCCTCCCCCGCATCCAGCAAGCCAGAGGACTACCGCAAGTGTAAGGGAATATAGTCTTGAAGGCATACTCGACCTCGAAGCGCGCGGCCGTTTCCAACTCGGCCGCGCACTTCATCACCGCGTGACACTGTTCAGGTCAACGTGTTTAGCGAGTCGTTCGCAGTCTCTCGCGCAATCTGCGCTAGGTCGCTCGCTGCTTCACGCGCATCACCGGTGAAGCGATTGAACTTCTCCCGGGCAGGGCGGAGCAACTTCGCTTCCCGGTCGCTCGCGGGCAAGATCATTCCGATCCCAACACCCAGAGCGAGTGTCGCCATTGCGAGAGCGAGCGGATTGTTGTCCGCGAACGTCTTCGTGGCGTCCGTCGCGCGCGCAACGCCTTTGCGAACGTAATCCGTTCCCTGCCCGATGCCGCTGCGGACGAGGTCCGTCCCGTGCGCTGCACCGTCTTCGATCTTGTGCTTCGCGGTGCGCGCCGCGTCGCTGGCTTGCGAAGCAAGTCCGCTCGCTTTGTCCTGCAAGTTCGACGAGGAGCGCTTCGAGCCACCGTTACGCGAGCTTGCCCGCGCAGATGCGGGCCTACCACCTCGTCCCTTCGTGACGGCTTGCCGAGGCTGCTTGACTGCACTCGAGTCCGCCACGATCACGTCGTCGCGCTCCGGATAGACTTCGTCGTCCAGATCGTCGTCGCCGTCGTCCGTGTACCGTGAAGCTAGTCGCGGAGACGAAGGCTCGCTGCTGGAACGCTTCGAGTTCGCGATCAACCAGCCGGCGCCGATTCCGACCAATGCTAGAGGCACCGCGTTTGCTGACGTGTACCGCCAGGCCGCGCCGCCGAAGCGTTTTGCTTGCTCGCCTACGTCGTCGAGCGTTTCTACGACTACGTCCTTCGCTTCGGCGAGCAAGTCAGCCGCGTCGTCCTTCAGTTCGATCGCTTTGTCAGCGACGACCTGCTCGACCTCGACGGCCTTGTCCTTGACCTCGATGGCCTTGTCCACCACGACGTCCTTTATTTCGACCGCCTTGTCGACGACGACGTCTTTGACCTCAATCGCCTTGTCTACGACCGCGTCTTTCACGTCAGCGGCTTTGTCCACCGCAGCATCGGCCGCGCTGTTCACAGCCTCCTTCGCTGCGTCTTTGGCTTCTTCCTTCAGACGCGCGGGGCTGAACTTGTCGCTCAACACTCGGATGTCGTCCGACATCGCCGCGCGAGTCTCACCGATCTGACTCTCGATCTCGGCGGAAGTCTTAGTGGCTTCTTTGTCTCTGTCTCGGTCTTTGTCTTTGTTGCTTTGATTCGATTTATACGTGTGTGGCTGTGCCATGGCTGGCCTCCTCGATGGCCTGAGTGTCTGCTTTGATGTTTGCTACGGTGCGCTGGGGCGCGAGATCTGCAACGGATGGTGGCGGTGGCAACTCCACTTTGCGCCGGAGCAGTGCGACTCCAACACCCGCGAAGACGACGCCGGTCAGCAACGCTGCGATCCACGGCGGCATGGCTTCCGAGAGCAGCAACACGACGCAAGCGACGAGCGCCAAGGCGCCACCGATTGCAACCGCGCCGCCGATTGCCTTTGCCGCGAGCTCGAGCTTGAGCTTCGCGAGCCGGTCGTCGAGATCCGCCTTGAGCAGATCGACTTTTTCTTCGGCCTCTGCGATGCCGAGCCGCATCTCCTGACGTAGGAGCGACTCGGCCTTTTCCCAAAGGTCCGTGACGACCTCCCCGATGCCGCGCTCGTCTTCCCTTGCTTGCGGCGACTTCTCTGCTGCGTCGTCTGCCGCAGAGCCGACTTGGTATGCCTGCGTCATTGCGAAGCCTGCTTACGGGTAGAAGAAACGTTGCCCTGTGGGCGCACTTGCTCGCGGGAAACATCACGCCGTGGGCGCACTGGTTCGCGGGAACTTCCCTCTGTGTCCGCGCCCACGCCCACGTCGCTCACAGCCTTCAAAAATCTTCCGGCGACGAGCCCGAGTACGGCCGCACTCCCGAAGAACACTGCGGGGCTGGTACGCGCGAGAGTTCTGGTGTCGCGCGCGAGCGTTGAGATTTCGGCGGACTTGACGTAGTCCGCGAAGGTGTCGAGCCGTTCGCTCGCGTTCGCGGCCTTTTGCGCGATATAGGTCTGGTCTTCGACCCGTAAGTGCTCGCCCACCTTACGGATGGTCGCGCCGAACTTGCGGATCTTGTCGGCCGCTTGTTGCTTCGCGGATTGAGTGCTTTGACGCACCGAATCCACTCGCTCCATCGCGACCTGTCGCGCTTGTTCCGCGACCTCATGCGATTTGCTCGACAACGTGTTTGCCTGCTCACGATCGACGGATCCGTTGTCACGGCCGCGTGCAGTCTCGGACGTCTCTTTATTCATGACTGTTCACCTCCACCTCGTCGCGCCTGTGCAACAGGCATGCCGCGCCCGCGCGCATTCAAAGCGCGGCTCGTCGCCCGATGTCAGATCCGTGTGGAGGCTGATTTGTGTCACGTGACAGAGAAGCGCGCTGATCACTCCGGAGCGTTACGATGGCAACCCGGATGAGGAGCAGTAAGCTCATCGCTCCAGTGACAGCGAGAAGAGCCGCTAGCCAAGGCAGCGTGTTCCAGTGTAGCGAAACGGTTCGCGCAACGAGTGCACCGTTCGCGAGGACGATTAGCGCCGCACACGCACTCGCCGACCATCGCGCCACGGCTCCGTTTGCATATTCGCCCATCAGTGCGCGCGAGCTCGTGAGCTTGATCAGTGGGATCACCGCAAACGGGAGCTGTAAGCTGAGTACGACCTGACTGCCGACGAGCAGTGACATCAAGCCGGCGTCGCCGACCCATGCGAGCACGCCGACTGCGGGAATCAGCGCAACGCCGCGCGTGACCGCCCGTCGCAACACCGGATGAACTCTGAGCTGTACGAATCCGTCCATCACAATTTGGCCTGCGAGCGTGCCACTCACGGTGGCGCTCTGACCGGCACACAACAGCCCGATCGCAAACAGCACTGACGCCACGCCGCTTCCGAGCAGCGGGGTCAGCAGGCGATAGGCATCGCGAATGTCGTCCACCGGGAGCTCACGGGACCAGAACACCGCTGCAGCAACGATTAGAATCGCCAGATTGACGAGCAGCGCGAGGTTTAGCGCAATAGCCGTGCTCCACAGGTTGCGTCGCAGCGCTGCGCGTCGATCGCCTGGGCTGACGCGAGGAACCAGCGCGGAATGGAGATACAGGTTGTGAGGCATTACGGTCGCGCCGAGGATGCCGATCGCGACGTATAGGCTTTCACCCGTCAGGTGCGGACGCAGGCCGCTGGCGATTCCGGCGAGCGAGGGCTGCGCCAAGCACAGTTCCACGAGCATGCATGCGCCGATACTCACTAGGAGCACGAGTACGACTGCCTCCAGGCGGCGCATCCCA
>DASRXR010000345.1:0-17937 GCA_035687405.1 Polyangiales bacterium
AGACCGTGTTGATCGCGTTTGTACTCGGATTCCTGCCGTACCTACTTGCTCGCGGCCCTATCACCCGGGTGGCCCGCAGGTTTCGCCACTCGCACTGACTGATCGATCACTGACCTCAGCAATATGGAGATAGTTATGCCAGCAGCGAAGAAGCCGAACATCCTCGTGATCTTCGGAGACGACATCGGGATGTGGAACTTGTCTTGTTATAGCTCGGGCATGATGGGTTATCGCACGCCCAACATCGATCGTATCGCGAACGAGGGTGTGCGCTTCACCGACTGCTACGGCGAACAAAGTTGCACCGCGGGCCGGGCCGCGTTCATCACCGGCCAATCGGTGTTCCGCACGGGTCTGAGCAAGGTGGGTGTGCCCGGAGCGGCGGTCGGGCTGCAAGCCGAGGACCCCACGATCGCGGAGCTGCTGAAGCCGCTCGGCTATGCGACGGGGCAATTCGGCAAGAATCACTTCGGCGACTTGAACAAGTTTCTTCCTACGCTGCACGGCTTCGACGAGTTCTACGGAAACCTCTATCACCTCAACGCGGAGGAAGACCCCGAAGATCCGGACTACCCATCGACGCAAGAGTTTCCGAAGTTCAAAGAGAACTACGGTCCGCGCGGGGTCCTTCATTCTTGGGCGTCGGACAAAGACGATCCGACCGAACAGCCGCGCTGGGGGCGCGTAGGCCGGCAAAAGATCGAGGACACGGGTCCGCTCACGAGCAAACGCATGGAGACGTGTGATGACGACTTCGTGTCCGCTGCCGGCGATTTCATCAAACGGCAGAATAGTGCTGGTAAGCCGTGGTTCTGCTGGCTGAACACGACCCACATGCACTTCCGGACGCACACGAAGTCGACGAGCCTCAAGCAGGCGGGGCGCTGGCAGTCGCCATACCACGACACGATGATCGATCACGACAAGCACGTGGGCGAGATGCTGCGCCTGCTGGACACGCTCAAAATCGCCGAAGATACGTTGCTCGTGTACACGACCGACAACGGTCCGCACATGAACTCTTGGCCGGACGGTGCGATGACGCCGTTTCGCAGTGAGAAGGATACGAACTGGGAAGGCGCGTTTCGCGTGCCCCTCGTGCTGCGGTGGCCGGGCAAGATTCAACCCGGACAGGTATCGAACGACTTGATCGCACACAACGATTGGTTGCCTACGGTCCTGGCCGCCGCAGGTGAACCGAACATCAAAGAAAAGTTGTTAGAAGGGCACAAGGCCGGAGACAAAAACTTCAAAGTTCACCTCGATGGTTACAACGTGCTGCCGTACCTGACAGGACAGGAGGACAAGAGTCCACGCCCGGGTTTCATCTACTTCGATGACGACGGTGAACTCGTCGCTCTTCGGTTCGACAACTGGAAGTTCGTTTTCAAGGAGCAACGTGCACGCGGAACGCTTCAGTTGTGGGCCGAGCCGTTCGTTACGCTCCGCATTCCGAAGATCTTCAATCTGCGAACTGACCCCTTCGAGCGCGCGGATGGCACGTCCAACTCCTATTGGGAGTGGTACCTGAAGAAGGCGTACCTCATCATGGCGGCCCAGCCGATCGTCGCTAAGTTCCTCTCGACGTTCAAGAACTATCCTCCGCGGCAGAAGGCGGCGAGTTTCACGATCGATCAAGTGCTCGAGCAGATGGAGAGTGCTGTCGGTGGCGCGCATCGCTGAGCAGGCTGACTGATCTTGAACGGAGAAGCCGGCCTCGCAGAGCGTCCATGTGCTGGACGCTTGCGGGCCGGCTTTTTTCGCACTCACGCAGTGACCGAGCCGCGCGTTGGCTCCGCAGCAGTCAGCCAGTTGCGGCTCAGCCGAACGGCCGGTACGTCGTTACGAGACTGGCGAACGCGAGTACGCCGATGCAGAGCAGCGCGATTGCCACGAGTAGAATCATCGAGACTGGATACTGGCTTTGTCCGTGGACGAAGCCCGCCTGAACCATCTGTTTGCGCTCGCGCCGGAGCCCGCTCATGAACGCGAGGTGGTAGCCGATGCCGAGCAGTTCCATCACGACACCTAGCAGTACGAGCGCGGCTCCAAAATGGGTTGGCGCGCTAACTGTCGAAAAAACCTGCGCCTCGCGCAGGTGACGAAACGTTTGAGCGAGCGTAAATCCGAACGTGATCAGTGAGAGCGAGGTTCGGGTCACCGACATCAGAGTGCGATCGGCGCTCATTCGCGTCCGCTGAAACGACATGCCGGTTCGCCGCGATGACAGTTCCACCGAGAGTTGTTCAGCGTCGAGCGACGCTGAACCGACGGCGGTCTGGTCGAACAGAGGCTTGCGTTTCGCTTCTTGAATCGAGGCTTCTTGTTCCATGGTGCTCTCGCTGCAGGAGCAAGTGATGTGCCTGCCCGCGAGAGTCTTCAGCATCTCCGAGTGGACGCCCGACGCTCAAACACCTGTCTCAAACAAGCTGCCCTACCGTCGGGCAGACACTCGCTCCATGCGATGCAGGCCGTGAGCCGTGCGTGGCACGACGGTTGCTCCTTTGCCGATCGATATGCCGCTTCTCAACGAACAGACCACCACAATGCCCAGTGCGCGCGAAGCAGTAGGCGCTCGGCAGCGCGATGTGACGGATGAAATGGTGTGGATCGCGGGTGGAACTTTTCGCATGGGCTCAGACAACCACTATGCGGAAGAGGCGCCAGCGCACGACGTGAAGGTCGACGGGTTCTACATCGAACGGCACCCCGTCACCAATGCACAGTTCGAACAGTTCGTGCACGCCACGAGCTACGTGACGCTTGCGGAGCGACCTGCGAATCCTGACGACTATCCTGGAGCGGAAGTCGAGCTGCTCGAACCCGCGTCGGTCGTGTTCCAACCGACAAGCGGTCCGGTCGACATGCGCAATCCTTACAACTGGTGGAAATACGTGTCTGGAGCCAACTGGAGGCATCCCTATGGGCCTGACAGCTCTCTCGACGGACTTTCGCAACATCCGGTCGTTCACGTCGCTTACGAAGACGTCGTCGCTTATCTGCGATGGGCCGACAAAACACTTCCTTCCGAAGCGGAATGGGAGCTCGCTGCCAGAGGCGGCTTGGCTGGAGCCGAGTACGTCTGGGGAGACGCGTTCACGCCGGATGGCGTGTTCATGGCCAACACCTGGCAAGGAGACTTCCCATCCAGCAATTCACTCGAGGACGGCTACGCCGCGACATCACCGGTCGGTTCCTTCCCACCGAATGGGTTCGGGCTGTACGACATGGTCGGGAACGTTTGGGAGTGGACGAACGATTGGTACCAGGCCCATGCGCGCAACTCCTCTGCGTGCTGTGAGACTCGGAACCCGCGCGGGGGCGCGGCGGACTCGAGCTACGATCCTCGAACACCGCACGTCAGAATCCCGCGCAAAGTCATCAAGGGTGGATCTTTTCTTTGCGCGCCCAGCTACTGCCGCCGCTACCGGCCCGCCGCCCGAATGGCGCAACCCGTCGATACGTCGGCATGCCATGTCGGTTTCCGATGTGTCGTGAGACCTGCAGCGTGAAGTCGTAAAACCACTGGGAGTCAAAGCGGGGAGTATCCGTCGTGAGCGAGCTCGGTCTACGTTTCTCGCTCTTCGTCACCCGCGAATCAGGCGTGGTGCTGTCGGACTGCCTCGATATATTGCTCGTCGCGTGCGTGCTGTACGTCCTGCTGGTGCTTCTGAAGGATACCGGGACGACGCGAATCGGCATCGGTGCCGCGTTGCTGTTCGGTCTCTGGAATTCGGCAAAGTGGCTCGACCTGCTGACGCTGCACGCGACGTTGACGAGCCTACTCACGCCACTGCTGGTGCTCGCGGTCCTGATCTCGCAGCACGATTTCCGGCGAGGGGTCCAACGCTTTTATCGCCGGCCATTCCTCTCATCGAGCCGCACAGCGGTCGACTCTCAGCTGATCGATGACGTGGTGAGCTCGGCGAACTCGCTCGCGCTCAAGCGGATCGGGGCGCTCATCGTCCTCGAACGGCGCGTCCCGCTCGATCAAATCGTGGAGGCAGGGACAACCCTCGATGCCCTAGTCAGCAAAGAGCTGTTGTACAGCGTCTTCATACCGACCCACGAAAATCCGTTTCACGACGGCGCGGTCGTCATTCGCGATCGGCACGTCTGGCGGGCCGGCGCTTTCTTGCCGCTCAGTGTCAACAGCAAGCTCGACCGCAACCTCGGCACAAGGCATCGGGCCGCGCCCGGCATCTCCGAAGAGAGCGATGCTGTCGTGATCGTCGTCTCGGAGGAACGCGGCGAAGTCAGCGTCTGCGTCGATGGCATCATCATTCGAAACCTCGAGGCCACATTGCTGCGACGGATTCTGATCGGACTATTCAGCCGCCAGCGAAGCCTCAAACCCAGAGCAAGCCGCGATATTCAGGCGTGGGTCGCGCGAGGCGCCTCGGAGTCGTCAGTACCGGAGCTCCGCAAGCCAGGGGTTGAGGCGCCTTGAACGAGCACGGTGGACACTTCGATCGGGGTTTGCTCGCACAGCTCGCCTTCGGACATTACAGACTAAAACTATTAGCCGTCGCTGCATCCATCGCCCTCTACCTACTCGTTCACGACAGTTTGGATACCCAACGTGTCATCGACTACGACGTGCTCGCTGTCCTCCCTGCGAACAACACTGGCAAGGTGCTGGTGAGCAGTTTGCCGGGAAAAGTGCGGGTGACACTGCGCGGCCCAAAGGCAGCGATCAACGCACTCGAGCCGGCGAGACTAAAGCCCATTCCGATCGATCTACGGAACTACAGCGAGCCGACGTTCGCCTTCGACGAACGACTGATCGCGGTCCCTCACCGGATTCAAGTCGTGCGAGTCCAGCCGTCCCAGGTGCGGCTTGCCTGGCGCCCGCGCGCCCGACGAACCATCCCAGCACGGGTGCAGTTGGTCGGAACCCCTCACGACGGTTTCGCGAGTGTCATCGGCGTCATCGGTCCAACGGTGATCGAAATTTCGGGACCGGACGACGAGATTGCTGCCGCCGGAAACCTGATTACAGAACAGGTTTCAGTGGCCGGATTATCCGAAGGAACCCACGAACTGCCGGCAATACGTGCCGAATTACCCGGTCATCTCGCGTACTCAGGCGCGATCCCAGTGCGTGTGCGCGTTGCGGTCGGCCCAACGCGGCCAGCCCCGATTACTGGCGATGTGAACAGTGCAAAGTCCCATTGACATACGCTCAAAGTCGAATGGTGCTGTCCGACCGTGCTGCGCTACGTCTGAGTGCGAGACGAAAGAACTCAAGCTCGATAGCTCTGCCTCCATTTAGGTACGGATCAGGTTGGCGTACGGATTGCTGATTTGTCGACCCAGCACACACATCGTTCGAAGACAGCTTGTGAAGCACGACGCATCCCGCCGCGATGCACGAATCATTTCTTAGCGAATGTTAGAACGCAAAATTTCAGTCACGGGATTTGCGCCAGTCGCAAGTTGCGCAGACACATTCGAATGCTCACGCGCTCGCGGACGTAACGCATGCGACTACACAGATCAAAACCTAGCGCTGCAATGTCACACGACCGACGAACAGTTGCAGAGTGCGACGTCGTTACAACTTACGTATGACGTAAATAGACCACGTAGCTGACTCTCTAACTTATGTCCTTTTTTCCTGGCGACACTATGCTTGAATGTAGTATCAGATGTGGTGGATTGATTGTGGACAAGCCGCAAACCAGTCGGAAGCAGGCCTCACGGGGGAGTGTTCAGGCTGTTACCGGTACGATAGGAACTCAATCATCATGGAGCTCTGCTCCACCGGACTGCGTTCATATTCGCAGGCTTGTGTCCGGTTAGGGTAGTGCCTTCCAGCACTACACATTGCTCGCGCTGAGCTGTCGAAACGGCGCACGGGGGATCTGCGCGTTGTGGCTCTGGGATGGTCGAGATCCGTCGGCAGACTGACTCGATGACCTATCTGTTTTCTTAACATTCGCGAAGACGCCGTTGATCGACCCGATTCTCTCGGTTTCGCGCGGCTCTCGTGTCCAATGAGCCATCCGAGGAGGGGAGATCATGACAAGCAGTCACGCATCAGTGCGACTCGTCGGCGTAAGTCCGAGCTTCGCGGAAGTCGTGCAAAAAGCACGCTTGCTTGCCAGTGTATCCACGCCTGTTCTGCTCATGGGTGAGACCGGCGTCGGCAAAGATGTCTTCGCCCGATTCATTCACGAGTCCAGTCCACAGCGCGCGGGTCCGTTCATTGCGCTCAACTGCGGAGGCCTGCCACGGGATTTACTTTCGAGTGAGTTGTTCGGCTACGCCGAAGGCGCGTTCACCGGCGCGCGTCGCTCCGGAATGATGGGGAAGATTGAAGCTGCAAACGGCGGCACGCTGTTTCTCGACGAAGTCGCAGAGATGCCGCTCGACTTGCAGCCGTATCTACTCCGCGTGCTCGAGAACTTCGAGGTTTGTCCAGTCGGAAGCCATCAGCCTCGCAAGGTCCAGTTTCGACTGATCGCCGCATGCAATCGAGATTTGCAGAGCGAAGTCACTTTAGGCCGTTTTCGGATGGACCTCTTCTATCGCGTTTCAGTCACGACGTTGACCATTCCGCCACTGCGAGACCGCGTCGATGACCTGCCGAAGTTGGTCGAACACTTCACACGCGATGTGACCGAACGCCACGGTCTGCCCGACCGCACGTATTCACCCGAAGTCATGACTGCACTCGCCGCTTATTCTTGGCCGGGCAACATTCGAGAGCTGCGAAACGTGCTCGAGGCGCTGATTTTGCTCTCGCAAGGGACGCAGCTCGAGCTCGATATGTTGCCGGTGACCTTGCGGCAAGCGGGACGAAACGACGTCATCCGACCCACCGGAGCTCTGCAGCTCGATATCGAGCAACTCGAAGTCGAAGCCATCCGCAAAGCCATTCGCGTTGCACAAGGCAATCTGACGAAGGCGGCTCGAACTTTGCGCATTGCGCGAAGCACACTGTACTTGAAGATCAAGAAGTACTCGTTGGATCCAATCCGTCACGAGCAACGAACGATTCGTAGTGTTAGTCCCGAGCGTACGCAGTAGTCCGACTGGCGCAGGGAACACAGGGAACGCGTGAACTGGGGTGCGGGGTCAGTGTTCGACGTTAGAACGCTGTGAGGGTGAGCTGACCGAGCGTCAATCGTCGGTAAAGGGCGAGTTGCGTCCGCACACGCCCTCGGGAAGTGGCACATCGATTGCTGTCGGTAGCATTCGGAGATCACCACCATGTCACGTCACGAACTGGAACGCGTGGTTCTGGGCACGACGCGTTGCGCTGGTTTACGCGTGCACTACCGGCGTCGATTCGCGGTGTCATTGATTGGGCTGTTGTGGATCAGCTGCGCTGGCTGCGGCTCGATGGAGAAAACGGCGCCCGAACGGCCTCATCCCGTGGAGGCCCAGGCCCAACCAGTCGCAGCGGACGCGTTGCCTTCGTGGAACGACGGCCGCGCGAAACAATCGATCCTTGGTTTCGTCGCCGCCGTGACGAAAGCCGGTCCGGGCTACGTCCCGCCGCAAGAACGCATCGTCGTGTTGGACAACGACGGCACGCTCTGGCCCGAGCAGCCGATCTACACGCAGCTGAAGTTCACGATCGATCGAGCGAAAGAAGTCGTGGGCGAACGACCTGAGTTGCGCACGCAACAGCCCTTCAAAGCGCTGCTCGAAAACGACTGGAAGCGGATCGTTTCGAGGGGCGAGTCCGGGATCGACGAACTGCTCGCGGGGACATACGCAGGCATGACGACGCGTGAGTTCGAAGCGATTGTGTCGCGCTGGATAGGCTCGGCCCGAGAGCCTCGCTTCAATCGACTGTACACCGAGTTGTGTTATCAGCCGATGCTCGAGCTGATGGCATACCTGCGCGACAACGGCTTCAAAGTTTTCATCGTCTCCGGAGGCGGGGTGGACTTTTTGCGTCCTTGGACCGAGCGCGTCTACGGGGTTCCGCCGGAACGCGTAGTCGGGAGTCGCATCAAGCTGCAGTACGAGAACGCGAACGAGGCGGCTCCAGCGTTGCGGCGCGTCGCCGGCGTCGACTTCGTAGACGATCGAAGTGGCAAGCCAGTGGGCATCCAACAAATGATCGGCCGTCAGCCCATTGCTGCGATCGGCAATTCCGATGGCGACTTCGAAATGCTCGAGTGGACGACGACCGGCCCAGGCACGCGGCTCGCCATGATAGTTCATCACACCGACGACGTGCGCGAATGGGCGTACGACCGCGAATCAGCAGTCGGCAAGTTGTCGCATGCGCTCGACGAAGCCGGCGAGCGAGGGTGGACTGTGGTCGACATGAAACGTGACTGGCGGACGGTCTACGCATTTCAGAACCAGAACTAGCTCGCTCAGTCCGACGAAACACCTCCGCGCGTGTACTCGGCCAGGAATACCTAGCTAGGTATCGACGACACCTTCGTCCAATAGCCCGTTCGAGTTCTCAGACGCAGAAGTACCAGGGCTGTCAGGTCTGGCCGTAGCGCGGCTACCACGGCAGCAAATATCGCCGCCATTGGGCGAAACGGAGACGGTCACATGAAAGAGAAATCGGATGGCCCGCTGGATGATCCGCGGCGCGCACAGTTTAGCCGCCGCGACGGTCTCAAGCTCGGCGCAGCGGGGATCGTCGCATCACTGCTGCCAATCTCAGGCCTACGCACCGCGCAAGCTGAATCAACTGAAAAGAAGAACGCCATGACTAACAACGCCGCGATCCGTCCATTTCAATTGGGATTTCCCGAAGCCAAACTGGCCGAGATGCGCCGGCGCGTAAAGCAGACGATCTGGCCCGAGCGCGAAATGGTCCCTGATGCAACGCAGGGTGTGCAGCTCGCGACGATGCAGAGGCTCGCGCAGTATTGGGCGACCGAATACGATTGGGCCAAGTGCGAGGCGAAGCTGAAAGCCTTGCCGAACTTCGTCACCGAGATCGAAGGGCTCGACATTCATTTCATCCATGTCCGCTCGAAACACGCGGAGGCGTTGCCGCTCATCGTCACGCACGGTTGGCCGGGCTCGATCATCGAGCAGCTGAAGATTGTCGAGCCACTGACGAATCCCACTGCTCATGGTGGAAGTGCATCCGATGCCTTCCACCTCGTGATTCCATCATTGCCGGGCTATGGGTTCTCCGGGAAGCCGACGGCGCCGGGGTGGACCCCTGTTCGGATCGCGCGTGCGTGGACGACGTTGATGCAGCGCCTCGGTTACACACAGTTCGTCGCGCAAGGTGGCGACTGGGGGAATGCCGTATCGGAACTGATGGCGCTGCAGGCGCCGCCGGGATTGCTCGGCATTCACACCAACATGGCGGCGACGGTTCCAGCCAACATTTCAAAGGCGCTCGCCTTCAACGAGGCGCCGCCCGCCGATCTCACACTGGAGGAGCGCAACGCCTGGAACCAGCTGGACTTCTTCTTCAAGAAGGGCCTGGGTTACGCGAACGAGATGGCCAACCGCCCGCAGACGCTGTACGCGCTAGTCGATTCGCCGGTCGGTCTCGCGGCCTGGATGCTCGACCACGACGCGCGCAGTCAGGAAATGATCGCGCGCGTGTTCGACGGGAAGAAGGAGGGGCTCACGCGGGACGACGTCCTCGACAACATCACGCTCTACTGGTTGACGGGCACCGCGATTTCCTCAGCTCGCCTCTACTGGGACACGCAGCAGGTTGCGACGGGAGGGTTCTTCGATGTGAGGGGCGTCAAGATTCCCGTCGCCGTAAGTGCCTTCCCCGACGAGATCTACGCCGCCCCACGGAGTTGGTCAGAGCGAGCCTATCCGAAGCTGATCCATTACAACAAGCTCGCGAAAGGCGGACACTTCGCGGCCTGGGAACAGCCGGGACTCTTCGTGTCCGAGATGCGTGCATCGTTCAAGCCACTCCGCAAGTTGAGCTGAAAAGCTCGCGGCGCGCGCGGCCCGACCGCGCGCGCCGCACGAATCAAATGCCGACCGAAGTCTTACAATCAGCCTTGAGCGACTTCGAAGATGTGCGTCTGCCAGGCCGGAACATCGAGGTAGAGACCGCGCGCTTGAAGCTCCTCACCCGCGCGGTCGTACTTCGCATCGCTCAGTTGATCCCGAAAGCTGAGCTTCCGGCCGCTCAAGTCGCTCCACGGCAACCGCACGTAACACTGTGCCCGGGTGTCTGCGTAGTTGACGGCGACTAAAACGCGGTCGCCGTTCAGCTCCCAACTGAATGCGAGAACATCGTGTGCGGTCGGATTGCCGACCCAAGCCGCGTCACTCGTCAGCATTCGCCAACGGCCCTGACGCAGAACAGGCCGCTTGATGATTTGAAGCAGGCGCTCGTAAAACTTTAGGGCGTCCACGTCGACGGGCTCATCCGGACGCCGGCCGAGGTGCATCGGAACACGGCGGCGCCTGCCTTCGAGCTGACCTTCGTAAAAAAACCGCAATCCCGGCACCGCGCACGCGATCACATTGGCTGCGCGGAGAATATCGCGCGGGAAGGTTGCGCTCGCGCGTGGTTCATCGTGATTTTCGAGGAAGCGAACCGACCGGCTTTGGAATTCCGGGTCGGCGAGGAGGTGGCTCCGAACGGAGTCGATGTTGCGGCTGCAGAGCCGGTCATACAGCCGTTTGTCGTAGGTGTAGTCGAAACCTTGCCGTTGCAGGTCCCATTCTCGATCCCAGTACACCTCGGCCATGAACAGAAAGTTCGGCTTCTGCTCGCGCACGCCGGCGATGGCTTCGGGCCAAAACGGAGTGTCGATCGCAGGGCTACCGTCAGCAGGCAACGCCCTCGCTCCCCAAGTGCGGCAGATAACGTCCGGTAGGAGGAGCATCGCCATGTCACAACGGACGCCGTCACACAGTGTCGAAACAGCCCGAAGTTCTTCTGCCATCGCTTTGCGGCAGGCGCTCTCGCGGTAGTTGAGCTGAAAGGTATCGGGCCACCCGGGAAAATACGGGTCACGCCCAAATGCGAACACGCGGGAACCAGACACGGTCTGCACGCGAGCATAGTTGTGAGGCTCGCGTTCGAGGTCCGCCTCGTCGCCGTCGACGTAGTACTCGGGATGTGTCGTCACCCAGTAGTGATCGCGCGCGGTGTGGTTCGGGACGAAATCGAGCAGCAGCCGAATACCACGCCGCTTGAGTCGCATTCGCAGCTGAGCGAGTGCGGCATTCCCACCGAAGTCCTCGTGGACCCGATACGCGCGGATAGCGAACGGCGACCCGGTGATGTCTTGAGGACTGATGTCCGGCAACACCGAACGGAACTCGTCCACCCATTGCGGGTTCGACCTCGAGACCGAACGACCGACGAGCCCGGTCTGCCAAACTCCGAGCGGCCACAACCAGTCGAATCCACGCGCGACGAGCGAGTCGATGAACTCGTCATCCACGTCGCTGAGTGTCACCGGCCTGCCAAGCTTACGTGAGAGCTCGTTCATCCAGGTGCGTGTGTTGATCTGATAGAGGGTAGGGTTCACTTTAGCTTTCATTGGAACCTGTCTCGGGTTGTTCGCGCACTTGCACGATTTCGCTCGGGCGCCACGTCTTGTCGAAGAACGCGGGTCGCGGGCCGTAGAGCCGGAGGATTGCAAACCAACCTCTCGACGGATCGGTGCGGATCCAGTTGCTCGCGGGCGCGGCAATCGGTGCGGTAGGCCCGATGAAGATTCGCATCGAGCCGTCTGCGTCGGCCACCGCGGCGGGCGTGGGAACGTTTTGACTGCCCACGCGAGGGAAACGTTGTTCAGTCGCCAACATTGACCGGGTCTGGTTGTCGTAGATGGTCAGAGACCAGAGCGACTCCGCTGGAATCTCCGGCGGCAGCGTCAGCCGATACGTCTTGTTGCCATCGAAGTGGGCGCCTTCGGAATCCCACATCGCTGCGAGCGCTTGCGTGTGCGTGCTCGTCAAGCGCGAGTATCTCGCCGGCGTGGTTCCGAGTGCCATGTAGAACGTTCGCGTCCGCACGTTGAGCGTGCGCAAGCTCGAGCGCGCCAGCGCATCGGCCGCCTCACTCTCGTCGGGCGCGGAGCGCGAAAACTCGAAGTTGCTGACGTACGCTGGGTTCAGCCAAGTAGACGTCGGCTCGTAGTATCGAAACGCGTCGAGCGCACGGGCGCGCATGCTCAGCGTCCGTGCGGTCGCGTTTGCGAGTGCAATCGCATCGCCGAGAATCTTTTTCATCCGCGCGTCTGGCATGAACGCTTCACCCTTCGAAATACCTATCGCAGCCAGCTGCCCAGCGAGCTCGACGTCCAAGGTTTCCGGAGGCTCGGCGGCAACGATCGAGTGGACGAGCTCGTAGTAAGACTCATCGTTCGGAGGGATCGTTTGGATGTCCAATCCCGTGCCTTCGACGAAGCGTGTCGCGTGAAACCCCGTGGTCGTGCGAACAGACGGAGTGCGCTCGAACGGTGAGTACGGATAGATTCGCAAATGTTCTCGAATGAGTGCGGCCGCGGCCGCAGTGTCGTCGTCCTTCAGGAACGCGCGACCGAACACCAGGGCATGATCCGTCGCAGCTTCGCAGGCGACGAAACCTGTCGGCCGTGGTCCGTCATAGTGCTTCGGAACGACCAAGTATCGCCCGTGGGGGTTGTGGTCGGGACCGGCCGTTCCGAAGTCCGTCACGAGCTCGAACCACATGTCGTGTACTGCACCGAATACTCCCGCCGGCACTTCGAGCACGACCGGTCCGTCACTCACGTCGATGCAGCTCATGAAGCAAACCGAGTCGCAGTCCGCCGTGAGAAACAGCGAGCGCGAGTCGATGAACTCCGAGAAGAGCAGCACCTCGTTGTCACTCACTCCGGCTTGATGAAGGCCCGCTCGAATCGCACCGAGTGACGCGACGTGGTAGAGGTTGAGAAACGCCTCGACCGCGTGCATGTGGTCCAGCGTGTCGTAGACGCGGGCGACTGTGTCCGCATCGGGAACGCCGTCGCTGAAGCGCAACATGCCGATGCGGCTATCCACGATGTCAGGAGTGGAGATCGACGCGCGGTCGCCAGGCAACTTACCTGTGTAGCTCGCGCGACTGTGCGGCGTAACCTCGACCCGAGTCAGATCGCCGAGTCTCCACGAGGCATCGAACGCCTCGCTCTCGGGACCGTAGAGCCGAAAGTAGACGAAGAAGCCCGTGTCGGGGTTCGTCTGAATGCACTGCGCTTCTCGCCCCTCGAGAATGTCTGGGCCGAAGTAGAGCTCTAAGTTGTCGTCCACCTCGGCGAATGCCGCTGGGTCGAGCGAGCTGAACGTCGGTCGTTTCGCTTCCGCCAGCACTTGCGAGCGGGTTCTCGCGTCGTAGGCAGTCACCGACCAAAACAGCCGTGCCGGCACCGGTACGGGAACCTTTAGAACGTACGTAGTTCCACCGTCCAAGTACGCGCCCTCCGCGTCGTGCGTCGCCAGCAAACAGAGGGGACCTGCGTTCGCATCGTGGCTCAGACTGCCGCGAGAGGTGCAGAGCGCCTGAAAAAACCAACGGTCGCGCGCCTGAATGTCCAAGTAGTCCGAGGCTTCGAAGTTCGGGTCCCGAACCAAGCCAAGCCACTCCCAACTTCGATCGGTCCAGACCTGCCGGTCGCTGCGATCGCTCGCGAACGCTTCGACACGCATCTGAGCATTGCCGCTGACCGCGGCAAGCTCGAGAATGCGTTGCATGCGTGGGGGCGGCGCAAACGGCCTCCCGCGCTTGACACCGAGGGAGGCGAGCAAGCCTTGCATCGGGCGGAACTCGTCGGGCGTCGGTTCGCTCTCGAGTACCGCGTGCAAACGTCGCCAGTACTCGAGCCCGTTCTCGAAGCGAAGTGGCGTCGTGTCGATCCGACGGGCACTGATGTCGACGTAAGGGAGTAGGGCACGCGGCCCTGCGATTGGATACACCTTTACGCGCTGCAGATCCGCGAGCGCCTGCGCAGCGCCGCCCTCGAGTGGAAGTGAACGGAGGATAAGCAAAGCTTTATGCGTTCCAGAGCGAAGCAGACGGTATCCGGGCGCCACCACTCCAGAATGGTCAGGTGGCAAGATCAAATACCTACTGCCGTGCGCAGAGTCGGGCTCTGAAACACCTAGGTCTGAAATCCAGCGCTGATGATGATCGCTGACCAGTCCGACATACGAACCGGGCGGGAGCTCGACCCCCACTGGACCACTCGCTGCTAGATCGAGAACTGCGAAACTCGTCGGGGTGTCCGAGCTCGCAGTGAGAATGCGATGGTGAGGCTGAGCCCTCAGGACGGCGATGGCAGACCCGTCCGGAAGCCCGAGGTCCCTCAAGCCTTGAAAGAAACATTCCATCGACACCGTGGGATAGAAAAATCGATATGCGTCGATCGCCCTCTGGAGGTTTTGAGCCTCGTGGACATCGCGGATCGCCTCCGGTTCCGGGTACCCAGCATTTTCGCGATCGACGCGCGAGCCCGCGTCAGCGCGCGGATTCGAGTTGGCAGACATACCCACGCACCACCTTAGTAATTGCCGCTCGAAGCGTGAGGCAAACCGACTTTCTTACGAGAAGCTGTCGTAGGCGCAGCGACGACGAGATCCGCCGCCGTGACCTTCGAGAAATACTGCATCAACATCGCAACCGTGCCGGTCCAGCCCGTCTGATGACTCGCGCCGAGACCGGCGCCGTTGTCGCCGTGAAAGTACTCGTGGAACAGCACGAGATCACGCCACCGCGGATCGTGCTGAAACTTGTCCATCCCGCCGTAGACCGGCCGATTGCCGTCGGCACCGCGCAGGAAGATGCTGGTCAAACGTGTGCTGAGCTCCTTCGCGACCTCATACAAATTCATGAATCGGCCGGAGCCCGTCGGACACTCGATTTGGAAGTCGTCGCCGTAGAAACAATGGAACTGGACTAGCGCTCGAATGATCATCACATTGAGCGGAAACCAGATCGGACCTCGCCAATTCGAGTTTCCACCAAACATTCCGGTGTCGGATTCAGCGGGCAGGTACTTCACGCCATATCCAGCTCCCTGCACCCAATAGGTGTAGGGATTGTCGCCGTGAACGCGTGAGATCGAACGAATCCCGTAATTGCTCAGAAACTCCGATTCGTCCAGCATTCGCCCCAAGATGCGATGCAAGCGATCGCGATTGACGACCGCCATGATGCCTCGTCCCTGCTTGCCGAGATTTCCGGGTCCAGTCGGATGAATACCCTGACGCAGCGCAGGCGAGCGCTGCACGCGGGCTTGTGCATAGCTCATCACGGACGGCACCGAGTCGCGTTGCCAAGGCTCGATCACCGTCGTCGCACACATCGGCAGCAGGCCGACGAGTGATCGAACTTTCAAGCGGCAGGACGAACCATCAGGCAAGCGCAACACGTCGTAGTAGAAGCCGTCTTCCTCATCCCACATACCCGCGGTACCGACCGTATTCATCGCGTTGGCGATCTGTAGGAAGTGCTCGACGTACTTCGTTGCGAGCTCGTCGAACACCGGATCGTGTGCAGCGATCTCGACCGCGATCTCGAGCATGTTTTGGGCGAAGAGCGCCATCCACGCAGTGCCATCGGCTTGCTCGAGATAGCCACCGGTCGGAAGCGGCGCGGACCGATCGAACACGCCGATATTGTCTAGCCCGAGAAATCCGCCTTCGAAAAGGCCTCGCCCCGTCCGATCTTTGCGATTGGTCCACCAGGCGAAGTTGGCATCGAGTTGAACGAACGAGCGCTTGAGAAAATCTATGTCGTTGACACCGTGGAGCGACTGGCCCACGCGATGAAGAAAGATGGTCGCCCACGCGTGAACCGGTGGATTGACGTCTCCGAAATTCCACTCGTACGCCGGAGTCTGACTACTCGGATGAATGTACCTTGCGCGTGTAATTAGCTCGAGCTGATCCTTCGCGAACTCGAGATCGACTGTCGAGAGTGCCATCGCGTGAAACGCGAGATCCCACGCCGCGTACCAGGGGTACTCCCACTTGTCCGGCATCGAGATCACGTCCGCGTGGTACATGTGACCCCACGACGCGTTGCGGATTATTCGCTGCGGCGTAAGCGCATCGATGCCGTGCTCGGTCAGCCACTTCCCTAGGTCGTAAAAATAGAACTGCTTGCTCCACAGCATTCCGGACAGCGCCTGCCGAAACACGCTCGCCTCGTCCTTGCTCGCATTCACTGGAGTAAGGTCGGTGTAGAACTCGTCCGCGTCGCCCCGTCGTTCGGCCATGATTCGGTCGAAGTCGCGAAAAGCGTCGTCGAGCTCACGCGGCGCGCGATCGCTGAGCCGAAGCCGGAGCGTCGCGGAACCGTGAGCCGGGATTTGCAGCCGATGGTGCGGAGCCGCCTTGGTCCCGACTCCTGCAGGGTTCACGCTATCCTGATGTTTACCGACGACGTACTCGTGAAACCCATCCTTCACGTACGGCGTGGTGTTCGGCGCGTTGTCGAGGCGTTGAGTGTTCGTCTCGTTTTCCGTGAACAGGCACCGAACGTCGCGATCGATGTATAGCCACCGATCACCGAGTTGATGGTGCTTGGCGGCTATCACCGGTAGCCCGCGTCGGCTCGTCTCCAGTCGCAATCCTGGACGCGGCTCGTTCGGCCACCACGCCCACGTGTTGCGAAACCACAGCGTCGGTAGGACATGAAGGTCGGCCGGTTCGTCGCCACAATTCTCGATCTCGATCTGAATCAGGATGTCTTCTGGACCCAGCTTCGCGTACTCCACGCGGACGTCGAAGTACTCGTTGCGATCGAAGATGCCAGTGTCGAGCAACTCGTATTCGAACTCGCTGCGTGAGCGCGCACCGTTGACGTCGATCAACCTCTGATACGGGAACTCCTTCTGCGGATACTTGTACAGCCACTTGAGGTACGAGTTTGTCGGCGTGGCGTCGAGATAGAAGTAGTATTCTTTGACGTCTTCGCCGTGATTGCCCTGCCCGTTCGTGAGCCCGAATAGGCGCTCTTTCAGGATCGGGTCTCGCTCGTTCCAGAGCGCGAGCGCGAAGCAGAGCCGCTGATTGTCGTCGCAGAATCCAGCGAGGCCGTCTTCACCCCAGTGGTACGCGCGCGAGCGTGCGGTGTCGTGACTGACGTAGCTCCAAGCATCGCCGTTCTCGCTGTAGTCCTCGCGTACTGTCCCCCATTGCCTCTCACTCAGGTACGGGCCCCACTTCCGCCAGGGAACCTGCTGGTTGCTGGCCTCCTCCAAACGCTTTTGCTCCGCACTCGCGCCGCGTTTCATGTCTGGCTCCCCGAATTGCGAACGGAAGCACATACTCCCTTTCGCGTCTGCTATCGCCACCCTGCAAGATGAGCACCCAAGCCGACGGTCCCCGATCCGCGATTCACGAAGCGCTATCGACCTGCAGTCGAGCAGAATGTCTCGAACGGTGCGACCGAGCGTCGGCCGCGCGTGCAGTTTCTTCACCCGCTCTGCGACACGACTGCCGAGCCAGTGCGGCATGTCGATTGCTAACCGTCACATCGTTCAGTTTCCACCTGTAAGTAGACGCTCGGAACTTTACTGAGCGTCAGGGCATCGTCGAGTCCGCGGACTCGAAAGAAGGTGAAGTGTTATGGATCTA
Organism: Polyangiales bacterium; assembly: GCA_035687405.1. Lineage (GTDB taxonomy): Bacteria > Myxococcota_A > Polyangia > Polyangiales > JAFGIB01 > JADGRF01. The sequence continues at coordinate 17,530 of DASRXR010000345.1, forward strand.
CCACTAACGTTTCGTGAGTATCGGCTCGGCGCGAGCGTTTTCGTCGCATACGGCGCGCTGAGCCTGACCAGTTGCATCGCGTATCCAGACTCGAGCGAGCGCCTCGACGACGACATCGTCTTCACGGGACATGCGGCCGAAGCGGAGTTTCACGACTACTTGACGTTTGCGATCGATCCGACGCTTCACGTCGCATCGGTGCAATCAGACAACAGCGTCAAGACGAGCGAGGCCGACGAAGACAGCAGCGAGCGCGTGACTGATCACATTGCGAACGCACTCAGCGCGCGCGGATTCAACCGCGTGTTGACACAGGAAGATCCCGATCTCGCCGTCACTGTCACTGGCATCAGCGGACTCGAGGTCGGTTCTGTCAGCGGGGGTTATTGGGGCGGTTATTACAGCGAC
>DASRXR010000346.1:0-6683 GCA_035687405.1 Polyangiales bacterium
CCAAGTCGTTCGCTTGTTCGGCTTGAATCTTGTGCACGACTTCAAGGACTACCAGACCGAAGTGTCCGAAGGCATGGTCGTGCTCGACGTCGTGCACAAGATTCAAGCCGAACAAGCGAACGACTTGGCAGTGCGCTGGAACTGCAAAGCCGGCAAATGTGGTTCGTGCTCGGCGGAGATCAACGGCAAGCCGCGATTGATGTGCATGACGCGGATGGACGAGCTCTCGATCGAGCGGCCGATCACGCTGGAGCCGATGCACGCGTTCCCGATGATCAAAGACCTCGTGACGGACGTGTCGTGGAACTACGAGGTCAAGAAGAAGATCAAGAAGTTCAAGCCACGGAAGCCGGATGCTGCGGATGGCACGTGGCGGATGTCGCAGACCGACGTCGATCGCGTGCAAGAGTTTCGGAAGTGCATCGAGTGCTTCTTGTGTCAGGACGTGTGCCACGTGCTTCGCGAGCACGACAAACACGAGCAGTTCATCGGGCCGCGGTTCTTCGTGTACAGCGCCGCGCTCGAGATGCATCCGCTCGACACCGAAGACCGGTTGGCGGATCTCAAAGAGTCTCAAGGGATCGGTTTGTGCAACATCACGAAGTGCTGCACGAAGGTGTGTCCGGAGAGCATCACGATTACCGACAACGCGATCATTCCGTTGAAGGAACGCGTGGTCGACCGGTTCTACGATCCGATCAAGAAGCTCTTTCGAGTCTTTAGTTAGTTGGCTTCGAATCTTCAGCTCAGTTCTTTTCCCGTGACGCGGAGCGAGCTCCGCAGCGAAAGAGAGGCAGCATGTTCGAGTTGAAGCCGATCGAGAGTGAATCTATCCCGCGCGCGCTCGAGCGTGCCGAGCGGTACCGGTTGTTGAACGAGCCTCGGCTGGCCGAGAGCATCTGTCTCGACGTGCTGGCGATCGACGACGACAACCAGCCGGCGCTGCGCTGCATGCTGCTCGCGCTGACCGATCAGTTCGGGCACACGCACGGGCCGCTGAAGGACCAGGCGAAGTCGCTCCTGCCACGGCTGAAGATCCCGTACGACCGCGTGTACTACGCTGGGATCATCAGCGAGCGATATGCGCGCCAGCAGTTGCATCAGGGGCATCCGGGCGCGAAGTACGCGGCGTACGAATACCTCGTCGATGCGATGGATCTCTACGCGGAAGCGGAGCCGCTGGCGCCGGACGGCAATGACGACGCGATCCTGCGCCACAACACGTGTGTGCGCATGATCGAGTGGCATCGCTTGGTAGCGCCGCCGCCAGACGAGCACGAGCTTCCGCTGGAGTAGGCACAGCGCCGTTTGGAGCGCGAGTTCTCGCGCTCCCCGACGGTGTTGAGTTTATAGGCTTACGAGCCCACGGCGAACTGCCGTGGTCACAGCCTGCGTTCGGCTGTCCGCGTCCAGCTTCGACAAGATGCTGTTCACGTGGAACTTGATCGTGTGGATGCTGACCTGCAGTCTGCGCGCGATAGTTTTATTCGATAGGCCTTGCGCGAGCAGCCCGAGCACCTCGCGCTCGCGAGCAGTCAACCCGGACTCACCCGCATCGACTTCGTGCGCAAGCGGGGGCAAGACCGTGGCGAGGCTCGCACTCGCGAGCTCGATATCGACTACGTATAAACCGAAGCGGATCGCGACGGCCGCCGCTGCGAGCCGCACCGGGCTCGCTTGACGCAGCACCGCGCCGCGCGCGCCGGCACCGAGCAAGTCGGTCGCGTGCGCGTCATCGTGGGCGAGTGCGAGCACGGGTGTGCCGCTCTCTGCCGCTCCGAGCTGCAGTTGCAGCTGAGCGCGCTGCTGCGAAACTTTTTCAGAACCTGTGTCCCACAGCACGACGTGCGCCGGTTCGGCTGCACCTACGACTTCGATGCCGGGGATGTCGCTCAGAGCGGCGCTGAGTGCGTCCGCAACGAGCGTGTCGGAAGCCAGGATTCGCACGCGCGTAGGCGCCTGGATGTCTTCACCTACGCGTAGGTTTGGATTGTGCGACATGCGAACCACCAACTTGAGGCCGCTCCACCCGAAGTCAATCGGCAGCACTGACCGCTCGGCTCGTTCTCGCGCGCGGCGACCTACCCGAACGACTAGGCCTCTCCCGCACTTTGCGCTGATGTAGACGGTTTTGCCCCGCAGCACACTGAGTCGCGAGGAGACATCATGACTCAGGAATCATCGACTCGAGGTTTTAGCACGGCGGTCAAGGCGGCCGAGCGCAGCGTCGTTCGCGTGGAGGCACCGCGTTGCCGCACGCTTTCTGGAACAGTGTTCGCGCCCGATCTCGTCGTGAGCTCGTTGCGCAGTTTTGGTGACGCCGACGAAGGACGCGTAGTCACGCACGAGCAAACCGAGCTCAAAGCCGAAGTAGTCGGCAGCGATCCCGGCACTGATCTCGTCGTGCTGCGTGTCTCCGGCGGCACGCTCGCGCCGCCGACGTTTCGTGGACACGAGGACTTGCAGGTCGGCGACTACAGCTTGGCCCTCGCGCGTCCGGGCAAGAACATCCGCGCCTCGCTCCGCGTCGTCGGTCTGCTTGCGGACGACGTGCGCACGCCGCATGCGGGCCGGCTCGAGCGGTACATCGAGACGGACCGCGGCTTTCCGGATGGGTTCAGCGGCGGCCCATTGATCGACGCGGACGGCGGCGTGATCGGGATGAACACCGGCACGTTGATTCGAGGTGCGGATCTCGCAGTGCCGCACGTCACGCTGAAGCGCGTCGTGGACGAGCTGGTCGCGCACGGTCGGGTGCGACGCGGCTACCTCGGCGTAGCGACGCAGCCGGTGCGACTGCCATCTGCGTTGCGCGAGAGCTTGGCGCAACGCAGCGGCGCGCTCGTGCTCGACACCGAGGCGAACGGGCCTGCGCAAAAAGCCGGTCTGCACCTCGGCGACGTGATCGTCGCGCTGGACGGCGTGAAGATCCGGGGTCCGCGCGAGCTCTTGGAAGCGCTCGCGACGAAGCTCGGCGTCGAAGTGAAGCTGGACGTCGTTCGCGGTGGGCAAGTCATCACGTTGACGCTCACGACGGCGGAGCGAAGCTGACATGGCGCTCGGACACGAAGCGGACTCCGAGCTCGAGTTGCACGACGCGTATTCGCGCGCCGTGATGGGCGTAGTCGACCGCATCGGCCCGAGCGTAGTGAGCTTGCGCGTCAAGAGCGGCGCTCGCCGAAGTGCGATGGGGCAAGGCTCTGGCCTCATCGTCACGCCGGACGGTTACATCCTGACGAACAGTCACGTCGTGCATCGCGCGCAGACTGTGACCGTCGAGTTGATCGACGCGCGCTCGGTTCAAGCGCGCGTCGTCGGCGATGACCCGCTCACCGATATCGCAGTGGTCCGCGTGCACGCCGAAGAGCTCGCGCACGTGCCGCTCGATCCGGGCCCGGCACCGCGGCCTGGGCAACTCGCGGTCGCGATCGGCAACCCGCTCGGGTTCGATGCGACCGTATCGGCGGGCGTGATCAGCGCGGTCGATCGCGCCCTACCCGGGCCTTCCGGGCGTCTGCTCGACGGCATGATTCAGCACACGGCTCCGCTCAATCCAGGCAACTCGGGTGGACCGCTCGTCGCGTCGAGCGGGCGCATTCTCGGGATCAACTCGGCGATGATCGGGCATTCGCAAGCGATCGGCTTCGCGATTCCGGTCGAGACTGCCGCTTGGGTCGTGAGCCAGGTGCTCAGTCACGGTCGGGTGCGGCGCGCGTATCTGGGCGTGTCGATTCAGACGCGACCGATGCCAGCACGGCTGGCAGCGCAAGTCGGCAGCGTCGACAAGACGTGCGTGGAGTTACTGCAGGTCACGCCTTCGAGCCCCGCAGCCGAGGCAGGTTTTCGCGAAGGCGACATCTTGCTGAAGCTGGACGGCCGCGCGCTACCGAACGCGATGACGTTGCAGCGAACATTGAGAGGCATGAACCCAGGTGTGCCGGCGGAGGCGCAGATCGCGCGCGGAAGCGAGCTATTGAGCTTCAGCGTGAAACCACGCGAGCCGTGAAGCGCTCGGCCGCGGGGGCTGGGACAGAAACCGCAGACCTCAGTCGTTCTTCGCGCCGAGCTCGATCCACTTGCGGAGCGTGTCGACCTCGGCGCTGGTCAGCCGCGGATAGTGCAACGGCATCTGTGCTCCGCCCTTGGGCGTCGTGGACTCGAGCTTCTCCACCAGAAAGCTGTCGTTCGGTGACCCTGGCGTAACGCGTTTCTTGACCGAAGAAATGCTGTCGGCATCGACCAAGCCGGTGTCGGTATTGAAGACGTCGAGGATGTTCAAAGTGGTCGGCGACTCCGGATAGTGACAGAACGTGCACTTACCGCGCTTTCCGCCGAGTGTGATTTGGGTGCCGAAGATCGGGGCCACCTTGTCCGTGAAGAACGCGTCGTTCTTCGCGCCGTCCGTGATCCACTGTTTGATGTCCGTGAGCTCGGCGTCCGTGACGCGCGGGATCATCATCGGCATCGGATCGCCGTTGTTCGCCCCATCGAACTTCGCTGGGTCAGGATCGCCCGCGACTTTGTAGATCAGGAAACTCTCGTCGGGCGCGCCTGGCTTCACGACGGTTGGATACTTCGATTGGTGCTCCTTCGCCCACGAGTTCTCGCGATTGATCGCACCGTGCTCGGCGTCGAACGGATCGGTGAGATCGAAGTCGATGACGCTGCCCGGGTGGTGACACACCGTGCAGTGAGACGCGAAGATCGGCTTCACGTCCTTCGCGTAACTCAGCATCGCCGGCATCGACGCATCGACATCGTTGGACGCGTCCTTTGTAACCGCAGCGTCGTTGTCGCGAGCGCCGCTGTCGTTCGGAACCTTGCCACCGCCTGCGTCATCCCCGCAGCCGCTGGTCGATGTCAGCAATGCGCATGCGAACATAGCCGCTGCGCTTGCCGCCCCTTGCCCAAGTGAGCGTCGCATAATCGAGGAAGCTAACACGCAGCAAGCGTGACCTGAAGACTGAGGCTGTTAAACAGCGACACGGTTTACTGGCGGTGGCGTGTGTACATGCCGGATGACTCGGACGCGCGCGGTTTCGTCGCCCGCACCAGATACGTCGCGAAAAACGGACCGCCGTACCAGAAACGCCAACCGAGATTGCGCGTCTTCGCGTCGTGCGCGCCCGCACCTCGAAGTGTGGCGGCATACTCGGACGCGTACTGGAAATCTGCGAACAGCAACGTTCCGCCGGGCCGGAGCACGCGCAGTCCTTCGCGAACGGCTTGGCGCCGCCCTTCGGCCTCGGCGACGTTGTGGACCGCGAGGCTCGAGAGCACGAGGTCGAAGCTGGCATCCGCAAACGGGAGCTGCCGCATGTCGGCCGTCAGAATGTCGACGCGATCCTCGACTCCGGACACGCGTGCATTCGAGCGGGTGACGCTCGCTGAATTCCCGGACTGATCCTGCGCGCGCCAGGAATCGACCCCGACTGCACGACCGCGATGCAAGCGCCGTGCGGCTTCGATCAACACGATGCCGCGGCCGCAACCGATGTCGAGCACCCGCTCGTCGCCGGTGAGCCGCTGTTCCTCGAGGAGCTTTCTCCAAACCGCGAATTTCCCGCGCCTCGTCGTGTAGGCGAAGCTCGCAGCGCTCAGACCCGCGTAGACCGCTGCGAGCGCGAGGACCGCACCGAGCGTCCACACGCCGTAAAAGAAGCTGACGCTCGCAGCTGCGGCGCACACCAGCCCGGCTCCCGCGAGACTGATCAGCACGACCGGAGCGTCCACTCCGTAACTCGCCCGTTCAGCACGCTGTCGGTGCAGGCTCGCGCGCGCGGTGTGCGCCAAGTCTCGACGCGAACGGGACATCACCATCAGTCTACGGACTTCCAGCCGCTCGGGCCAATCGACAGCTCGATGCCTGCAAATGGACCCATCTCGACTTTCAGGTCTCCTCGGGAGTCGTCGTCGACGAACACCTCGAAGCGCCGCGCTACTGCCGCACCGCCGTAGAGGCGCGTGTGGAACCACGGATTCCAGTGCACCGTCGCGCCTGCCCCCAATTTCACGACTCGGTACGCGACCTCGACCTCTTCGACATCGGGCCGATCGCTGAGATGGTAGCGCTCGCCGTCGAGCGCACCCTCGAGGCCGAGCGTGAGCCACTGCGCGGTACGCCAGCGGAACGCGAGCGACTCGGGGAGGACGCCGCGAAGCATGAGTACGGGGGTCGGCTGCCAATCGATCGCGACCAGCGGAAGTGGTCCGACGTTGCCGGTGCGCCGGTCGTAGCCGATGCCGGCGCCGAGTGTGAATTCGGGCAGAACACTCCACAGCGCGAGCAGGTGTGCTGAAACGACTAGATCATCGGTGGAGAGATCGCCTGCGAGATCGCTGGCGATCCCGCCGCTGACGGCTGCATACATGCCAAAACTCTCGTTGAAGAAGTGGAGGATCGCGGCTTTCAGCAGCATCGCGTGAAGCGCATCCACTGGAGTTTGATCGCGCGCGAGCGAGCTTTCGTCTTGAATGATGTCGAGCATCGAGTAGCGAAAGCCTGGGATGAAGATCGTGTGCTCGCCGAGCGGGATCGGCACCGACAAACTCGCCTTGAAGATCTGAAACGCTGCATCGGCGCCATCCGGGTTGAGCGGTGTTCGTTTGGCTTGAGCGTTCGGGTAGTACTCGTAGCCAGCCGATGCGATCTTGAAATCGCCGAGCTGTGCCTCTGCCGTTCC
>DASRXR010000347.1:0-15818 GCA_035687405.1 Polyangiales bacterium
GGCTGCGAGCGTCTTGTTCGGCGCCATGATCAACGCAGGCCGATTCAGCCTGGCGATCACGTTCGCGATGGTGAACGTCTTGCCGCTACCAGTGATGCCGAGCAGCGTTTGGTGGCGCTCGCCGCGTTCGAGCCCCGCGATCAGCTGATCGATGGCGGCGGGTTGATCTCCAGCGGGCTTGTAGTGAGTCGAAAGCTCGAAGCGCTCCATGGACCGATACGCATGGCGCCGGCGCCCACGAGCGTCAAGCAATGGCCACGCCTGACGACACCGGGGTCGCTGAGCGGCGCTGTGGGGCCACTCCTTAGGCTAGCTTACAAAAACAGAAAGTCCGGATAACTGGAAGATTTGCTGCCGTATTCCTGCAGGAATACCATGGCGGTGCTGCCCGGAGGCATCATGCGACCCAGCTACGGCTTCGCGTTGTCGATGTACGTCTTGTTGGGAAGTTCGATCGTTTACGCAGAAGGGTCGGCCGAGTTCGACGCCGCGGACACCGGTGTGAACTACCGGCATGACCAGGCGCTCACAGCGGACACGGTGCTGCACGTCGACATCCTCGACGGGACGACCGAGCGCGTCTGCTGGAAGGGCACCGGAAACCTCAACCTGTATCGCCCGGATGGAACGACGTTGGTCGGAGCCATCGCGAACAACGCGTGCGCCGATGCGGTGAACGGCGTCAACGGCGCCTACCTCATCGACATGCTGACGGCCCAGAACGTCGGCAACAGCATGCTGGCGAACAGCACGAACGGCGAGTGGGACATCCGCGTCTGTTTGAAGACTGTCAGCGCAGTGAACTGTCTCGACAATGCGATGACTGGCAACGAGCGGGTTGGACGCTTGTGGTCCTATCTGTGGAACTTCCGCGAGAATCCTCTCTACACAAACGCGTACTCGGTCAACGGTAGCGTCTACGCGATCGTTCCGGGCGGCGACGTCGGCCGCGATGCAGTGATTGAAATGCAGATGCGAGGCGTCTCCGGCGCTTGGTATCGACTATCGGCTAACGGCATCGGGCCGGAGGATAGTGCTCCACCGAACGCACGCGTCGGCCGTTCGACCGCAACGGCACTTCACCGCGTGACGCCGGCGTTCCCGCTCTACCTCAACCTGCCCGCAGTCGCGCAGTACAACTGGCTCTCGCCGATGATCAGCGACGTCGCGTTGGCGCCGAGTTGCGGCAGCGGCATCGTGCAGGATGGCTCGCCCGGCGCGATTCGCTTCACGAGCAACGTCACGGGTCAATACGTCGTGATCTGCGACGCGAACAAAGACAGCGTCTACGACTTCGCGAGCACGACTGACTTTTCGTCGTTTGGGGCGGCGACTCCCGGCGTCAACATGATCAGCTGGGACGGCAAGAACAACGCCGGAACGAATCTTACGCCAGGGGACTACAACTGCGTCGTGCGACTAAACGTCGGCGAGTTCCACTACGACGCAGAGGACATCGAGACTGCATATCCGGGTATCCGCATGTTCCGGATCGGCCATGACAAAATGACGCAAGTCGGTGTCCCGATGTTTTGGGATGACTCCGACTTGGCAGCTGACCCCGACAACATGAACAATGGTCAGCAGTCGCCGAGCGCCCCGCCGGCGCTAGGACTCGATCCCGGAGCCTACGCGACTGCATCGAGCCCGTTCTATTACGCCGGCGGCAACATCAGCATGCCGAACGGCAATGCGCGCGCGTGGGGCGACTTCGATAACGTCGGCACCGGCAAGGGCAACAACAACTTCCTCGATCAGTTCGCCGCCGCAGAAACTGCGATCAGCACACCGTTCGTAGTCGGCGTGTACAGCGCGACCGGCGATGCCGACAACGACGGCCTCACGAGCGCGCGCGAGTGCATGCTCGGCGCAAACCCGAACGACGAGGATACTGACAACGACGGTGTACCGGACGGCCAAGAAGCGTCGATGGTCAGCAACCCTAACACCGACAATGACGGGCCGATCGACATTCTCGATCCGGATTCTGACAATGACGGCGTGAATGACGGCGAAGACGATGCGCGTCTCGATCCGAACGAGTGTCGCGACACGGACAGTGACAATTGCGACGACTGCACGATGACCGGCGCCAACAAGAGCGGCGGTGCGACGGGCGGCGACGGCGTCGATACCGATGGCGACGGCTTGTGCAATACGGGCGACGGCGACGACGACGGTGACGGTGTGCCGGACGCGATGGACGATGCGCCGCTCGACTCGACGAAGTGCCGCGACACCGACGACGACGGTTGCGACGACTGCTCGATGACCGGTGCGAACGGCAGCGGTGGCAATGCGGAAGACGACGGCGTGGATACTGACGACGATGGTTTGTGTAACGACGGAGCCGGTGGCGACAGCGGCGACGGCGACCCCGACGATGACGACGACGGTGTTCCGGATGGCGACGACGTCGCACCGCAAGATGCGACGAAGTGCCGCGACGTCGATCAAGACACATGTGACGACTGCGCCGTCACGGGCGGGGATCAAAGCGGTGGCGATCCGAGTAACGATGGTCCGGACCCGGACAATGACGGCATCTGCACGCCAGGCAGCGGTGACGACGCGGACGGCGACGGGATTTCGAACACCGAGGATCTCGATGCAGACAACGACGGAATCCCGAACGCAGACGAAGGCGATGGTGACGTCGACGGGGATGGCATCCCGAACGTGCTCGACCTCGACTCGGACGGCGATGGTCTAACCGACATCTTCGAAGCGGGTGGCGGTGAGCTCGATACGGACGGCGACGGCCGCATCGACATGCTCGAGGATACGAGTCCGCGCAACGGCTGGCACGACCCGCTCGAGAAAGCTGGCGCCGCCCTGCCCTTGCCCGACACGGATGTCGACGGCACGCCCGATTTCCTCGACGTCGATGACGACAACGACGGCATCCCGACGACCGACGAGCGTCCGAACGACGTGAGCATCGATACAGATGGCGACACGCAACCGGACTACCTCGATGTCGACGACGACGACGATGGCATCCGGACTGCGGACGAACTGAACGACGACGGGACGCCCCGCGACTCCGACGGCGATGGTAAGCCCGATCATCTCGACGCGGATGACGATGGCGATGGTGTGTCCACCCGCGACGAACGCAGAGATGGGCGCGATCTCGACACGGACGGCGATGGCAAACCGGATCACCTCGACACGGACGACGACGGCGATGGCATTCAGACGAATCAGGAGCGCCGCGACGCCGATCGCAACGGCACACCGGATCGGCTCGAACGTCCACGCAGAGGTGTTCTCGCGGGCGGCGCGCTGTGCTCGGTGAGCAATCCGGGTACGCAAAGTGAAGGTGCGCTCGGAGCCTGGCTCGTGTTGTGCGCGATCGGGTTCGCGGCTGCGCGCGGCAAGCGCCGGCGGCGTCTTCGGCGATGTTTAGTCATCGCGACGATTGCGAGCGCGGGTGTGCTCATGCCGCTCGGCGAGCGCGCGTCTGCCCAAGTCGCGCTCGATCAGTTTCGACTCGCGCCGCTGTGGACCGATGGTTTCGGACTGAGTCGGCCCGTCGTGTTGCCACACGCGACCGTCGGCGCATTGGTCGCCCTGGAGTACGCGAACGATCCACTCGTGTACGAGCGCACACCGCGCGACCCGGATAGCGAAGAGCACGTCGTGTCAGACGACCTCGTGTTGCACGCAGTCATCGCGGTCGGGTTGTGGGATCGCGTGACGTTCTACGCCGGCATTCCGGTTCACTTGATCATGACTGGCGATGATCAGCTCACGATTCCCGCGCCACTCGCAGATGGAGCAGGACTCGGCGACGTGTCGCTCGGTGGCCGCGTGTTGATCGTGGGTGACGAAACCTCCGCTGCGGCGCTCGCGGGTGAGTTCACGGCGCGAATCCCGACGGGGGAGTGGGCTGACGACGATCAGACGTACCGCGGTGATTCGATCGGAAGTTATGAGCCTGCGTTGGTCTTCGAGGTTCGCGCGAGTGGATTCGATGTTCGTGTGCGGGGCGCGGCGCGCCTTCGAAAAGAAATAACCGTCAGCAACCTCGAGCTCGGCCAGGAGTTGGGATACGGAATCGGCGCGCGGTTGCGTCTCGCCGACCCGTTGTGGCTGCACGCAGAAGCGTACGGCAGCACATATCTGAATCACGCGTTCGAACGGGAGCACAGCCCAGCCGAAGCGTTACTCGGCGCGAAGTTCGACCTCGACGGCTGGGGAATCGGCGCCGCTGCGGGTCCAGGCCTCTTGCGCGGCTACGGCTCGCCCGACTTTCGCGTGGTCGGCATGCTCGGTTACGCGGAGCCGCGCCAAACGGTGCCGCCGCGCGTCGACACCGATCGCGACGGCCTCTTCGACGACGTCGATGCGTGTCCGCGCGAGCCAGAAGACAAAGACGGCTTCAAAGACGCCGATGGTTGCCCCGACCCTGACAACGACGAAGACGGGATTCTCGACGTATCCGACAGATGTCGAAACAAGCCGGAGGACGTCGATCAGTTCGAGGACGAAGACGGGTGCCCCGATCCTGACAACGACAAAGACGGGATCCTGGATGTCGACGACAAGTGCCCGTTGGACCCCGAAGACACCGACGGGTTCGAAGACACCGATGGTTGCCCCGACCCTGACAACGACAGAGATCACCTGTTGGATGTCAACGACGCTTGCCCGACGGAACCGGAAGACTTCGACGGCTTCGAAGATACTGACGGTTGTCCGGAAGAAGGCAGCGGACTCGTGAACCTGACCTGCGAAAAGATCGAAATCAAGGATTCGGTGTACTTCGATACGGGCTCGGATCACATTCAAGAGCGCTCATTCACATTGTTGAATCAAGTCGCTGCCGTGTTGCAGTCGGCAACACAGATCAAACGGTTGCGTGTCGAGGGTCATACCGACGATCGCGGCAAGAATGCGTACAACCTCGAACTGTCTCAGCGCCGCGCAGCATCGGTCATGCGCTACCTGCTCGAACGAGGCGTAGCTGACAATCGGCTGACGTCTGAAGGTTATGGCGAAACACGACCGATTGCCGACAACAAGTCGCCGGCTGGGCGCAGCCAAAACCGGCGGGTTGAGTTCGTCGTACTCGAGAGTGAAGGTTGTCCGTAGTCTGCGCTGCTAAAAGTCGACTACGCCAACTGTGCGTTAGTTTTGCAATGCCGTGACAGGGACAAACACCTGTCGCGGCGTTGCCCCGCACCTTGAGCTGTGGTTCTCTACGCTGGCATTTGGGGGAGAAGCCTTGGTTTACGTGGTGAAGCTGTTGAACCAGGCCCAGAACGGAGAACTAGTCCTGTATGCCTAAACGAACTAAGTCAGCGGCGAAGCCTAACAAGTCGGCGTTCGTACGTAGTCTGGCCTTCGATACGCCGTCGGCGCAGGTGATCGCAAAGGCAAAGGCGAAAGGCATGACACTAACCCGTAACGATGTGCATGCCATTCGCGCGATCGCGCGCCGCAAAGAGTCGCGTGGCAAGGGTGGCGCGGTGCGTGCAGCGAAGCGCTCCGGCGCAGTGAACAAGTCGGCCTTCGTGCGTTCACTCCCGTCGTCCTTGAGCGCGGCCGACGTGATCAGCCGCGCGAAGCAAAAGGGCATCAAGCTCAGCGCGGCGCAGGTCTATACGATCCGTGCGAACGCGCGGCGCAAATCCGACGTCGCGGTTGCCCCGAGGTTGCGCGGTGGGTTGCGCGGTGGGTTGCGCGGTGGGTTGCGGGGTGAATTAGCGACAGCTTCGCGAGGGCGTGGCCGTCGCGGATCCGGAGGAAGCTCCGAGTCGGAGTCCGCATTTCTGCAGATGGCGCTCGAGCTCGGATTGGTGCGTGCGGAGGGTATCCTCGGATCGCTGCGCGATCGGGCGGCGGTCAGCCTCTGAGTCGCGGTGGGGCGGCGGGTTACAGCAAGGCGCTGAAAAGTCGAATGCGTTCGTGGGTTCGTGCCTGCAGCCGTAGGCGGCAGGCACAAAACAAACGGGCGCGCATAGCCAATTCCGCCATGGTGTCACTGGAGGCACCATGAGACTATGATCTTGCTACTCGCCTACCGATGTTCATGACTCATCTGTGTTCGGCTCCTAGTCTCCAGTCGCTCCAGTCGCACCGGTCTCTCGTGTCGCACCGGTCTCTCGTGTCTCATCAGTCTCTCGTGCGTGTTCGCAACGCCGCCGTTTCCACGTCGCTCTTTTTGCTGCTGGCAATCGGCATCGGATGCAAAGGCGATGAGACGGATACCAAGCGGGCGACGGACCCCAAACCTCGCAAAGTCGTGGACGCGGGCCCGCAATGCGTGCCGTTCGACGCAGCCTATCGCGACGATTTCAAAGTTTGCGAAGTAGATGCGGACTGCGAAGTCGCCGAAGTGGAGTTCGGTTGCCAAGGTAAGCGCGGCGTGTACGGCGTCGCGACGGCGGATCGTGAAGAGTTCAACGAGTGCGTGCCGGACGCAGAGTCACTGTCTGCGTGTATGGGTCGCCAAGCTCCGGCGCGTGCCGAAGACAAACGTGTTGCAGCGCCGGATCTGGCGAACGTCGAAGCGCGCTGCGTCGAAGGCTCCTGCCAAACGCGGATCACCGAGCGACCGTGTGGCTCGCCCGAGCTGGTTTGTACGCGCGTTCAACTGTGCGTCTCGTTTCTGAACGCGATGGGCGTGCCGCAATTCACCTGCGTCGACAACCCTTGCGGAAACAAGCCGCTCGATTGCGAATGCGCAGATCCAGTCTGTGTCGCAGCCGGGGAAGGCGTGCACGCATGCGCCGCCGGCCAAGTCGAGGATTCCGACGTGTTCTGCAAGCTCGAGCGCCGCTGATCTGCGCTACTCGTATCGTCGATTGACTCTCAGGTCTCGGCTGTGGCGTGCTCTGTCGCCCATGCTGGAAACATCAGTCTCGCGGGCTGCCACACGTTGTCTCCTCGCCTCTGCCATCGCGGCTCACTGCTTAGTCGGTTGTGTCGCAAGCAAAGCGTCGACGCCCGCAGCGCCACTTGCAGTCGCAACTAACGGCGGCCCTGGACCCGCACCCGGTGCGAGCGCGACTGCTCCGATTGCGACGCCGTGGCCCGAAGCGACCGCGCGGTTCCGCGGCAATGGCAGATGGCTCGGCGCAGACAGCGGATATTCGGTCGATCTGCGCGAAGGCCGCGTGCTGTGGTTGTTCGGCGATACGTTCATCGATCCTTCTCGCGACGGCTCGCGCACGAACGGCCCGAACCAATTCATACGCAATAGCGTCGCGCTTCAGACAGCGGCGAACGACGCGGCGCAATACGAATTGAGTCGCTCGGAGTTGAACTTCTTTACGGGTCCCGACCGCAACGGCAGTGCGACGTCGTTTTTTGCGGAGACTGCAGATGGCGACTGGTACTGGCCGCTAGCTGGCATTCGACTATCAGACGGACCACTACTGCTATTTCGAATGCGCGTCGCAAAGGTGAGCACCGGTTTTGGCTTCAAAGTCACGGGGTGGGACGCGATTGCGATCGATCAGCCCGACGAAGCACCGACGGCTTGGCATCCACGCATAGTCGCAGATCAGTCCGAGAACGCAGAGCGTCTGCTCGGTGCGAGCGTGATGCAGCACGGCGACTATCTCTACGTGTATGCGGCTAAAAACGCCGACGACGATCACACTGTCTACTTGGCGCGCTTTGCACTCACCCAGCTGCGTGGGCTCTCTGCCGGCGCGCTGAGCGATCCGGAGTGGTACACGGCGCAAGGCTATCGCGGTCAAAGTGCAAGTGCAGGCGCAGTACCGGCGCCGGTTTTAGCCGGCGGACAGATCGAGCTCAGCGTCCACTTCCAGCCGCAGCTGGAGCAGTTCATCGAGATTCAGACGCGCGGGTTGTTCACGAGCGATCCGCAGACCGGGATCGTGCTTCGAACGAGCAGTACGCCTGAAGGTCCGTGGTCCGAGCCGAGAACCATCTTGCGACCGAGCGCGCCCGATCACACCGATCCGACCAAGCTGCTCACTTACGCAGCCAAAGCGCATCCCGAACAACGCGGCGCAGACTTGGTTGTCACGTACATGCAAAACGATGTGTCTTCGCCGACGCCGAACGACGCCGTGTACTATCCAGAGGTCCTGCGGGTGCAGTTTTAGGGGTCCACCGTCATGACAGTCGGACTCACACACAGACCTACAACCCCAGCGCGCGGTCGACGCTGGTATGACGCTTGCTGCTTCAAGTGCGTCTGCGCCTGCTGTAGAGCCGATGACACAAACTGACACAACGCGAGCGCGAATCGCGCTGATCTGCGTCTTCACGATCTCGATCCTCACCAGCTGTCAGCCTGATCCGGAGCCCGCCGGGTCCGACGACGGCGCGCTCGTGATCAACGAGCTGATGAGCGACAACGACGCCGCGTGGATCGACGAGGCGGGCGAAGTCGGCGATTACATTGAAATCGCCAACATCTCCGCAAAGCCGGTGAAGTTGCGCAACTACGCGCTGCGTGGCTCGAGTGGGCGCGCGTTCGAGTTTCCCGACGTGGAGCTCGCCCCGGGCGGATTCGTCGTGGTCTTTGCAGACGATGACGAAGACCAAGGCCCGCTTCACGCGTCGTGGAAGCTGAGCTCGCAGGGCGAGAAGGTGCAGCTGTTCGAACGCGCGAGCGGTCACGTCGTGGACGACGTCGAGCTTCCCGCACTCGGATTGAACGAGACGTTCTCGCGTTTTCCGAGCGGAACGGGCGAGATGAAGGTGTGCCGCTACGCGACGCCCGAGTCTGACAACGGCGACAGTTGCTCGCCGCCTGCGCCGCTCGAGCTACCGGATGACAGCGCGTGGGCGAAGTTCACATGGCCGGCGGGCTGGCCGAACGCAAAAGGTCCGCTCGTGCTGAGCGAGCTCGCGCTTCATCCAGCTCGCTTCATCGAGGTGTTGAACATCGGATCCGATCCGGTCGAGCTCGAAGGCTACTCGCTTCGATTGCACACGACGGGCCCCGGCATGCCTTGGCCGACTGCGACCGAAGGCGACGAGCTACGCTGGCCCGAGCCGAACACGCTGGCACCGGGTGAGCGCGTGGTCGTGATGGTGCCGGAAGCCGCGACGAGCTCGATCGAAGTGGATCCTGCGTTCGAAGGCGTCGCGACGTTGTTCGCGGCCGATGGCTCGGTCGTCGACCGCGTCGACTTCATGCGCTGGCCGGAAGGCGCCGTGCTCTCGCGCTGGCCGGAGTCGTCACAGAAGTTGCGCTTTTGTTCGACGGCGAGTGAAGGCGCTGCCAACGACACGGCGTGCGATCCGTTGCAGAGCCGCGACGTGGGCGATCGCGTACGGCACCTGTACACCCCGGGCGACTACGCCGCTCTCGCCGAGGGTGAGACGAACCTTGGCCTTCAAGGCGTGAAGTTCATCCTCGATCTGGCGACGGGCGACGCGGTGCACCTGCTGTCGACGCGCGCGTGGGCGCTGCACTACACGTTCATTCGCGAGAAGATCGATCACCAACCGCCGCTCGACCGCTGCGACGCCGCGCAAAACGAGCTGTTTTACAGCGGCTGGTCGGCCTTCAGCGAGCGCGAATACGTGCAGGTCGCGACTCGGCGATACCTGCTCGGCACGCTCGATCGCTACTCCGGTAGCGACTTGCGGACGCTCGACTTCGCGCTCGGCGATCAGATCACCGCGCCGCAGATGTTGCGCGCGTTTTACGGGGCGATGCTGCACCTCGATGCGGAACCGGTCGACGCGTGGTCGCTCCATCCCGCCGAACCCCGGCAGATCACCGAGCTTCGGAAGATCGAAGGGCAAGCGCCGATCGTCAGCAGCAACGCGCCGTTTCGCAACCTCAAGTATCAACCGCTCACGGAAGGCGTCGCATTTGGAACGCTGCGCTTCGTGCCGGCGACGGAGATCGACACGGCGCAGCTCGGTCAGGACGTGATCATCGTGACGGATGCCGTGCCGAACGATTTGCCGTTCGTCTCGGGGCTCATCACCGAAGCGTTTCAAACGCCGCTCGCACACGTGAATGTGCTGAGCCAAAACCGCGGTACCCCCAACATGGCGCTTCGCAAAGCGCGAGCGGATGAGCGGATCTCGCCGTTGCTCAACGAGCTCGTGAGGCTCGAGGTCTCGAGCGCCGGCTTCACCCTGCGCAAAGCGACGGCGGCTGAAGTCGACGCGTTCGTGCAGATGCGCACTCCGACTGGGCCACGCATCGCGCCACGACTCGACACATCCGTGCGCGGTGTCGTCGACCTCGGTGCGCGCGGCCTGGCAGATTTGCCCGCGATCGGTGCGAAAGCCGCGCAGCTGGCGGAGATGGGGCGCATTCAAGCCACTGGAGCGAACTGCGTCGGCCCGATTCCCGTTCCCGATCACAGCTTTGCGATTCCGCTGGTGCACTACCTCGAGCACTTCGAGCGCAGCGGCGCGAAAGCCGAGCTCGAAGCTGCGATGCAACGCCCGGAGTTCCGCGTCGATTTGCGCGAGCGTGGCGCTGCGCTTGCGAAGGTGCGCCAGAAGATCCTGGATACTCCGGTCGAGCTCGCGTTGATGTCCGAGATCGAGCAGGCGATCTTGACCCGCTGGGGCCGCGCGCGGCTGCGGTTCCGCAGCAGCAGCAACACCGAAGACCTCTCCGGTTTCAATGGCGCCGGCTTGTACGAGTCGTTGCCGGCGGAGATCGGCGATTCGGAACGGCCGATCGAAGGTGCACTGCGGGAGACCTGGGCGAGCTTGTGGAACACGCGCGCGTACGACGAACGCGAGTTCGGGCACATCGATCAGTCGCAAGTCGCGATGGGTGTGCTCGTGCATCCTTCGTTCAAGTCAGAGCGCGCGAACGTGATCGCGATCAGTCGAGACGTGCTCGACCCGACGCGGGCGGACATTCACTACTTGAACGCGCAGCAAGGCGAAGCGAGCGTCGCGAATCCCGCGCCGGGCGTGACGACCGAGCAGCTGATCCATCACTGGCGCGTCGTACCGAACACACCGGTGATCGAGTATCAAGCGAAAAGCAGCCTGACACACGGTGCAGACGTGCTGAACATCAACGATGTGCTGCAGATCGCATGTCGCTTGCGCGCGGTGCACGATCACTTCCAAGCGTTGCTGGATCCGCAGTACCAGAACCGCTGGTTCGCGATGGACGTGGAGATCAAGATCGTGGGCGATGCAAGGCAGGTCGTGTTCAAGCAAGCGCGACCGTACACGTTCGGTCGCGCCATGCGCCCAGCCGACTGCCGGGAGTTTTAGACGCTCGCAACCCAGAACTTCAGCGGTGCGCCGTCGATGTCCGTCTCGTTCAACTCGCCTGCGCCGCTGTCAGCTGCCGTCAGCTCGACCGCCAACGTCTCCGCCTTCAAGTACTCCGCGTGCTCCACGATCGCGCTCGCGAGCTCGCCTTCGGCCTGGTAGCTCAGCTTGATCCGCGCCTCGTGCGCCAAGTCCAGGGTCTTGCGTGCACGCTGAATGCGATTCACCACCTCGCGCGCCATGCCTTCTCGCTTGAGCGCATCATCCACGCGCGTGTCGAGCACGACGACATGCCCGTGCGAGGCCGCTGCCGCGTAGTCCGCCTTCGCCGCGAGCCGCACTTGCAGCTCTTCGGGCCCGAGCCGTAGCGACGACCCATTCGGCAGCGGGAGATCGATGAAGCCATCCTTCTCGAGCGCCGCGTGCAGGGCGCTGCCATCGGCTTTGCCGAGCAACTGCTTCACGAGCGGCATGTCCTTGCCGAGCTTCGGCCCGAGCGTGCGGAAGTTCGGCATCAGCTCGAAGTGCACGTACTTCTGCGGCTCTGCCGTCAGCGTGACGGTGTGCACGTTCAACTCGTCGCGGATCGCATCCGAGAACAGCTCGAGCCGCGCCCGGTCGCGATCGTTCGCCACCGCGATGATCGCCTCGGACAGCGGCTGCCGCACCTTCAGCTTTCGCTCGGCGCGCACGCGTTGCCCCAAGGCCACGAGCGCGCGCACCGTCTCCACGGACTCGCGCAGCGCTTCATCGCCACGCGCGTGCGAAGTCTCGGGATAGTTCGCGAGGTGCACCGATGCCGGTGCGGTCGGATCGCGCCGCGCGACCAAGTTCTGATACAACGCCTCGGCTAAAAACGGTACGAACGGCGCGATCAACTTGCTGAGCTCCACGAGCACGACGTAGAGCGTCTCGAACGCGCTCGACTTGTCTTGGCTCTCGGTCTCGGCCCAAAAGCGCGCGCGACTGCGGCGCACGTACCAGTTGCTGAGCGCTTCCGCGAACTCCTCGATCGCACGCGCCGCGAGGTGGCTTTGATAGTTGTCGAGCGCGGCCCGAACGGCTGCGACCGTGTGATCGAGCTCCGCCAGAATGTACTGGTCCAGCTTCGAGCGATCGGAACCGGCTTGCGTCGCCGCGAACGAATCCACGCGCGGCCCGGTCCAACCATCGATGTTCGCGTAGGTCACGAAGAAGCTGTAGACGTTCCACACCTTCAACACGAACTCGCGGAGCGCATCGATCACTGCGCCGTCTCCGAAGCGCGTGCCCTGCCCCGGTACCGTGCCGGTGTACAGCGCCCAACGCACGGCGTCGCCGCCGTGAGCTTCCATCATCAACATCGGGTCGGTGTAGTTCTTCTTGCTCTTGCTGAGCTTCTGACCCTTCTCGTCACCGATGTGCCCGAGCACCACACAATTCCGAAACGGATGCGGCGCTGCTTGATTCGGAAATAGCAGCGTATTCACGGCCATCAACGAATAAAACCAACCGCGCGTCTGATCGATCGCTTCAGTGATGAAGTCCGCCGGATAGTGCTTCTCGAACTCCGCGCGATTTTGGTGCGGGTAACCCCACTGTGCGAACGGCATGCAGCCCGAGTCGAACCAGCAGTCGATCACTTCGGGCACGCGGCGATATACGCCCTCCTCGCCCGGCACGGTCCAGGTCACGTCGTCGATCCACGGCTTGTGCACCATCAAGTGCTCGGACAAGCTCGGGTCCTTCGCGCGCGCCGTATCGAACGCAGCAAACGCATCGGGGTTCTTCGCGCGGATCTCCGCACTGCTCGCGACCGCCTGCATGTTGCCGGTCACGTCGTTCACCCAGATCGGCAACGGTGTGCCCCAAAACCGCTCGCGCGACAGCGCCCAGTCGACGTTGCTTCGCAAAAACGATCCGAAGCGCCCTTCTTTGATGTGCTCGGGCTCCCAATGCACCTGCGAGTTGTTCGCGATCACGCGATCGATCTCGCGCGTTGTGCGGATAAACCAAGAGCGGCGCGCGTATTGAATCAGCGGATCGGTGTCGCGCCGCCACGAGAACGGATACTCGTGGCGCACCACTGCCTCCGAATAGAGAAGGCCGCGGTGGCGCAGGTTCCGGATGATGTCGCGATCGGCTTCCTTACAGAAGCGACCGGCGAAGTCGGTCACCGCCGCGCTGAACTTTCCGTCCGGCTCGACGAGCTGCAAGAACCCGAGCTGCTGCGCCTTTGCGACTCTGAAGTCGTCTTCGCCGAAGGCGGGTGCGACGTGCACGAGCCCGCTACCGGTGTCCATCGACACGAAGTCCGCCGGGATCACGACGTAGGCATCGCCACCTTCGGGCTCGGCGTAGCGAAACGGCGGCTCGTAGCGCGTGCCGATCCACGCTTTACCGGACTTCTCTTCCAGCAGCTTGTAGCTGCAGCCTTGTAACAGCGTGTCGCGAAGCTGCGCTGCGACGACGACGCGTTCGCCGCCTTCGAGCTCGACCGTTTGGTAGAGCTGGTCTGGGTTGATCGCGAGCGCGATGTTGGACGGCAACGTCCATGGGGTCGTCGTCCACGCGAGCAAGCTCAAGCCTGGCTGCCCGGCCACCGGAAAGCGCACGACGATCGAAGGATCGTCGACCGTCTTGTAGCCCTGACCGACTTCACCGGCCGAAAGCGCGGTGCCGCCCTGCGGCCACCACCACACCACTTTGTAGTCCTGGTAGAGCAGCCCCTGTTTCCAGAACTCCGCGAGCGCCCACCACACGCTCTCGACGTACGAGCGATGAAACGTGACGTACGCGGCGTCGAGGTCGACCCAGAAGCCGATCCGGCGCGTCATCTTGCGCCACTCTTCGATGTACCGGAACACCGACTCCACGCACTTCCGCGTGAAGGCTTCGATGCCGTACTCCTGAATCGCGCGGCGGCCCGTGATGCCGAGCTCTTTCTCGACCTCGACTTCGACCGGCAGCCCGTGTGTATCCCAGCCTCCGATGCGCGGCACGTGATAGCCGCACATCGTGCGGTAGCGCAGGAACACGTCTTTCATGACGCGCGTCAGCACGTGGCCGGGGTGCGGCATGCCGTTTGCGGTCGGCGGGCCTTCGTAAAAGACGAACTGGCCTTTCGACTCGGCGCCGCTCGTGGCGTCAGGCTCGCGCTGCACGCTCTTTTCGAAGATCTGCTGCGCGTCCCAAAACGCCATCATGTCCCGGTCCAACTCGGGGAACGAAACCGACGGGGAAACAGGCAGGAAAGCTTGGGATTTGGAAGACATCGGAAGCCGGGCTTATAGCATGGCAGCCAACCCGCTCACGCGGCCCATTTGGGCAACCTAACCACGCAAAATGCCTCTGCTTCAGGCCCGCGGGTCGAGGCGGTCTCTCAAGACGTCGCCTGTGCGGTTGGCGGAAAAGACCGTGATCGCAATCGTTCCGCCCGCGATCATCGCGACGTGGGGGAAGCGGAGCAGAACTGCACTGCCTTGATCGAGCAAAGCGCCCCATGAGGCTGCCGCGCCCGGGCCGAGGCCCAGAAACGAGAGCGTCGATTCCGCCAGCACGGCCGCGCCGACTGCAGCGCTGGCCTGCACGATCAGCGGCCCGATCAAGTTCGGAACCACATGGAACACGAGCACGCGCGCTTCGGATGCACCGAGCGCGCGCGCAGCCTGCACGAACTCGACGTCGCGCAACACCAACGCTTGCGCGCGGGACAAGCGCGCGAACATCACCCAACCGTGCGCGATCAAGGCGAGCACGAGGTGAGGCAAACCCGGTCGCGCGACGAGGGCGAGCACTGCGATGTTCAGCACGATCGAGGGGAACGCTTGCACGATGTCGCAGGCGCCGGTGATCAGGTGGTCGGTGCGGCCGCCGCGATAACCCGCGATCGTGCCGAGCGTGCCGCCGATCAACAGCGACGACGCAACAGTGAAGAACGCGACCACTCCGGCGAGCCGCGCGCCGTGCAAGAGCACGCTGAGAATGTCCACGCCGTTGTCGGTGGTGCCGAGCCAGTGCCGCGCGCTCGGAAGTTCGTACTCGTGCGCGAGATCGATCTGAAGCGGCGAGTACGGTGCAAGCCACGGCCCGACCACCGCGAGCGCGAGAAACAGCAGCGACACGACGACGCCAAACGCGCCCGTGCCGGAGACGACGAGAGCTTTTGTACCGCGCTTCATGTCAGTCGCACGCGCGGATCGACCCAGCAGTAGAGCAGATCCATCACCAGGTTCACGAACACGTAGGCGCACGCGATCACGAGCGCGCAGCCTTGTACGACCGGGATGTCTCGATCGAAAAACGCTTCGAGAAACAAGCTGCCGAGGCCGCGGCGCTCGAAGATTTTTTCAGCGACGACCGCACCGGACAGGAGCGCGCCGAGCTGCGCCGAAGCGACGGTGATCACGGGCAAGAGCGCATTGCGCAGCGCGTGGCGAACGACGAGGCGCAGCTCCGAGACGCCGCGAGCACGCGCGGCGCGGATGTAGGGCTCACCGAGAACGTCCGCGAGTGAAGCGCGCGTTTGTCGCGTCAGGATCGCGCTCAGCGCAGCGCCGACCGTGAACGCAGGCAAGATCAGGCTGGCGAAGCTCGGATCGTCACCCGGCATCGGAAGCACACGCAGCCAGACGCCGAATACC
>DASRXR010000348.1:0-3931 GCA_035687405.1 Polyangiales bacterium
GACGTACTCATTCGATCACAAAGGCGTGCACTTCGTCGTGCTGAACAGTGTGGTCGAGAAGGACTTCTGGACCGCGCGCAAGCTATCGCCGATGGATCGGATGAAGACCGTCGCGGGCTTGGACAACGGCGTACAGAGCCCGTTTTCGGTCGGGCCGGAGCAGCGGACGTGGCTCGAGAATGATTTGAAGGGCAAGCCTGCGTCGACTCCGGTCGTCGTGTTCTCGCACTCGCCGCTCTACAAGCTCTATCGCAACTGGAACTTCTGGACTGACGACGCGGAAGAAGTGCAGGCGATTCTGCGGCGATTCAGATCGGTCGTGGTGTTCCACGGCCACACGCATCAGATGCTGACGAATCGAATCGGCAACATTCACTTCCACGGGTTTTTGTCGACTGCGTGGCCGTGGCCGTATGCGCCGCAGGGGTTGCCCGAGTTGACGGTGCAGATGGCGCGGCCTGATCCGTTCAATCCGAACGACGGCTGTGGCAACGGCTCGGTGACGATGCATCCGGATGGTTTGGCGGACATCGTGCAAAACCTTTGGAATCGCAACCCGGTGACGATCTTGCGTACTTACACCGCGAGCAACGGCAAAAAGGACAAACCCGAAGTGCCGCTGTTGCGTAGCTATTGAGGCAGCCATGGGCAATCTGACTACGACGATTCGCAGAGTGTGCTGGGCCGGGATCTTGTTGTGTGCCTGTGGGCACGATCCGACACCGTCGGCGAGCTCGGGTTCCGCCGAAGGTTCGAGCGGTGGTGCGACGAATGCCGCGGGTGGCGCTTCGAGCGACACGACCGAAGTGATCTTGTGTGATGGTCAGACGAAGGTGAACGTTCCGTCCGGTACGCCTGGAACGGCGATCGCCGGTGCGCTGATGACGGAGTGGATGCGGAAGAATCCGAACTCCAACTGGGAGGCGGAGGAGCGCGAGCGTCACACGTTGCAGACGGCGGCGGACAACAGTGGTTTGGTCGGTCAGGTGCAGGGCCAGACGTACGGCCAGGTCACGTCGCAGGACGTCGCGTTGTGGAAGGCGGAGACCGAGCGGGTTGCAACCGCGGGGTCCGAGGTCTTTCACAGTGCGGATCAGTTGGGCAGTACGATTGCCGTGAGTTGTGACATGTGTCACCCGCATGCGGCGAACACGCATCCAGAGACCTATCCGAAGTATCAGGCGCAGCTGGGGCGTGTCGCGTTGCTGCGGGACATGATCAACTGGTGTATCCAGCACCCGGTGCGGGCCAAGGGGCTGGATTCCGAGGACCCGCGAATGCGTGCGCTCGAGGCCTATATCATCGCGCAGCGCAAGGGTAAGACGTTGGAGTACGGCAAACACTGACGTCCCGAGTCGGGTCTAGCCGAGTGTTGCGGGGTGCATCTGCCCGGCCCCTGGCACTGCGGTTTGCCTCGCGTGGCAACTCGCCCCGGATCTACCGCTGCAGCTGTCAGCGGCGACCTTAACTGGGGCGCAAATGCCATCGGCATTCCTGAGAATGCGTTCTAAGCGGGTCTGAACCCTAGCTGGTCGTGGCATGCAAGCTGCACAAGCCCACGCTTGGAAAAGCGAGGTAGGTGCATGGCAACGCAGCAAGAACAGCAATCTCGGCGAGTCGCGGAGGAGTCACGCGAAACTTCGTGGCGCGGTTCGAGTTTTTTGCGTGAAGCATTCCTCGGTAGGTTGCGACCCGAGCTGATTCCGGACGTGGCGTTCGATCCCGATACGCGTCCGGAGTTCAAACAGTATTACGCGGAGCTCGAAGCGTTCTTGCGCGACTCAGTCGATCCAGTGGAGATCGACGCGCGCGGCGAGTATCCGAAACACGTGCTCGAAGGCTTGGCGAAGCTCGGCGCCTTCGGGATGAAGATTCCGAAGAAGTACGGCGGCCTTGGCCTGAAGCACCACGAATACGTGCAGGTGATGAAGCTGCTCGGAAGCCACGACGGCAACATCACTGCTTTGCTCTCTGCGCACCAAGCGATCGGTGTTCCGCACCCAGTCGAGATGTTCGGCAGCGAGGAGCTGAAGCAGAAGTATTTGCCCCGCTGTGCGCGCGGCGCGATCTCGGCGTTTGCGTTGACGGAGCCCGCAGTCGGTTCCGACCCAGCGAGCCTCGCGACGACGGCGCGAAAAAGTGCCGATGGAAAGAGCTTCATTCTCGACGGTCGCAAGCTGTGGTGTACGAACGGAACACTCGCCGAAGTGATCGTGGTGCTCGCGCGCGACGCGGAGACCAAGCGCATTCATTGCCTCGTGGTGGAGATGAATTCGCCCGGCGTGACGGTCGAGCACCGTTGCCACTTCATGGGTCTGCGCGCGCTCGCAAATGGCGTGATCGGTTTCGACTCGGTCGAAGTGCCGCGCGAGAACTTGGTCGGTAAGGAGGGCGACGGTCTGCGGATCGCGCTCGCGACTTTGAACACGGGCCGCTTGACGCTACCCGCTGCAACGGCAGGCGCGGCGAAACTCGCACTCGAGATTTGTCGCAAGTGGTCTCTCGCGCGGGAGCAGTGGGGATTGCCCATCGGCAAACACGAGGCTATCGCGCACGGGTTGGCCGACATGGCGGCGACTGCGTATGCGATGGAAGCGGTTGCAGACGTGGTGGGCGCGCTCGCGGATCGGACTGATCGCGACATTCGCCTCGAAGCTGCGGCGGCAAAAGAGTGGAACACCGAGCGTGGTTGGCAGCTGACCGATCTCGCGCTGCAGATTCGCGGTGGACGCGGTTACGAGACTGAGACGTCGCTCGCCGCTCGGGGTGAGCCGCCGATCGGGATCGAGCGAATGCTGCGCGACTGCCGGATCAACCGCATTTTCGAGGGTTCGAGTGAGGTCATGCATTTGTTCATCGCGCGCGAGGCGGTGGACAAACACCTCGAGGTCTCGGGTTCGCTGATCGATCCGAAGATCCCGTGGACGAAGAAGCTCGCGAAGCTTCCGAGCATCGCGTTGTTTTACGCCTGGTGGTATCCGGCGCAGTGGTTCGGATCGCTGCTCGCCTTTTTCGGGTATTCGGAGTACGGGCCGCTCGCGAGTCACATGCGTTTTGCCGCGCGCGCCAGCCGGCGCCTTGCGCGGAGCATCTTCCACGGGATGTTGCGCTTCGGTCCGAAGCTCGAGCGGAAGCAAGCGTTCTTGTTCCGTG
Source organism: Polyangiales bacterium (assembly GCA_035687405.1). Lineage (GTDB taxonomy): Bacteria > Myxococcota_A > Polyangia > Polyangiales > JAFGIB01 > JADGRF01. The sequence goes on from DASRXR010000348.1 coordinate 3,154, forward strand.
CCGTCGACGTGGCGCTCGAGTTGTTTGCGCTATCGGCTGCGGTCACGCGCGCGGCTCGAACGAAGGGTCCGGAGCGCGAACAAACGTTGCTGGTTGCCGGTCAGTTCGCCCGGATGGCGCGGCGGCGCATCGACGACGTGCTCCGCGACATGTGGAGCAACGACGACCTGGAGAAGACGGAGCTCGCCGCGTCGGTCCTGGCCGGTGAACAGGTTTGGTTGGAGCAGGGGACGATGGGCGTGCCGTTCGGCGTCGACGACTTGAGGCCGGAGACGATGGAGGCCTACCTGAAGGAGCGCGAGGAGGAGAAAGCGCGTCGTCCGAAGCGCGACTCCGAGCCGCGGAGGATTGTTCCGACGGGCACCTGAGCGCGTTCAACCCAGCGACCTTGCTGGGCTCAAAACCACCACAATGGCACCCAGAAGCCGTCACGGGAAAACCGTGACGGCTTTTGTCTGTCTGCGGAACGAGACGGTCGTACATCGCGTGATCTCGCAGATCTGTGCTTCTCGAACTCCTGGCACCGGTCGTGCAATGGAACGCGACCGGGTGAACGGTGCGCGGCTGACGGCTGCGGCTCCGAGCGCTCGAAATAACTTGGAGGACTCGGACCATGTGCAGGCGTATCCGGTGTGAGCAGTGCCAGAAGCCGACCTTTGCGGGTTGCGGCAAGCACATCGACCAGGTCCTGAAGGACGTCGCGCCGGAAGCCCGTTGCCACTGTAAGGCGGAGGCCAAGGCGGCCGCGGTCGAGTCGAGCGCCAGCACGAGCGCTGTG
>DASRXR010000349.1:0-5249 GCA_035687405.1 Polyangiales bacterium
GCCGAGATGGGGTTGCCCAATGTCTCGGGCAGACCTACACGGGAGCCGGTATGCCAGCTTTGGATCTGCCCTTCTTCGGTACGCTCGTTCTAGGCGCGATGCTCGTCTGTGCGACCTACACGTTCGCACTCGGAGTCGCCGCCGGGCGTGGAAGGCCGCAGCTCCTCCCGGCAGTGCGGCTCGGCGTATACGCGAGCTGGGGGCTCACATGCGTAGCGGTGCTCGCGCTCGCGTACGCATTCGTCGCGCACGACTTCCGGATTCGTTACGTGTTCCGCTACAGCGACCGGTCCATGCCCTGGTACTACCTGGTCACATCGCTGTGGGGTGGTCAGGACGGGTCGCTCTTGTGGTGGAGTTTCCTGCTCACCTGTTACAGCGCGGTCTGCGCGTTCTCCCTGCGCAAACGCATCCCCGAGCTCGCGCCGTACATCATGGCGACGTTGATGAGCATCCTCATCTTCTTCTGCATCTTGATGTTGTTCTCGGCGAACCCGTTCGCGACCGTCGCATCGGGTGCAGCTCCGGACGGCGAAGGCCTGAACCCGCTGCTCCAAAACTACTGGATGATGATCCACCCGCCGACCTTGTATCTCGGGTTGGTCGGTTGGTCGGTGCCGTTCGCGTTCGTGATCGCGGCGCTCGTCACGGGTCGCTTGTCCGACGAATGGATCCGCGCAGCGCGGCGCTTCACGATCTTCGCTTGGATCGCGCTCGCGATCGGCAAAGTGCTCGGCATGGTCTGGTCGTACGAGGAGCTCGGCTGGGGCGGTTATTGGGCTTGGGACCCGGTCGAAAACGCCGCGTTCATGCCGCTGCTCGCGGGCACGCCGTTCCTGCACTCCGTGATGCTTCAAGAGCGTCGCGGCATGTTCAAAGTCTGGAACGTGTTTTTGCTGTGTCTCACGTTCTTCCTGACGATCTTCGGCACGTTCCTGACGCGCTCCGGAATGATCGCAAGCGTGCACTCGTTCGCGCGTTCGACGATCGGCGTCTACTTCGTTTGGTACATGGCGATCATCGTGATCGTCTGCGCCGGGCTGATCATCTGGCGCTTGCCGCTGCTTCGCTCCGAGAGCCGCATCGACTCGCTGCTCAGCCGCGACTTCGTGTTCCTGCTGAACAACTGGATCCTGATGGGGATGTTGTTCTTCGTCTTGATCGCGACGACGTTCCCGCTGATCAGCGAAGCGCTGCGCGGCGAGACGGTCACGGTCGGTCCGGGCTTCTACAACAAGTGGATGATTCCGCTCGGCCTCGTGCTGCTGGGTTTGACCGGTGTCGGGCCGCTGCTCGCCTGGCGTAAGTCCACGCGGGCGCACTTGTGGCGCGTGCTCCTGTTGCCGAGCGTCGCATCACTTGCGTTCGTCCTCGGTCACATCTTCATCGGGCCCATGTTCGGATACCCTCCGACCCTTCCGCCCGAAGAGATCTACGACACTGTGACGGGCCGGTTCCTCTCCTCGATCTACAGCGCTTCGCCGACGCTCTCGACTTTGGTGTGTTCGTTCGTGTTGGTCGGGCACCTGCAGGAGTTCTGGCGCGGGACTCGCGTGCGCATGCGCAATGCGGGCGAGGGAGTCTTCACCGCGTTCTTCGAGCTCGTGACGCGCGCGAAGCGCCGGCATGGTGGCTACATCGTGCACCTCGGGCTCGTCGCGATGTACTTCGGGTTTACCGGCTCGTCGTACGACACGGAAAAAGAAGCAGCGTTACGCCCGGGCCAGTCGATGGAAGTGCGTGGCTTCACGCTCCGCTACGACGGCACGCGGATGGAGACCGATCCGAATCGGCGCATGATCTTCACGGACTTGAGCGTGATGCACGGCGACAAGCGCGTCGCAGGGCTCTCGCCGGCGAAGTTCATCTACAGCAAGCCGCAGGACACGGCGACGACCGAAGTCGCGATCCGCTCGACGTTGAGTGAAGACGTCTACGCGATCATGAACAACGTCCAGCCGCAGACGAAGCTCGCGACGTTCCGCATCATCGTGCGGCCGTTCGTCGCGTGGATCTGGCTCGGTGCGATGTTCCTGATCCTCGGGACGTCGCTCAGCGCGTCGCCGTCGGTACGCGAGGTGCTCGGTGAGGCGGCCGCGCGGCGCGGTGCTCGCGGTCCGCTGCCGGCGATGGCGACAGGCGTGCTGCTGCTAGCGGCGACGGGTGCGTTGCTATTCGGCTGGAGCAGCTTGGCGCATGGCCAAGCGGACGGGTCGAGCTCGCTGCATGCGGGCTCGGTCACGATGCACAATCCGCACGAAAAGCAGCTGTTCGAGCGCTTGTTGTGCATGTGCGGCGATTGCCAGCGGCTGCCGTTGTCGACCTGCTCGTGCGGCGTCGCGGACGATCTTCGTTCGAAGATTCGCGCGAAGGTCGCTGCCGGTGTAACCGACATCGCGATTCAGGATGACTACCGCGCGGAGTTCGGCGCGAAGTCGATCGCGATCCCTTCGGACAAGGGCCTCGATCGAGCGCTCTGGGCCGTGCCGGTCGCTGCGATCGCAATGGCGGCGGGTCTTTTGGTCTGGCGCGGCCGCAAGTGGGTCGCGCCCCTTCCATCGGCTGCGGGTGCGGGCGGACTTGCGTCGAACCCACGCGACGGCTACGACGCGGCGCTCGACGCCGAGCTGCGCAAGCTCGACGAGTGACATGCCGAATCTGCTGCCCACGCTATTCATCGTTTTTGGTGCATGCGCGCTCGTCGTGACGCTGTTCTGGTTGTGGCAGAGCTTGCGGCACACGTTCGCGCATGCGGAAGAGGCGCAAGTCGCCGCGGAGACCAGCAGTGCTCCGCGCGCTGCATTGCTCGCGGAGAAGAAGTCGCTCTTGATGGCGCTCAAGGATCTCGAAGCTGAACGAGATACCGGGAAGCTCAGCGAAGGGGACTTCGTGGAGCTGAACGCTCGGTACCGACAGCGAGCGAGGCTCGTGTTGAAATCGCTGGACGGGCAGATCGCGCCGCATCGTGATGCCGCAAAGGTGCTGTTGAAAGGCGCGGCGGACACTGCGGACACGGCGGCTGCCGAACCGGTAGTCGCGGCGGACGCTGCAACGAGCCATGCATGTCCGAGCTGCGCGACCGCAAACGATGCGGACGCTGCATTTTGCAAGAAGTGCGGTGCGAAGCTGCAGGCTGCGGAGGTGAGTTCGTGATGCGCCCCGCAGTCGCACGCCAAGGGTTTGCGGTGCTTGTGCTGCTGGCAGCCGCGATTCACTCGCCGGCCTGGGCGCAAGCTGAGCCGACGAAACGTGGCGGTGAGCCGGCGGAAGCGCCAGCGCGCCCGCAAGCACCTGGCGACTCGCCTCCGCGTGGGCCCGCCGACATCTTCAACCGGAAGCAGCAGACCAAGACGCCTTCGCCTGCGGCACCGGGCGAAAATCCTCCCAGTCGCGCACCGGCTACCGAAGCCAAGAGCCCGACTGCAGCGCCCGGTGCGCCAGTCGCACCGCCGCCACCGAATGCGCTTCCTCCGGGGCACACTGCGTCTCCGACCGGTGCGCCGGCCGAGCAGCCCTCGTCGGGCGAGCTCCCGTCCGGCCATCCGGACGTAGAGGGCGATGCGCCCGCGGCGGCAGGGCAGGGCGACGTGCCCGTCGGCGGCGATCCACACGCCGGGCAGCCTGATGCGCCTCCGCTCGCACGCAAACCGATCGCCGTTGCCGAGCCGAATCTGGCGTTGCCGCCGGGCACGATTCGCGTTCGCGTGATCGACTCGACGACCGAACAGCCGGTTCCAAACGCGAAGCTGCAGCTCGGGACGATGTCGCGCGACAACACGCGCGACACCAAAGATGCGAGCACGGGTGCGGGCGGTGAATACCGTTTCGAAAAGCTCGCGGGCGGTGATGGCCAGGCGTATCGCATCAACGTGCTGTTCGACGGCGCGAAGTACAGCTCGACGCCGTTTCGCCTGCCGGTCGAGCACGGCTACGACGTGGTGGTTCGCCAGCTGCCGACGACGCGCGATCCGCACGAGGTCGTGTTGTACGTCGGTGCCACGTCGATCGAAGTGCGCGACGAGCGCCTGAAGGTCGTGCAGCAGGCGCGCCTGATCAACATCGGCAGTAAGACGTACGTCTTTCCCGACGGCGGACAGCTGATCAAGTTGCCGCCGGGTTGGAAGGCGTTTCAGTCCGAAGAAATCATGACCGATCAGCACCTCAAGGAGGAGGCCGATCAGGGTTTCAAGATCTCGGGCTCGCTCGCGCCGGGCGAAATCACGCTGACCTGGGGTTTCGACTTTCCTTACGACTCGACGAAAGTGGATCTGCAGTTCGATCTACCGTGGGTCACATTCGCGTACCGCGTGCTCGCGGATGCCGCGCCCGGGATGACGCTCGCGGTCGACGACATGCCGGCCCCGGAGCTGCACGACGACAACGGGCGCCGCTTCTGGGTGAGCGAAGTCGTGAAGCGCGTCGGCGATCCGCCGCTGCGTTCGTTGAAGATTCACGTGGCTGGCATTCCTGGACCCGGCCCGACACGCATCATCGCGCTCGTCGTCGCGTTGTTCGTGCTGGCTGGAGGCTTGTGGTTTGCGCGCCGGCCGCCACCAGCTGCAACGTCCGATTCGGGTTCGGCCGCGTTCAACTTCGAGCAGCGCAAGGCGGAACTGGTCGCGCAAGCGGCGCAGCTCGAACGCGATCGGGCGCGCGACGAAATCGGCCCCGAGTTCTACGCGCAGCAGATCGCAGATCTGGAAGAACAGCTCGCCGCGCTGCTTTTCGAGCAGAGCCAGAAACCGTCCTCGAAATCGAAAGCCGCCTGAGTTGGCGCGCTGAGACCTGCGAAAGCGCGAAGGTTTTTGGCATCGAGGCTGGTGATCTCGACGCAACTGCGCGCGCGGCGTGCCGAATACCGAAGTTAAAATCGCGGACGTGCGCGGCCATCGCGCTGGTCAGCGGCAGGGTCCAGGGCGTACTGTGCGTGCGTCAAGCAAAGAGGAAAAACGGCCATGGCTGAAGGTCTCAATCGAGTCACATTGATCGGAAATCTCGGGCAAGATCCCGAGCTTCGTTTCACGCAAGCTAATCAAGGCGTGCTCAGCCTTCGCATGGCGACCACCGAAAGTTACTTCGACAACAACACGAAGGAACGCAAAGAGAAGACCGAGTGGCACACCGTCGTGGTGTGGGGCAAGCGGGGCGAAGCGCTCAATAAGATCTTGTCGAAGGGCAGCCGGATTTGCATCGAAGGTCGATTGCAGACGCGGACCTGGGAAGACAAGCAGGGCAGCAAGCGCTACTCG
>DASRXR010000350.1:0-11235 GCA_035687405.1 Polyangiales bacterium
AGTCTGCGTTCCGGACTTCTCACGCGTGTCGCGCGCAAGCCCGAAGTCGAGCAACTTGATGTGCTCTGTCCCGTCCGACGAGCGCGCGATGAACACGTTCGCAGGCTTGAGGTCGCGGTGCACGATGCTGTGCGTGTGTGCAGCCATCAGCGGATCGAGCATCGCGGCGAGCCACTCCATACCGGTGAGGCGCTCACCCGTGCCGTTCGCAAAGCGCTCTTCGAGCGTCTCTCCGGTCAAGAGCTCCATCGCGAGGTACAAGTGGCCCTCGGGGGTCTTGCCCGCATCCTGAACTTTGACGATGCCCTCGTGACCGATCTGCGCGGCCGCACGCACCTCGCGAAGGAAGCGCTCCTCGGCCTGCTTGTCGGCGTTCGCCTCGCTGCGAATCACCTTCAGCGCGACGCGCGCGTACGTGAGCGAGTGCCGCGCCACGTACACGGTGCCCATCGACCCGTGTGCGAGCGCGTTCTCGATCACGTAGTTACCGATGGTCTCGGGCGCGTGCGAGTTGGCGACGGACATGAGCTCTCAGTGTAACGCCGTGGGCTACCTAGGCCAGGAACGATTTCTCGCAATTTGCCGCTTGTCGCGGCGATCTCGTTCGCGAACGTGTTCGGCTCGAGAGACGAGTGCGAACGTCTGGCTTGCGCACGTACACGCGTCGCAGTGAAAGACCTGATCTTTTTGTCGCGCGGCGTGGCGCGGCGAAGACACCACACTTTTAGGGTCCTAAGTCTCCAGGCGAAGGTACGCCACCGGGAGGCTGCCAGAGCAGCGCCCCGGTTGCGTGGAGCGCAGCGTCGCCGACGATACCGGGCACTCGGCTCGCAAGGAGCTGCGCGGAGAGCGCGAAGAGCGCCGCGTTCTCGCACAACCCGGTGCTGCGGGCAGCGGCGAACGCCTGCGTCCATGCCTCGAAGAACCCGTGCATCGCGCTGCCCGGCTCGCTGCGCCGTCGCAGATCACGCGGCAGTCGATCGCGGAATAAAACCGGCGCGTAACCTTGCGAAAAATCGGTCGAAAAGAGCAGCCCTTCACGGGCGAGCCGCGCGCCCCGCTTTCGCAGTAGGTGCACGCACAGCACCCCTCCGCTCGGAGAGCTCGTGCCCTCGATCAGCAAACCACCCGGAAGCAACGCCGCGCTCAGCATCGCGTGTGCAGCGCGCGCCTCAGTTTCGCTGTAGCCGCGAAGCAGGTTGAGCGCCCGTACGACCCGTGGCCGCTCTGCCGCTCCGAGCGGCAGCTCGAATCCACCGCGGCGAAACTCCAGCCCAGGTTCTTCGAATCGTCGAGCGTGTCGAAGCCGATCCGGATCGAGCTCGACGCCGATCACGCGAAGCGAAGGAGCGAACGCGCGCAAGGAGTGCGCGGTCTCGATCGTGGTCCAGGGCCACTCGCCCACGCCCACGTCGACCAGCGGCGCGTCGCGAAACTCGCCATCGATTCGGCCGATGAGCTCGGCTTCACGAAGCTGGAGAATGCGATCGAGTCGCGCGAGTCGCCCGGGCCGCGTGCAGCCGCGCATCCGCCGCGCAGCTACCCGCGGCAGCCGAGCCGCAGCGAGGCCCCACGCCGGCCCGTACGTCCCGCTTGGGTCAGCGCTCGTCGAACTGCCCGTGTTTACCGAGAACGTCGACGATGCCATCGATCGCCTGATACATGCGCACCTCTTCGAGGTGCACGGTGAGCTCTGCAGCCGTCGGCGGCTCGAAGCCGTCGAACGACGCGTCCGGCCTGCGCTCACGGCACAGCGCGGCATCGGTGTCCACGAACACCTCGATGAACTTGTCCGCACCGAGCGCATCGCGCACGCGCTGTCGATCTCCGCGCTTGTACGAAGGAAACGCGCAAATCGTGATCAACCCGGCCGACGTGCAGGCGTGCGCGGCGCTCATGATCGAGTCGAGCGTATCCGCAAACGGCGCGACGACGTGCGCCGTCCGCCCGAGGTCGAACAGCTTGCGCTCGAGCGCGTACGCGAGCGACCACCGGCCCGAACCGGGCAAACCGGTGAGCCAAATCGTGCAACCGCTCTGCCCAAAGCGCTCACGCCGCTCGCGCGGACTGACTTGCGTCGCAGGCTTCAAGCCCGAGCCCGCACGCAACTCCTTCATCACGTCGTCGAGGCTTTGCTGCTCGTGGCCCGGCAGCTCGCGGATCATCCCCGCGCCTACGGTCGTGTTGTAGAGCGAGTCGACGAGAATGAACGCACCGGTCACGCGATTTTTCGCGTACGCGTCCACGTACAGCGCCCGATGACAGGTCAGCCGCACGCGCGCGATGTCGTTCAGCTCCAGGCGATCGGCCTTCGACTCTTGCAACGTCGTGAGGTCGAGCTTCGCGTGAATCGTCTCGACTGCGCCGCGCACGACCTGCGTCGTGTGCTTGATCAGATACGTCTTTTGCGTGTCGAGCGGCCGTTCGTGCAACCACACTAGGTCGGCTTCGAAGCTGCGCGTGACGCGCGGCCGATTGTTCGGCAGCACGAGCATGTCGCCACGGCTGATGTCGATCTCGTCTTCGAGCCGCAATGTCACCGACTGCGGTGTGAACGCCTCTTCGAGCTCGCCTTCGAACGTATCGATGTGCTTCACGCGGCTCTGTTTGCCGGACGGGAGCGACATCACGGTGTCGCCGCGACGAATCACGCCCGATGCGACCTGCCCGGAAAACCCGCGGTAATCGAGGTTCGGCCGCAATACGTACTGCACTGGATAGCGAAAATCGCTCAGGTTGCGATCGTCCGCGACCGACACGTCTTCGAGAAACGACAGCACCGTCTCTCCGTCGTACCAAGGCGTGTTCGTGCTGGGCTTGACGATGTTGTCGCCCTTGAGCGCGCTCACCGGCACGTACGTCACGTCCTTGAAGCGCAGCCCTTTCGTGAAGGCGCGCAGCTCCGTGCGGATCGCTTCGTAGACGTCGCGGGAATACCCCTTGAGGTCCATCTTGTTCACGGCCACGAGCAAGTGCGGAATGCCGAGCAGCGATGCGATGTACGCGTGCCTGCGCGACTGCTCGAGCACACCGAGCCGTGCATCGACCAGGATCACGCAGACGTCCGCGGTCGACGCACCCGTCACCATGTTGCGCGTGTACTGCACGTGCCCCGGTGTATCCGCGACGATGAACTTGCGTTTTTCAGTCGTGAAGTAGCGGTACGCGACGTCGATCGTGATGCCCTGCTCGCGCTCGGCTGCGAGCCCGTCGGTCAAGAGCGACAGGTCGATCGACCCGTCTTCCATGTTCGAGGCTTTACGCGCGGCCGCGAGCTGGTCGTCGTAGACCATGTTCGTGTCGAACAAGAGCCGGCCGATCAGCGTGCTCTTACCGTCGTCGACCGACCCCACGATCACGAACCGCATCAGCGACTTGCGCTCGTTGCGGGCCAGGTATGCTTCTACGTCGTCGCGAATCAGCGCCTGGTCGGACATCAGAAGTACCCCTCGCGCTTCTTCTTTTCCATCGAAGCATCTTGATCGTGATCGATCAGCCGGCCCTGGCGCTCGGACAAACGCGAGACCAACATCTCTTGAATCACTTTCGGGAGCGTATCGGCATCCGATTCGATCGCACCCGACAGCGGATAACAACCGAGCGTTCGGAACCGCACCATCTTCGTCTGGGGCTGCTCGCCGGGCTGAAGCCGCATGCGCTCGTCATCCACCATGATCAGCGCGCCTTCGCGCTCCACGACCGGCCGCGGCTTCGCAAAGTACAGCGGCACGACGGGGATCTTCTCGAGGTAGATGTATTGCCAGACGTCGAGCTCGGTCCAGTTCGAGAGCGGGAACACGCGCAGGCTCTCGCCCTTGTTGATCTTGGTGTTGTAGAGGCTCCAGAGTTCGGGCCGCTGGTTTTTCGGATCCCACTGGTGAAACCGATCGCGAAACGAGAACACGCGCTCTTTCGCGCGCGACTTCTCCTCGTCGCGGCGAGCGCCGCCAAAGGCGGCATCGAACTGATACTTCGACAGGGCTTGTTTGAGCGCCTGCGTCTTCATCACGTCCGTGTACTTCTCGCTGCCGTTGTCGAACGGATTGATGTTGTCGGCGACACCCTGCGGGTTCGTGTAGACGAGCAAGTCCAGGTTGTTCACGCGCGTGAACTCGTCGCGGAACTTGATCATCTCCTTGAACTTCCACGTCGTATCGATGTGCATCAGCGGGAAGGGCACCTTCATCGGATGAAAGGCCTTGATCGCGCAGCGCACCAGCGCGGTTGAATCTTTGCCGATCGAGTAGAGCATCACGGGGCGCTCGAACTCGGCGGCGACTTCCCGGATGATTTGGATACTCTCGGCTTCTAACTCGCGCAGATGCGTGAGGCGCTGCTTGTCGACTGGCATCGGTTCTCCATCAGGCTTCACCTCGCTCCCGCAAGGTGAATGCGCCGCCCCTTACGCGCTGTGCGCGGAAACGGCCGTGCTAGGCGCGCCGTCCTGCTCGAGCAGGCGCACGAGCGCTTCGTGCACGTGCCCGTTGCTAGCGACAACGTAGCCTCGCGTCAAATCATACGCGGCGCCCACGAGATTCGTGAGCTTTCCCCCGGCTGCGAGCACCAGGGCCGCGCCGGCCGCGATGTCCCACGCCGCGAGCCGCCGCTCCCAGTACGCATCGAACGTACCATCTGCGACCAGGCACATATCGAGCGCGGCCGATCCGCCGCGCCGAATGTCCCGCACTTTAGGTGTCACCCGTGCGAATGCGGTGAGGTTGTCTTCGGGGTGCCCGTGCTCGCGCATGACCGGTGAGATACCCGTCGCGACGAGCGCATCCGGTAGCGAATCGTTCGTGCTCACACGGCACGGCGAACCGTTACGGAACGCGCCACCGCCGAAGTATCCGTGCCACTCGGACTGCAGCGCCGGCGCGACGACGGCGCCCGCGAGCGGGAACCCCGCCTTCATCAGGCCGATGCTCACGGCAAAGAACGGATGCCCGTGGGCGAAGTTCACGGTCCCATCGATCGGATCGCAGACCCAGGTGAGCCTCTCGCCGAACTCGCCGCCTTCCTCTTCGCCGACGATCGCGATCTCGGGGGTGAGCTCGGCGAGGCGCCGCCGGATCAGCTTTTCGCTCGCGAAGTCGTATTGCGTCACGAGGTCGGCGTAGCCCGCCTTGCGCTGGACCGCCGGGTGGGAGCGATACCCCGTGAGGACTACCTGAGCAGCTTCGCGAGCGACGGTCAGCGCGGCTTGTGTGAGCGAAGCCAGGTCGAGAATGGGTTCGGGCATCAGGCTGGCATCGTTACCGCATGGCTTGCTGCGCAGCAAACCAATGCACCCTTTCGGGGACCCGGTCTTGAGCCAAGCGGAGCCCCTCGAAGCCCCGAAACAGCGACACTGTTTAGGCCTCGTGCTTCATCTGGAAGCGATCGCGAAGCTCGATGCCGAGCACACAGCCGCCGTCCGCCGGGTACTGCGAACGGATGCGGCCGCGCAGCCGCTCGTTGCCGACGACTTCGACCTCTTGATCGACGCGAAAGTCGCCCAGTTGCTGCAGGCTCGTCGTGAACAGCGCGATTCCGAGCCCGTGCTCGGACACGTTGTAGAGCGTGCCTTCGATCGAGCTCTCGCCGACCTCGAGCTTGATGTCCGTCGGGTTTTCGGGGCTACGGCGCGGGCTGCGACGCGACTCCTGGAGCATCGCCTCGCTGTACATGCCCTTGGGAAGTTGCTCGCGTAGCCGGACCGTCACGTCCCAGAGGCCGAGTGGCTTGCGCTCGAGGTGGATGATGACCACGAGCTCGAGGTCGCTCGGTTGAGACAATCTGCGTGCGACTTCTTCGTCAGGGAGCTCGTCACTGAAGCGGTCGAGCAGTTTCGCGCGGAAATCCTCGATTCTGACCCGCAACGGCGTCACTTCACCCGAGGGCTCGAGCAGCGCGTACGTCGTGCGTTGTTTCCGTTCGAAGACAGTTTCCAGATGGACGCTTCGAATCGGAATGTGAATCTTGTTCAAGCGCGGTCCCTTTCCATGCAGTCCCAGCGTAGCAGTGAGCTGGGCTACATCAAATGGTGGCCGAACATTGAATCAATACTGCAACGGGCGGGTGAGGATGCGGCGCGCGTTCGCGCACATGAACACTGACGAAAACCTGGAGGCGTGTTAGGGGAACCGGCGCCTAAGGCCCCATGGGGACGCCCGACCTTCGCTTGCGTGAGCTCAGCTTCGCGCTGCTCGTGATCGTCGTGTCGAGTTACGCCTGGATGTTTTCTCGCGTCTCGGTCCCGAACGAGCGCACGCGCGCCTACCTGACCGTCGCGCTCGTGGACCACGGGACCCTGGCGGTCGACGAGCCGCTCCGCCGGTTCGGTTCGGTCTACGACCTCGCGCAATTCGAAGGCCGTTACTTCACGGACAAAGCTCCAGGCTCGAGTTTGCTCGCGGTGCCGATCTACGCGCTCGTCCGGCTGGCGACGCAGCCCGGCGACTGGAGCATCGTCGAGCTCTGCAATCTGTTCCGAACCTGGGTGATCTTACCGTTCGGGTTCGCCGGCTTCTTGTTGTTGCGTTCGCTGCTGCGCACGCTCGGTGTGTCGCCCGGCGCGATTCGCGTGAGCTCACTCGCGTTCAGCCTCGGCACGCCGATGTTGCACTACAGCAACGCGTTTTACGGTCACGTGCCGGTCGCAGTGCTCGTGCTGGGGGCGCTGCGATGCCTCGCCATCGCGGGTGTGATCGGGCCGAGAGACGTTGCAGCTCACGGCGGCAGCGATCCGGCCGGGCTCGCCCCGAGTGTCGCGACGCGCTCGAAGCGGTTCGCGGCATTGGCGGGCGCCGGCGCGTGTGCGGGGCTCGCGGGATTGATCGAGTACCAAGCGATCGTGCTCGGTGCGGTGTTGACGATCCCGATCTTGCTGAGCGGTCGACGGCGGATCTTGCCGAACCTCGCCCTGTACGCGCTCGGTGCGGTGCCCTTTGCGGTAGCGCTCCTCGTCTACAACGCGCGCGCGTTCGGAAGTCCGTTCGCGCTCAGCTATCAGCACCTCGTCGGGCAATCGCTGCAAGACCTCCACGGCTTCGGGCTTGCCGGGACAACGCGGCCGAGTCTCGACGTTCTACGCCAGATGCTCACGAGCGTTAATCGCGGCCTCGTCACGACTGCGCCGTTTCTCGCGTTCGGCCTCGCGGCGTTGCCGCTCGTGTTTCGGCGGCTCGGAGCCGCGCTCTGGAGCGCAGCGCTGCTCGGGTCCGTGTACTTCGTGTTGATCGTGTCGAGCTCGAGCGTGTGGTACGGCGGTTGGAGCTTCGGACTGCGCTTGTTGATTCCGGTCTTCGGACTCCTCGCGCTCGGTGCCGCCGTCGGCTTCGATGCGGTCGCGCGGTTTGCCGGCGCCCAAACCACCGTGCGTGCGGCCGCGGTGTTTTCAGTCCTCTATCACCAGCTCGTGAACGTCACGTTCCCCGAACTTCCGCCCGAGTTCGAGCACCCGCTGCCGGATTCGGTGCTCCCGATGCTGAAAGCCGGGCTCGTCGCCCCGAACATCGGCTGCAAGTTGATCGGTCTCGCGCCTACTTCGCTGATGCCGCTCGGTCTCGCGCTCGTCGTCGTGGTGGCTTGCATCGCGTGGCCGGATGCGAAGGACCTCTTGCCTGCGCGCACGGTGAAGACGCATTGGCGCGTGCTTCACGCGGCGGTTCCGGTGCTCGTGGCGTGTCTCGCGCTTTTGATCTTGGTGCGAGCAGCACCGAGTCGGCCGGAACGCGAGCAAGCGCGTTGGGTGAAGATGGCGCAGGGCTGGCACGATGGCGAGACTTCCTGCCGTGAAGTCACGCCACCGCACCAATAAATCGCCGCAGATGCTACTGCGTGATGCGCGCAGACTCGCTCGTCCGGCGGCTTCGCATCACCGGCCGCGGCATCGTCCCTCGCGCGTCGCGATCTTCGATGTCCAAGACCGCCGAGGTTCGCAGCGACGCCCCGTCGACGTCGAACTCCAACCGTTCCCCGAGGCATGGTGTGAACAGCGCTTGTAAGCCGCCGTTGGCTGCAACGGCGCTGAGCAACGCGCGCTTCAATGCAGGATGATCTTGAACCCAGTTGCCAGTTCGGCGGTCACGCACGCCGACGCAAACGAACTTCTCTACGTGGTATTCAGAGTTGCGGGTGAGGAAGATCCGATAAGCGTTTGCGTCTCGCATCCCGTTTATCTCCGGGTTAGTCCAACGTTGAACTGATTAAGAACTTAGCGAGGGATGATTTCACGACCAGCTACGATCTGTAATATTTGTGTTTCTTTCGGTGTAAGCACACGTACGCACGAAGGGCCAGAGTGGTGATGAGTGACCGGATCGCCGTCGTAGGACTCGGACGATTGGGAACATGTCTCGTGCGCGCTTTATTGCGTGCGGGCGTGAACGTAACCGGGCTCACGAGCAAGCAGTCGGATCGCGCGCTCGAGCTCGCACGCCAATGGAACCTCGCGAGTGTTGTCACCAGTCTCGGTCAAATTGCGAAACACGCAGACGTCGTCTTTGTGACGGTTCCCGACGTCGAGCTAGCAACAGTGACGGAACAGCTCGCGATCGGGTCAGGGCAAAGCGTCGTCCACTGCAGCGGTGCGCTCGATCTTTCGCCGCTCACGGCGGCGGCAGCGCGCGGTGCGTCGTGTGGCGTGTTTCACCCGTTGCAGTCGTTCGGCCCCACCGCGAACCCGGATCGCTTCCAGGGCATCGCGGTCGGCGTCGATGCCGACCCACCGCTCGCGGACCAACTGTCCCGGCTCGCGGAGCGGCTCGGTGCGATCCCTTTTTCGCTGCGCGGGGTCGATCGAGCGCGCTATCACGCGGCGGCTGTCTTCGCGAGCAACTATCTCGTCGCGCTTCACGCGGCTGCGGCGCGCATCTGGCAGTCGGCGGGGTTACCACCGGAGAGCGCGCGGGCGGCACTCGCGACGCTCAGCCGAGGCGCGATCGAAAACATTGCGGCTCACGATCTCGCGTCCGCGCTCACCGGGCCGATCGCGCGCGGCGACGTCGCAACGGTCGCGGGTCACCTCGCTGCGCTCCAAAACGATCTGCCGAGCCTCGCGTTGTACCGAGCGCTCGCGTCTGAGTTGCTCGCGCTCCCCCTCGAGATCACGCCGGATCTTCGAACTGCGCTCCTACGCACACTCGACGACAGCACGAAGACTTGACGTCACGCGTCGAGTCGCGGAACGCGCGTGATATAAACCGCGCACATGTCATCGACACGCCACGACGCGCTCGAAGCGCTGGCGGATCAGCTGGAGCGATCCGGTAGCGATCCCGCCCGCATCGACATCGTGCGCCGCGCGGAGCGCTTCAAGCGATCGTGGGTCGAGCTCGCTGAAGGCCTGTACCAGCTTCGCAAACAGCGCAAGTACGAGAAGTGGGGCTACTCCGAGCTGCACGAGTACTGTCTGAAAGAGCTCCACATCAAAGCGACGACGATCGACAAGCTCATGATCTCGTACGGCACGTTGCGCGAGCACGCGCCCGATGTGCTCAAGCGAGACGGCGTCGCGCGTGACATTCCGAGTCTCGAAGCCGTCGACTACTTTTCGCGCGCAGTTCCACCGCAAGCCTCGGAAGATGGCGAGATGCCGACGGGCACACGCCGCCGGCTCGATGCGCCGCCGTCCGTGCTCGATGAGCTGCGCAGCGCGGTGTTCGATGAAGCGCAGAGCGTGGGTGAGCTGCGGAAGCGCTTCGATCCGATCTTGCGCCCGAAGCCAGAAGGCTCCGACGAAACTGAGGCACTCCGAAAACTCAAAGCGCTGGCTGAAAAGCTCGGCTCCGGTGTGCAGAGCACTCCTGGGCTCACGGAGAAGCGCGTCGCGCGCACGGTCGCGATGGTGGAAGCGCTCGTTCGCGATCTCGACGAGCTGATCGAAGAAGCGGGGTCGAAGCGCAACCCGCGAAAACCGCCGCGTGAAGACGTAGCGCAGGCCTGATCGGGATCAGGAACGCGTCTCGACCCGCTGCGTCGCGCGTGCGTGGTAAGCGCTGTACGACACGCGCGTGTTCGGCGGCACCGACTCCGTGATCCAGGTGTTCGCGCCGATCACCGAGTTCGCACCGATCACCGTGTTGCCACCGAGAATCGTGGCGCCCGCGTAGATGGTGACGCCGTTTTCGAGCGTCGGATGACGCTTCGTCTCGCGAATGAGTGCGCCGGCATCATCGCGCGGCATCGAGAGCGCGCCGAGCGTGACACCCTGATACAGCTTCACGTCGTCACCGATCAAAGTGGTCTCGCCGATGACTACACCGGTTCCGTGGTCGACGAAGAATCGGCGCCCGATCGTCGCACCCGGATGGATATCGATACCCGTCAGGTTGTGCGCGCACTCAGTCATGATTCGCGGAATCATCGGCACCCGGCGGATCTGAAACTCGTGCGCGAACCGATGCGCTGTAATCGCTTGAACGCCCGGGTACGAGAACACGATCTCTTCGATGCTGTACGCCGCAGGGTCGCCCTGATATGCGGCGCGCACGTCCATCGAGAGCAAGTCGCGCAGGCGAGGAATCTCGGCGAACACCGACTCCACAATCGCGCGACTCCACTCGAGATCAGTGGCTTGGGGGGCGGGCCCGCCGCGCCGCCCATAGACCACTGCCCGCGCGATGTGCTCGGTCAGGATCTCTGCTGCGGCGTGAATGTGCTCGGCCAGGTGGGTGCGGAGATTGTCCTTGTCGAGAAGCTTCGTGGAGTAGAAGCCCATGAACGCCACGTGCTCCAGGTGGTGCAGGGCTTCGATGACCTTCCGGCGGTTCGGAAGCGCAGCACTCTCCAGGCTGTCGATCTCGCGGCCCTCTGCATAGCTCTGCGCGATGCCTTCGACGATCGCGTCGAGCGCCCGTGACGGCGAGTGTCCGTTGCTTGTCATGGCCCAGTGTCTCCAGCGGGGGCGAGCCAACAACCATCGCCCGACCAGGCGCTACCCGAGCGCCCGTCCCGAATCACGGGATCATTGGCCTGAAAGCCAGAGAACGCCAGTCCGACGCGTGTGACTTCCTCGCGGGCGGCGTCACATTTGCGTACGTCCGCGGAGTTGCAAAAATCAGCGATCCCCGTGGGATCAGGGCTCCGAGTTGGAGTCGTCCAAGGGTTCCGGCTCCAACGGGGGCGCATCCAGCGATCCACCCGTGTCGCCGCCCATATCGCCACCCGGCGCAGCCATCGGCGTCGGCTCCGGCGCCTTTACCGCCTTGGAATCGACGTACGAGCAGACCTTCGAGCCGTACTCGACTAGGCCAG
>DASRXR010000351.1:0-3253 GCA_035687405.1 Polyangiales bacterium
GCGCGCGACGCAGGAGTGGGCGCACCGTTCGCCCCGACGCAGGCGGCCAAGCAGGAACGCAGTCGCGACGTTCGTGCGCCGAGTGAGAACAAGGCACGTGCAGTGAAGCGTGACCCCGCAAGCCGCGACGCCCTCACCGTGCCGACGCGGGACACGGAAGATCTTTTGTTGAAGGATCGCGAGTTGATCGATCCGTTCCAACGTGTCCCGAGTTCCCGAGGCACTGAAACACCGCGACGTCCAGCGCTCACGCCGTGAGTCGCGATGACGTCGCCGGCGGCGTCCGTGCTTCGCCTACGTCTGCACCAACCAGCATCGCGCCGATGCGCAACGACGCCCCGTCGTGGAACCCTGCCCGACCCTGCCAAACCGCAGGGTTTCTGAACGTTCCGAAGACGATGTCCCAGAGCGGCAGGTCACTGTAGTTGTAAGCGTGCACGCCGCGCTCGTGATGGAGCGAGTGCGACTCGGGTCGCTGAATGATGTAGCCGAGCCAACGGGGCGTTCGCACGTTCGCGTGTTGAAAGAAGGAGTAGAACGTGGCGGTGAGATTGGCGATGATCGCGGCTTCGGGAGCTACGCCCGCAACCATGATCAGCGTAAAGCTGAATAGGCAGCTGAAGCCGATCATATCGAGCGGATGAAAATACGCCGCTCCCCAGATGTCGACGCGCTCGGCACTGTGATGCATCTGATGAAATGCGCGCCAGAGCACCGGCGTGCGGTGCATCAGGCGATGCCACACGTACACGCCGAGCTCGAGCACGAGGAAGCCGTACAGCGCTCCACCCAGCGTGCCGAGACCTGACGCGTCGAGCAATCGATGGGCCCCGAACCAACCGTCCCAGAGCGGCGGCAAGAGCGTATTGAGGCCCATCAGGAGCACGAAACCGATGAGGCCCCGCGTCTTCCAATATGCCGACGCCGGGAACACCCGCGCCGGCCACAACGTCTCGACTGCCGCAAAGCCTAAAAACGTAGCGACGATGCCGAGTCCGATCAGATCCTCGAGTGCCATTGGGTTCCTTTCGAATGCGGGCTGTGCGCCCTTTCCGAGAAGGCGTGCCGGCGCACCGAACTCCGTTCGTTCGGGCTCCGAAACCGGACGGAACATTGTTCCGTCGCAGGCAACGCCTTGGATCCATGGACGATCGATCAGTTGCCGAGGCCGCGGCGCGAGCCGAATGGATCGAGCGGGCCGCGCACTGCGACCTGATGACCTGCGGCGGCTCGCCGGTGTTGCAGCGCCGGCTCGGTCTGAGCGTCGCACATTGCGGCCCAAGCCTCGTGTTGCGTAGCCGCGGCATCGACTCGTTGCTCTTCAATCGGAGCTTTGGCCTCGAAGACTCCATGCCGGATGCCGTGCCGCTCGCAGACAGCGTGGTCGCGCGGTTCCGTGCCCAAGCCATTCCGCGCTACTTCGTGCATCTGCCAGCTGCCACGCAGAGCGACGCACTACGACGCCATCTGCACGCGCTCGGCCTCTCGCGTTATCCACGTTCTTGGCACGTACTCGTTCGCGAACGCGAGTCTTTGGCCACCGGTCCACTGTCGCAGCGAGTGGAACGTGCAAGTCGACGCGATGCGGCCGCAGTCGCAGCGTTGATGGTGTCTGGTTTCGACATGCCGGAGGCTGCTGGTTCGTTGATCGCAGCCGCAGTCGGGGCACCGCGATGGCACACTTACGTCGTACGCGACACCGCCGGAGAGGCGACCGCGGCGCTGCTCATGCACGTCGATGCGGAGCTCGCGCATATCACGTTGATGTCCACGGTCAGTACGTACCGGCGTCGCGGCGCACAGCGAGAGTTGCTCGAGCGCGCCGTCTCGGTCGCGCTCGATCTCGGTTGCCAGCAGATCAGTGCCGAGACGGGCGAACCGGTCAGCGGCGAAGCGAACCCAGCGCACGAGCTGTTGGAACGCACCAGCTTTCGAGTCGTGCGCGTACGTGAAAACTGGGCGCCGCATGGCACGCGCTGGCATGCCGCGCCGTCGGCGCGAGCCGCACTCTGATCTTTACGATGCCTTCGAAAGCGAGTCACACTGACCAGGTGCCCGAATCATCTCTGTTAGGGCGAGCGCGCGAGTTGGACGAGCTGTCCGTCGCAATCGGCGACGCGCGCGCGGGCAGTGGCGGGGTTTGGCTCCTCGCCGGTGAGCCGGGCATCGGCAAAAGTCGCCTGTGCGAAGAGGTAGCTCGCCGGGCTGCACGCGAAGGCTTGTTGGTCGCGTGGGGTGCGGCGTGGGAAGCCGGTGGAGCGCCGGCGTATTGGCCGTGGTTGCAGGTGTTGCGGCACATCCTCGCGAACGTCGCCATCGACACGCTCACCAAGCAAATCGGTGCTGCGCGTTGTGCGCCACTCATCACGCTGCTGCCCGAGCTGGCTGAACAATGGGCACACCAGCTCGGCCCCGAGCGCGATCCGAAGGTCGCGCGCTTTGCGTTACTCGACGCGATCACTGCGGTGCTCATGAACGCAGCCCGAGAAAAGCCCTGCTTCATCGTGCTGGAGGATCTGCACGCGGCCGATCCCGAATCGATCGAGCTGATCGAGTTCGCAGCCGCTGCGTTACGCTCTTCCGCGATCACGATCGTCGGGACCTTTCGCGAAGCGGAGGCGGCGAAGTCGCAGAGTGCAGCGGCCTTTCAGCGTATCACCGGCCGCGCCCACACGTTGACGTTGCAGCGATTGCGCCGGCACGAAGTCGCGGCGCACCTCGAGAGCGTAATTGGAGAAGCCCCTCCCGACCCACTCTTATCGGCGGTCTACGACGCGACTGAAGGCAATCCGCTGTTTCTCGTGGAGACCACGCGTCTATTGCTCGCCCGAGGCACGCAGGCCGGCGTGCAGCTGCCGAGTAGCGTGCGCGCAGCGATCCGCGAACGGCTCAGCGCGTTGCCGAGTAGTGCAGGTGAAGTCTGCGAGATGGCGTCCGTAATCGGACGCGAGTTCCTGCGCACGACACTAGCCTCGATGTCGGGCCGGCAACCGGTTGAGCTCGCAGTGCCGCTCGCAGCGGCGATCGACGCAGCCGTTCTGTTCGAGGTTGCGCCGGGCGACTATCGATTCACACACGGCTTGTTTCGTGACGTGTTGTACACGGACCTCGAACCGCTGCGTCGAGAGCAGTTCCATCGCACCCTGGCTGACACGCTCCAACGCGATGGCGCCTCGCTCTCGGAGATCGCGCATCACTATCTCGAGGCTGGCTCGGGCGCCCGTACAGTCGCGATCGAGGGTGCGCGGGCGGC
>DASRXR010000352.1:0-17506 GCA_035687405.1 Polyangiales bacterium
GTCTTGCTCCAATCCACGTCGAGCAGGAATTCCCGACTCGAGCTCGCGGCATTCCCACGCAACGTCAGCAAGCCCTGCTGCTTCAGCCACTGATTCACGTGCAGTCCACGCCGATAGTTGTGAAACCCGTGGTCGGACAAGATCAGGAGCGCGTCGTCCTTCCCGAGCTGCTTGCGAACCTGCGCCACCGTCGCATCCATACGCTTGTATTCGCGCTCGATCGCATCGCCGTACTTCGCCGCGAGCGCCGCGTCGTAACGCGGATGCTGCGGATCGATCAGCCGATAAAACATGTGCGCCGCACGATCGGTCGCAGTCGACACCCAGATCAACAGATCCCAATCGGGCTTCCCCATCCGATCGAGCAACATCTTCGTGCGATCCTTCTCGATCGCCTCCATGTCGGCCAAGTACTGCCCGTCGTCGATCACTTCCGCATTCAACGCACTCGTGTCGTGATCCCAGCCGACCGTCTTGTACAGATGCCCGAGATCGTCCGCGATCTTCCCCGAGAAGCTCCTCGGATGCGAGATCGCCGAATACGGATCGCGCGGATGAAAACTGATCGGCGAAATGAACAAGCGCGTTTGCTTGCCCGTTTCGAGCGCAAGTAATCGCGCGATCCCCGCCACGCGCGTGCCTTCGCTCGCAAACTCGAGCTCGACGAAGTCGCTCCACTCCCCTACCCGCAACGCCTTCGCCTTGCCCGCGATCACGACCGTCATACCAGCGTCGCTCGCCTGCACCTCGACGGGAACCTTCATCCGGTCGTCGCCACCCGGCACGCTTGGACCCTCGAGATCGAAATGTCCTAGCCCCTTCTGCATCGCGAGCTTCACCATCACGCCCCCACCCGGC
This sequence comes from Polyangiales bacterium, assembly GCA_035687405.1. GTDB lineage: Bacteria > Myxococcota_A > Polyangia > Polyangiales > JAFGIB01 > JADGRF01. The sequence continues at coordinate 859 of DASRXR010000352.1, forward strand.
GGCCGCTTCACGCGATCGTCCGTGACGTCCGTACCGACGTAGGTGAACGTGCTGTTGGTCTCGCGCAGATCGGGCACGCCGAGCCCACTCAACATGCGCCCGTCCCGCATCGGATCGGGCGGGAACGAATACGGCACGTTCAGCGCGACGACACGAACACCGTCGTTCCCGAGCGTCTGCCAGAACGGCGTGCCAGTGCGCAGGTTGCGCGCGACGGGCGGCCCGGCAGGCTGCACCTCGAACGACGTCGTCGCGACCCGCAACGACACCGGAAGCCCAGTCGGCGAATCACTGATCGTCCGCGAGATGAAGTCGAAGATGCCGTGGGCACCCGGCTGCGTTCCGGTCGCAAACGATGTCCACGCAACCGGCGACTGCGGTGGGTTCGTCGAACCGAGCCGCAGATAGCCTTTCCCACCGTTCTCCTCCATCAGCTGCTTGAGCGCAGGCAACTTGCCTTCCTTCGCCCACGCTTCGAGCCAGCGCGGATCGACGCCATCGAACCCGAGCATCACGAGCCGCCCTTTCGCGGCTTTCGCTTCAGGTGCCCCCTGCAACGGCTGCTCGGCCGGCCCAGCAGGCGCCTTCTTCTCTCCACACGCACCGAGGAGCGCGACGAAGCACGCGATGAACACTCGAACGCCGATCGTCATGGGCGGGCAAGGTACACCGAAACCACCGTCACACTGCACGTTCAAACGCGCGTCTCGCTCGTGTACAACCGCGCGATGCAAACGAGTTGCGCGGCCGGTCCCGCGGGTGTCGCCATGCTCGTGTGCTGGACGATCGCACTCACACTGTCAGGCTGTGGCGAAAGCGCGGCCGAGCGCTCCGCAGCGGCCAAGGCGCAGCAAGCCGCCGAGCTCGCGCGCGATCCCGACTTTGCCGACCCACTCGGACAGCTGCTCCTCCAACGCGCGAACGAGCGTGCCTCAGGTTGGGTCAAACACGACCGCGTGCTGCGCGGCACACTCACCGAACGCGGCCGGCAATCCTTCCTCTCGGTATTGCCGTTCGGGCGCTGCTACCGTTTTCTCGCCGTAAGCGGAGCCGGCGCGATCGACTTGGACTTGGCGCTCTTCGATGGAAACGGTGTCGAAGTCTCACGCGATGTGACCGAAGACTCGACACCCGACCTCGGCATCGCGGCATCGATCTGCCCAGGCGAAGCGAGCCAGTATCGAGTCGAGGCGCGCATGCGGCGCGGTCACGGCGATTTCGCGCTCGGCGTATTCCGCAACGACTAGTCCAGCACTAGCGCAGCTCAGAGCGACAAATCGTACGGCAACAGCGCGAGCGGCGTCGTCGATCCGAGTTGCTCGAGTGCAAACGCGCGCGCGAACCCGGCTTTGAGCTCCGCCGGAACGAGATCGACGACTGGAGTCGTATCTTCAGCTTTCGCGCGCGCGTTTCCGAGCACGTAATCGAGCAGGCCCCCGGGCCTTGCGGGCACGACCACGATCGGGACGTCCGCTGCGACGCGACCGAGTTGCCGCGCGCGTGCGAGCGCAGACGCGAAACCACCGAGCCGATCGATCAACCCGAGCCGCAACGCGGCATCTCCGGAATACACGCGACCGCGACCGAGCGCATCGATCTGCTCGACCGTCCGATTGCGACCCGCCGCCACGCGCGACAAAAACATCCGATAGTAAACCCGAATGCGTTCGACGAGCGCCGCTCGCTCTTCCGGCGAGAACGGCCGAAACAGCGACTCGGCGCCGGCGCGCTTTCCGATCTTGAACGTCTCGACGCCCACGCCGAGCGTCTGCGCGAGACCCGCCGCGTCGATCTTGCCGTAGTAGATCCCGATCGATCCAGTGAGTGTCGAAGGGTCGGCCCAAATCTCGTCGCCGGCTGATGCGACGTAGTAGCCGCCGCTCGCAGCGACGGCGCCCATCGACACGACGACCGGCTTCTGCTCGCGCGCACGACGGATCGCACGCCAAATCTGATCGCTCGCCAGCACGGCTCCACCGGGAGAATCCACGCGCACGACGATCGCGCTCGTCATCGGATCGTTCGCGAGCCCGTCGATCGCAGCCGTGGCCGTTCGGCCACCCGTCATGTGAATGCCGAGAAACGGCACGTCCACGTTGTTTCCATCGACGATCGTGCCATCGATCAACACGACCCCGATGCGCGGCCCGCTATCCCAATCTTCACTCGCACGCCGCGGCATCTGCTGGGTGAACGCGCGACCGTCGAAACGCTTACTCTCGCCCTTCAGCACGACTTCGTCGACCGCATCGGCGACGAGCTTGTCGTGCACGGCTTGCGGCGCGAGCTGCGGGCCGTCGTCCATGATCTCGGTGACACGCGCAGGCGCGACCCGCAGGTCACTCGCGATGTCTTGCACGACGCGCGCTTGAACATCGCTGAGCAGGATCCGAAGCTCCGCACGCGCAGGCTCGCTCAGCGCATTGTGTGCAAACTGCTCGGGCGCACTCTTGTATTCGCCGATGCGCACGAAGTCCGCACGCAAACCCACCTTACGCAGCGTGTCGCCGAGCATCAGCAGATCGGCCGACGTGCCGAGCAAACGGATGCTACCGGCAGGATCGATCAGCACCGCATCGGCGCCCGCACAGCCGTAGTATTCAGTGCCAGTCGCGTTCTCCAAGTGGCAGATCACATGCTTACCGGCGCCGCGGAGGGCTGCGATCGCCATCCGCAGCTCCTGCGCGTGCGCAGTGCCGAGCCCCGACTCGCGCGGGCGAAGCAATACCGCCGAGATGCGTTCATCGCGCACGGCCTGATCGAGCGCCAGCAGCACGTCGAGCACTTCACGCGGACCGCCCGCATTGAGCTCGAGGTCGAGCACGCGACCGGCCGGCCGAACGCCCGGCCGCGCCAGCTCGTCGAAGCGCACGAGCCCGTAGGCTCCGGGCGCGTCGCCGAAGTTGTCACCCGTCACGATGCCGCCGCCGATCGTAAAGCCCTCGAAGCTCGTGCTGAGCTCGGCGAGCACGCGCAGGCTCTGATCATCTTCGCCGACGTGCTCGAGCTCGACCAGCGAGTTGAGTTGACCGAAGTTCGGGATCCGGAACCCGAGCCCGACGCGACCACCCGCTCTGCTATCGCGGTCGAGCGCGACGTCGAAATTCATCACCAGGTTGTTGTCGCCGAACGGCCGCACCTGCCAACCGAACATGAGCGATGCGCCGAGGTCGAGGCCGGCCGTGCCAAAACCCGAACGCGACGCGAACAGATCCCGCCCCGATACCGACAACCCCAGCCAATCTGCGGCGCGCCAAGCGAAACCGATGTCCACAGCGGACAATCCGTCGAAGCGATCGCTTCCGGCGTAGAACCCACGACCTGACACCCCCATCGAAAACCGCTTCCACGGCGCGTACGCGAGCCCGACTCCAAAGGTCGCTCGCTCCGCAGAACTGCGTGCGAGCGGACCCGGACGAATGCTTTGAAACGTGGCCCCCAAAGACAAGCCGAAGAACAACGGCGAGGCCACCGAGATCGCGTCGCCTTGTCCGAGCCAGCTCTGTCGTTCGTCGAGCTCCGCGTGCACGTACAGCAAACTGAAGCCGGGCAAGAAGCCGAGCAGCGCAGGGCTCACGTCGATCGAGCCGGCGTCGTCGCGCTGCACGAGAACCGAAGCCGGGGTCGCCACGGGATCGGTCGCACGGTGGAACTGCGCCGAGACCCCCGATGTGCACAGCGCGATGAGCAGCAGCGCCAACATCGGGACAGAGCCGCACGTGAGTCTCATCGCCTCCTTCCATAACACGGAGTGACCCCCGAGCGCGCAGCACAGCGCATGCGTTCGGCCTCGTCTGCACGAGCGTGCTTGGCGTAGCCCACACGCACACTGTACGGTTCGGCGGTGCGAGAAAGCACCCAAGCCCCCCGCAGGAGCTCGAGGTACCGCGAGGGCTCGCTCGTCGGGGGCACGGAGCGATGCAGCGCAAGGCGGCAGCGCCAGATCGCGCTCCCGCAGCTGATGGCGTGCGCTCTGCTCGTCACACTCGCGGTGCCGCGCGACATCTTGTGCGCGCAACCGACGCCGGCACCACGCGAGGACGCAATGCGTGCGCCGACTCCACCGGCGGAGGCAGTCGAGCACTACGAGCGAGGGCGCAGGGAGTACCTCGCCGGTCGTTACCGCGATGCCCTGCAAGAGCTGAAGCTTGCGCTCTCGCTGGATCCGAACTCGCCAAACCTCGTTTATAACGTCGCGCGCGTGAACGAGGACCTCGCCGAGTTCGACGAGGCGATCAAGTACTACCGCCGCTATCACGCGCTGCTTCCCGTGGCGGCCGAGGAAGAACGCGACAAGACCGAGAAGACCATCCGTCGGCTGCAGGGCGCCAAACAAACGCAGCTGCAGCAGCGCCTCTCGCGGGACCGCAATGAGGTGCAGCCGAGGCCGGCCCCAGCGGCACCTTCGGCCGGTCGCGCCGACGTGGCCTTCTGGCTCGTCGCAGGCACTGGGCTCGCGCTTGCAGCTGGTAGCGGCGTGACCGGCGTGTACGCGCTACGGCGCGAGAAGGAAGTCGGGGACTTCGTCCTCGGTAAAGATGGCACTATCGAGAAGCGCGACAGGCTACGGAAGCAAGCCGACGACCTGTCACTCGCATCGGACGTGATGTCGGTCGCGGCCGGCGTCGCCATCGTGAGCGCGATCGTGATGTTCTTTGCGCGAACGAACGACCCCGGTCCGATCGAAGCACGCGTGTCGGTCTCACCCCAAGCCGGCGGACTCGACCTACGCGCGCGCTTCTGAACCCGAGTGGCGGCAGCTCAGAGCTGCAGTGATTTCGTCTCCAAAAACTCGTCGAGCCCGAACTTGCCGAGCTCGCGACCATTCCCGGATTGTTTGTAACCGCCGAACGGCGCGAGCAAATTGAAGCGCCCGCCGTTGACTTCGATCTGGCCGGTTCGCATCCGGCGCGCGACGCGCTTGGCACGCTCCGCGTCACCGGACCACACGCCACCGGCGAGCCCGTAGATCGTGTCGTTCGCGATGCGAACGGCGTCGTTTTCGTCCTCGTACGGAATGATGCAGAGCACCGGTCCGAAGATCTCTTCCTGCGCGATCGTCATGCGGTTGTTCACATTCGCGAACACCGTCGGCTTCACGTAAAAGCCCTTCGCGAGATCGGTCGGCTGATCCGGACCTCCGGTCACCAGCGTCGCGCCCTCTTCGATGCCCTTGCGGATGTAGGTGCGCACGCGATCTTGCTGCGCAGCGCTCACCAGCGGACCGAGCTTCGCTTTGCTCGAGATCGGATCACCGACGCTGAACTGTTCCGCCACGCGCTTCGCGATTGCAACCACTTGGTCGTGCTTCGAGCGCGGAACGAGCATGCGCGTGAGCGCGCTGCAGGTCTGACCGGAGTTCAAGAAGCAGGCGTTGATGCCGTTGGTGACTGCCTTCTCGAAGTCGGCGTCGTCGAGCAAGATGTTCGCCGACTTGCCGCCGAGCTCGAGCGCGACGCGCTTCACGGTTTGCGCGGCGACTTCGCTCACGCGCTTGCCTGCGCGCGTCGAACCGGTGAACGAGACCATGTCGACACCGGGATGCGCCGCAATCGCTTCGCCGACCACGGGCCCGACGCCACACACGAGATTGAACACACCCTTCGGCAAGCCGGCGTCGTGCACGACCTCAGCGAGGATGAATGCGTTGATCGGCGCGACTTCGCTCGGCTTGAGTACGACGGTGCAGCCGACTGCGAGCGCAGGCGCGACCTTTGCCGCGATCTGATGCAGCGGATAGTTCCACGGCGTGATGCATCCGACCACACCCACGGGCTCTTGAATCACGAGTGAATTGCCCACCTGCTCTTCGAAGGTGTGCTGTCGGACGAGCGCAGCGTAGGTGCCGAAATTGGCCGTCGGCAGGCCCGCTTGGATCAGCTTCGAGAGCATGAGCGGCATGCCGACCTCGCGCGCCATGATCTCGGCTAGCTCGTCGGTCCGCTTGGCGAGGCCTTCCGAGATTTTGCTCAGATAACCAGCGCGCTCCTCGACGCTCAGCTGCGACCACGACTCGAACGCGTCGCGCGCCGCTGAAACTGCGCGGTCGACGTCGGCGGCGGTACCTTCGGGCACACGCGCGAGGACAGCTTCGGTCGCGGCCTCGATCACATCGATTTGCGTGGTCCCTGACGACGGGGTCCAGGCACCATTGATGTACAGCTTGTCGTAGTTCCGCATTGCGTTGACTCCTCCACACACGCGCGCAGTGAGCGAGTGATCGCAAACCCTGGAAAGAATCCCGCACCGAGTCAATAGCCCCCGGCCTGCGGGGTTTCCATGCTATGTTCGGCCGGGCAGGCGGGGACCCATCGCGTACTCCACTGCTCAGCGCCTGGGCCCGAGATGAGGTACGCGAGCACGAGCATCGAGGACTCCCTGATCGGCAGCACCCTAGCGGGACGATACTTGATCGAAGCGCGCGTGGGTTCGGGCGCCATGGGAGCGGTGTATCGGGCGCAACAGGCGGGCTTGTCTCGCCCTGTCGCGATCAAGATTCTCAACCGCGATCGCAGCCTCGCAGGTGACACGGTCCAGCGGTTCCGGCGTGAAGCGCAAGCGATGAGCGCGCTCCATCACCCGAACACCGTGCGCGTGTTCGACTTCGGCTCGACCGACGAGGGGCTGCTCTATCTCGCGATGGAGCTGCTCGAAGGCGAGTCGGTCACCCAGCGTTTGCAGCGCGGTGGCGCGCTGCACGTGAAAGAGGCAGTTCAGCTGGCCCAGGCAGTTCTGCGCTCGGTGGGTGAAGCGCATGCCCACGGGATCATTCACCGCGACTTGAAGCCGGACAACATCTTCCTTGCACGCGTGCAAGGCGAGCCGCTTCCCGTCGTGAAGGTGCTCGACTTCGGTATCGCGAAAGCGGTCGAGGGCGAACGCAAGATCGATCAGTTCGAGACGCTCGACGGTACCGTGTTTGGAACGCCCCGATACATGTCGCCGGAGCAGGCCGCGGGCAAACCGCTCGACCATCGCTCGGACTTGTATGCGGTCGGGATCATGTTGTTCGAGTACCTGGCCGGTCGCCCACCGTTCGTAGATTCGGACGCCGTCGTCGTGATGGCGCGCCACATCCGCGAGGCACCGGCGCCGCTGTCAGCTGCAGCACCCGATGCGCCGATCCCGCCCTGTCTCGAAGCGGTGGTCGAGCGTGCGCTCGCAAAGGACCCTGCCCTGCGCTGGCAGAGCGCCGAAGAATTCGAGCGCGCACTCGCTCGCTGTCTGCCGGACGTGGAACGCCTGCAACGGCTGGCGCTTCGCGGCTGGCACAAGTCCTGGATCGCGCAGCTGGTGCTCACGAAGCCGCGCCGCCGCTTCGCATGGAGCCTCGCAGCAGCCGCGGCGTGTTTGAGCGTAGGAACCGCGGTCGCCCTGCCGAACCTGTTCGGCGAGCCGGAACCGCTGACCGAAGCCGCTCACAGTGGCGAAGTCCAACTCGCGCGCGCGAGCAGCGCGGATGCGGCGCGCGCTTCATCCAACACGGCCGACGGCTCCGTCTTCGCGCAAGCTGCGCCGAAGCGAGTCGTCACGCTCGAGACCACACCCGAGTCGGCGCAGGTCTATCGCAATGGCGTCGAAGTCGGAGAGACTCCGCTCGACATCGCGGTTACGGCCGGCTCACCGATCCTACTTCTGCTGCGCAAGCGCGGCTTCGTCGATCACACGATCGAACTCGTACCTGAAGACGGTCGCAAAAACGTGACGCTCTTGCCGATGGCACAGCCGCGCGCTACGCAGTCGCGCGCCACGCAGGCGAAGGCGACCCCGTCTCGCCGCGAGCGCCGGCAAAAGCAACGCGCTCAGCCGGCGCCGTCGATCAGTGCTAGATCGCCGCAGGTACCGGCCGTCACGCAGTCGTCTCCCTACGAAAAGTTTTGACTTCGCCCGATCTCAACCCTCCCGCTGCGAGCCCCCCGGCATCGCGGCTGTCGCGAGCGTTGCGGCACCTCGAGTGGTCGCGCGTGGGCGAAGCTTGGCTTGCGCGCTGTTCCGGTCAGGCCGCGCGTAGGCTCGGGATCTCGTTCGCGACGAGCCTGGATGAAACGCGAAACCTGCTCGCGCAAACGGCCGAGGCAGCGACGTGCCTGAACAACGGCGAAGGGCTTCCGCTCGACGGGCTGCGCGACGTCGGCCCTCACCTCGAGCGGCTCGCTCGCGAGGGAACGTTGGATGTTCTATCGCTGGCGGACGTGCGCGCGACCTTGCAACACGCGGTTCGCGTGCGGCGTTTTCTCGGCTCACGTCGCGCACAGACACCGGCGCTCTCCGCTGCCGCAACCTTGGACCCCTCGCTCGATGCGCTCGAAACCGAGCTCGGTCGTGCGGTCGAGCTCGACGGCACGCTTCGCGACGACGCGAGTGAAGAGTTGGGCCGCGTGCGGACCGAAATAGCGGCGTTGCGCGAGCGCATCGTGGGCCGGCTCGAGGACGTGATCGCAAAGCAGGGCGCGCTCTTGTCCGACAACTACTTCACGCTGCGCGACGGCCGCTACGTGCTGCCGGTGCGACGCGATGCGCACGATCGCTTGCCCGGAATCGTCCACGGTGCGAGCAGCAGCGGCGCCAGTATCTTCGTCGAGCCGCGCGCGGTCGTGGCCCACGGCAATCGTTTGAAAGTCGCCGAAGCCGAAGCCGAGCGCGAGCAGCTGCGGATCTTGGCTGCGCTCTCCGACCGCGTGCGCGAGCGCTTGCCCGAGCTGCTGGCCGCGGCAGAAACATTGAACCAGTTCGACTTACGCAACGCGGCGGCGCTGCTGGCACGCGAGTATCGCGGTGTCGCGCCCGACCTGAGCGACGAACCGATCGCGCAGCTGAAGGCTGCACGGCACCCCGGCTTGGCGCTCGAGGGCGTGCAGGTGGTCGCGAACGACATCGAGATTCAAGCCGGACGCGGGCTCGTCGTGTCGGGCCCCAACGCGGGCGGCAAGACGGTCGTGCTCAAGACGTTGGGCTTGTGCGCGCTGATGACACGCGCCGGAATGCTCTTGCCGGCGGCGGAAGGCAGCCGGATCGGTTTTTTCGATCCGATCCTGACCGAGCTCGGCGACGAGCAATCGACCGTCACCAACCTCTCCACGTTCTCGGCGCACGTGCGTAACTTGGTCGAGATCTTGGATCAAACGAAGTCCGGCGCGCTCGTGCTCCTCGACGAGGTCGCGACCGGCACCGATCCAGGTGAAGGCGGTGCGCTCGCGTGCGCGCTCGTGCAGACGTTTTGCGAGCGCGGCGCTGCGCTGGTCGTGACCACGCACTACGAAGCGCTGAAGGCACTCGCCGAGCGGGACGACCGGCTGCGCAGCGCATCGGTCGGGTTCGATCCTACGCGCTTGCAACCGACCTTCGAGCTGCTGCTCGATGTGCCAGGCGCCTCGAGCGCGCTGACAGTCGCTCGGCGATACGGTTTGCCAGCCTCCGTGATCGAAGCGGCGGCTCAGTTCGTGCCGGAGCAAGCGCGCGACTTCGAGCTGCTGGTGCAGCGTCTTCGCGACGCCGCGATCGCAGCGCGTACGGAGCGCGCGGAGCTCGAGAGCGAGCGCCGAAAGGTCGACCTCGAACGGCGCGAGCAAGAGATGCGCTCGAACGAGCTCCAACAGCAGAGCAAGCGCAAGCTGTCGCGCGAGGCCGAGCAGCTGATGAACGAGTTACGGGCTGCGCGCTCTGAGCTCGACCAAGCGCGGGCGCTCCTTCGCAGGCAGGATCGCGACGCGCAACACCTCGCCGAAGCGGAGCGGAAGATCAAGAGCGCGGCGATCCCCGTCACTGTGGGTTCGGACCTCGCAAGCGCACTCGCGACGGAGCAGCGAACGCCCGCGGACAAGCCACCCGACGTCACGATCGGTGCCCGCGTCTACGTGCCGCGATTGCGCGCGGACGCGGTCGTCGTCGAAGGCCCGCAAAAGAATCGCGTGCTCGTCGCAGTCGGCGCGATGAAGCTGTGGGTCGATCTGCCGGACTTGCGCAAAGCCGAGAGTCCGGCCGCTGAGCCGGACAACGTCGTCCCGCTCCGGGAAATAGTGCGCACGGAGTCCTCGCCGTTGCGTAGCGCCGACAACACGCTCGATCTGCGAGGTCTGCGCGCGGACGACGCCCTCGCGATGCTGGATAGCTTCATCGACCGTCTGTACTCGGGGCCACTGCGGGTCGGTTTCGTGCTGCACGGCCACGGCAGTGGTGCGTTGCGCCAGGCTGTCCGCGAGCACCTGAAAGCGGCACCGCCCTACGTGCAAACGACGCGGCCCGGCGCGCCCGACGAAGGTGGCGACGCGATCACCGTGTTCTATCTCGAGTAGCGCACGTCAGCGCTAGCGAAAGAGCGCCGGCACCTTCAGATCGGAAGGCGAATCGCTCTTGCCGTTCGCCTCGGCAAAACTCGGACTGTTTGCCGAAGCGAACTTCAGCTCGAGCTCGGCGTTTTCGGCATACGAAACCTGACGCCGAATCGTCGCAGTCCCGAGCGTCGCTCGAACGCGCACCTTCTGGCCGCGCGGAATCGACACCGAGCACGGCGTAAGCTTGCAGCGCTCGCGCGTGTCTTTGCCGAACACGTTCACGCGGGCACCGGCCGGCTCCGTGAGAACGCGCAGTTCGACGCGGTTCGGATCGCCTTCCGTGGCAGTGGCATCGCGGTAGGCGACAGGCTGGTGCGGCTGGGCTGCAGGTGTAGCTGGAGCCGCCGACGCGACTGGAGCCGCCGACGCCATCACAGGCGCAGCCGAGGCAACTTCGGGCGGGCGCGGTGTTGCAGCCACTGGCGGCAGCGCGGCGGCCCGACTCGTCGGCGCCGGCGCCGTACTCGGGGCGGGCTGGCTCAGCGATGCCGACGGCTGCCGAACCCCATTCAGTGCTTCGACGGTACCCGCCGATCGCCAGGCGAACGTGGCAAAGCCGATCAGCACGATCAGCGCCGCACTTCCGCTCCACACCAAGACCCGGCGAGTGTTGCTCTGCCGCGTGCGCGGCAGCGGCGGCGGCAATAGCTTGGCAGTCTCGATCGGCGCCGTGCTGTTGGTGTCGAGCAGCGAAGGCGGTCCGGGTGCGATGAGCGCCCAATCCGGCAGGGAGATCGTCTCGTTCGGATTGCTGCTCGGCATCTCGGGCGCGAGCCGCAGATCGTTCGCGAGCTCGCCCATCGTTTGGTACCGCTCCGCCGGATCCTTGCAGAGGGCGCGAGCGACCATCCGCTCGAGCTCGTAGCTGACGCGTGTCCCCGGGTTGACCTCGGTCAACGTCGGTACGCGATCGGAGCCGTGCTTCGCGAGCACCTCCATGAAGTTCTCGCCCTCGAACGGCACGCGCCCCGTCAGGAGCTCGAAGAAGATCGCACCGAGCGCGTAGATGTCGACGCGGTGATCGAACGGCTTCCCCGCGGCCTGCTCGGGGCTCATGTATTCGGGCGTTCCGAACAGCATCCCCGTGCGCGTGAGCTTGCGACCTGACGCGTTGTCGAGGTCGCTCATCTTCGCCACACCAAAATCCACGACCTTCACGACGTCCGACACGCCGTCGACCGAGATCAAATAGATGTTCTCGGGCTTCAGGTCGCGATGAACGATGCCTTTGCGATGCGTCGCATCGAGCGCACGCGCGACCTGGTACACAATGCGCGTAGCGCGCGCAGGCGAGAGCACACGCTCACGTGCCAAGATGTCGGCGAGGTCCTCGCCAATCAGCATCTCCATCACGATGTAGCTGGCGCCACTTGGCGTCTCACCGAAATCGGAGACGTCGATGATGTTCGGATGGCCGATCCGCGACGCGCTCTTCGCTTCCTGGCGAAACCGCTCCACCACGTCGGGCCGGCTCGTAAAGGTCTCCCGCAGCACTTTGACCGCGACGGGCTTTTCGATCACGACGTGCAACGCCTCGTAGACGACTCCCATGCCGCCTTCACCGATGACGCGCAGGATTCGATACCGCCCGTCGAGGGTGACCCCAACCAATGGATCGCCGCCCGCAGCGGCAAAGTCGCCCGAGTCACTCGCAGTCAGTCGAAAGCCGTCGTCCGGGCAGTAGGTCTCACTGCCCAGGAACTCGCGACCACACCCACGGCAGGTCTTGGTCATCTGCGTTCACCACCGGGCGGAAGCTAGCAAGCCGGGTCTGACCGGGTCAACGCCGCCTCTTCCCCGCAAGATAACTTTCACAATGACCACGGGGACTTCGGCGTGAAGTAAAGAAGCTGTGTGAGACCTGGTTGGCATAGTCCTGTCCCGTCCTTTAGCGTCCGACCGTGGCGCCCGTAATCCGTGTTTTGCCCGACGCACTCGCCGACCAAATCGCAGCAGGCGAGGTCGTGGAGCGGCCGGCCAGTGTCGTGAAGGAGCTGGTCGAAAACGCGATCGACGCGGGTGCGACACGAATCAGCGTCGAAATCCGAGAGGGCGGACAAGCATATATCCGCGTAACAGACGATGGCTGTGGCATGTCGCAATCTGACGCGGCGCTGTGTGTCCAACGCCACGCCACTAGCAAGATCAGTTCCCGCGACGATCTATTTTCCATTCGGACGCTCGGGTTCCGAGGCGAAGCCCTGCCGTCGATCGCATCGGTATCGCGCTTTACGCTCCTGACCCGTCCACGTGAGGCTCTGGCGGGCACACGCTTGGAGATCGAGGGCGGTCACCGGGGCGCAGTCGAAGAGACAGGGTCTGCACCCGGTACCACGATCGAGGTTGCGGACCTTTTTTACAATGTGCCCGCGCGACTGAAGTTCCTAAAATCCAAGCCGACTGAGGGCGCACAGGTGGCTGCGGCCTGCCTACGTGCAGCGCTCGGCTTTCCGGAGATCGCGCTGACCCTGCAGCGAGACGGGCGCACCGCGTACGAGTTTCCGCGGACCGAGATCGCCCATGCTCGCGTGGCGGCTGCGTTTCCGGACGAGTCTTTGCTCCAATACGAAGCCGAGTTCGAAGGCGTACGAGTGTCGGCGTCGCTCGGCGCACCCGAACGCGCGCGCTCGGGTTCGGCGAATCTGCACGTACTCGTGAATCGGCGCGCGGTGCGCGACATGGCCCTCGCACGATGTGTGGCATACGCCTACGGCAGCGTGCTTCCCCCCGGACGTTTTCCCGTGGGGGCGGTCTACCTCGAGCTCGATCCGAGTGAGGTCGACGTGAACGTGCACCCGCAAAAGCTGGAGGTGCGCTTTGCCCGCGGCCGTGCGCTCTACGACGGCCTCACCCGTGCATTGGCACGGAAGCTTGGCACCTCCGCCTGGAGCGGCCCTGCGTCGCGCGGCGCGGCGTATTGGCAAGGCGGTCTCCCCCAGCCGAGTGCGAACGAACCGAGCGCGCCGCTCGATGACCGCGCCCCGGACCCGTGGGGGCTCGATGGCTCGAATGGTCAGTCTGTCGAGCCACGCGCTTTCGACGGAATGCTCGTTTCCCCGCTGCCGCAGGCTGATCGAGTCTCGGATTCGGGCGCGCTGCTCGGCGGACGAAAATTCTTTGGGTCGCTCCGAGCCCTCGCGCAGTCGCGGCGCACGTTCTTGATCTGCGAGGGTGAAGCCGGCTTGTACGTCCTCGATCAGCACGCTGCCGACGAGCGCGTGCGCTTCGATCAGCTACGGCGAAGCTATCGGTCGCGCACAGTCAAAGTGCAGCGGCTGCTCTTTCCCGAGCGCGTGGAGTGCAGCGAGCTCGAAGCGTTGCGCATCGAGCAGAGCCACGAGGAGCTCGCAGCGCTCGGCCTCGAGTGCACGCGGCTCGGACCGACCACGATCGCAGTCGCGGCAGTGCCGGCGCTGCTGAATCGCGCACCGCCCGCGCGTCTGATTCGCGATCTGCTCGCGGAGCTCACGCGATCGGGCGAGCGCGCGTTCGCAGATGCAGTGGACATGGCACTCGCGACGATGGCCTGTCACGGCGCGATTCGCGCGGGTGATCCGCTGTCGCCGGAGGAAATCAGTGCGCTCTTGCGCGCGCTCGACGAGGTCGACGACTTTCAAGGTCACTGTCCGCACGGCCGCCCAATCGTAGTGAGCATGCCGTTCGACGAGCTCGAGCGGCGGCTCGGTCGTTGAGCGAATCGGCATGAGCGCCTCAACCACACTCGACATTCCCATCGCGGTGGTGTCGGGGCCGACCGGCGTCGGCAAAACGGCCGTCGCGCTGGAGTTCGCGCGACAACTGAACGGCGAGCTGATCGGCGCCGACAGCGTGCAAGTCTATCGCGGCTTCGACATCGGCGCGTCGAAGCCGACAGCGGCGGAGCTCGGCGGCATCGCACACCACTTGATCGACGTGCGCAATCCGGATGAACCGCTCGATGCCGCGAGCTACGCCGCACTTGCGGACGCCGCGATCGCAGACGTGCACTCGCGCGGGTCCGTCCCGATCGTCGTAGGTGGCACAGGTCTGTGGCTGCGCGCGCTGCTCCGCGGCTTGGTCTCCGTGCCGAAAGTCGATGCGCAGCTGCGCGCTTCACTCGAAGCCGAATGGGATCGCGAAGGCGCGCTCGCGATGCACGTGCGACTCGCGGAGGTCGATCCGCGAAGTGCGCAACGCATTCACGTCAACGACAAGCTGCGGGTCGTTCGCGCGCTCGAAGTGTACTCACAGCTCGGTCGGCCACTCGGAGACCTGCGCGATGAGCACGCGCTCGGGGCGCCTCGTTATCGCGATTGGACTCTGTTCGTGGATCTTCCGCGCGCACAACACGCCGAACGCGTGCGCGCGCGGACGCGGAGCATGCTCGAGCAGGGGTTGATCGATGAGGTGCGCGCAATTGTCGCGCGATACGGCCCGGATCTGCGTGTGTTGCAGTCGGTCGGTTACAAGCAGGCGCTCGACCACGTGCGACTGGGCGTTCCGCTCGATCAGACCGAGCTCGACATCGGTCGCGCCACGCTGCTGTACGCACGACGGCAACGCACGTGGTGGAACAACGACCGCAGCGTGCGCCTGCGAGCTACGCCGGCTGAAGCGCTGACCGATGCGATTCTGAAACAACTCGCGGCGCACACCGCGCGGTGACCCAGACCACACTGGCGCGCCGCCGGTCACCTCAGCGAAGCCGAGTTCGAGCTCAGCAGCTGACGGCTGCAAGCCACAGCCTGATCGAATCAGGTAGGTGTGCGCGCGTGTGACAGCCGAATCGTCGTGCACGTGTGCGTTCGGCGGGGGTCACGTGTTGCCGAGCCTATCCGACGCGGTTACCGTTTTTGTGGGGACGTGGCTTGGGGGCCACGGTTCGGAAGTGCTCGAACGCAAACGAGGGAACGCATGTCCACAAGGGTAGAGCAACTACTAGCGCACAAGGGCAACAACGTTTGGTCGGTCGAGCCCGATTCATCCGTGCAGGATGCGATCACGTTGTTCGGCACACACGAGATCGGTGCGGTGCTCGTTTGCGACAAACACGGCCTGCTCGGCATCTTGTCGGAACGCGACTGCGTGCGGAAGATCTTGTGGCAAGGCCGTTCGACGCTCGCATCCCGCGTTCGCGACGTCATGCGCGCGGATGTGACCGCCGTATCGCCGCGCGACTCGATCGAGCACTGCATGGGCCTGATGACCGACCGGCGCACGCGGCATCTGCCGGTGATCGATCAGAGCACCGTGATCGGTGTGATCAGCATCGGCGACGTGATCAACGGGCTCCTCGGTGAAAAGGAATCGTTGATCGAGTCGCTCGAGTCGTACATCAGCGGCTCTCCGAGCGTGCGTCCCCCCGCTCACTGATCGCTTCGCAACCGGTCGCGCAGCGTCGAGCGCGGGATTCCTAGTGCTCGGGCTGCGGCGGCCTTGTTGCCGGCGTATTGCTCGACCGCAACGCGACACGCATCACCACCGGGCGCGCGAAGCCGCGAGCCGTCTCCGAGGCGCAGGAGCGCGCGGTCGATGTCGGCAGCTTCGATGTACGCGCCGCTCTCAGCAGCAGCCGCGCACACCACGTTGCGAAGCTCGCGGGCGTTGCCGGGCCAGTCGTGCGACCGGAGGCGCAACAGCGCGTCGCTCGTGAGCTCACGCGCGCCCACCTCCCCTGCGATTTGACCGAGGAAGTGCGTCGCGAGCACGGCCACGTCTTCGAGCCGCGAGCGAAGCGCTGGAACCTGCAGAACGAGCCGCGCGACGCGGTAGTACAAGTCCTGCCGGAACGAACCTTGGGCGACCATCGCTGGCAAGTCGCGATGCGTCGCGCAGACGAGCCGCACATCGACCGCGAGCGTGCGCTCCGCCCCGAGCCGCCGAATCTCGCCCGTCTCGAGCACGCGCAAGAGGCGCGCCTGCAAGTCGAGCGGCAACTCTCCGATTTCGTCGAGAAACAAAGTGCCGCCTGTCGCCTGCTCGAACACGCCGCGCCGCGTCACGTTCGCACCCGTGAACGCGCCGCGCTCGTGACCGAACAATTCCGACTCGATCAACTCACGTGGCAGTCCCCCCGCGTTGATCGCGACGAACCGCTTGTCGCGCCGCGGCCCGAGCGTGTGCAACGACAGCGCGATACCTTCTTTGCCGGTGCCGCTCTCGCCGTTCACGAGCACCGGCCACTTCAGTGCAGCCATCCGCTGCACGTCGGCGAGGACCTGCAGCATGCTCGAGCTCTCTGCGACGAGCTGTGGCCCATCCGACTCGAGCGCGCTTTTGCTCGCGCTCGGCGCGATCACGCACAAGTCCGTCCGACCGATCCGCAAGCGCGAGCCGTG
>DASRXR010000353.1:0-2390 GCA_035687405.1 Polyangiales bacterium
CGGGATGCAAGCGCTCACGCCGAAACCCGTCGACGCTCAGGAACAACAGCAACTTGAACGGCAACGCCACGGTGCTCGGCGTGAGCGCTTGCATCCCGAGCGACGCCAGAATCGTAGCGATCACGAGATCGAGCACGATAAACGGCAAGAGCAGCAAGAACCCGATCTGAAACGCTTCCGCGAGCTCGGTCACGAAGAACGCCGGAAGCACGACGAGCAAGTCTCGCTCCTGCACCGTCTCGCGCTCGTTCTGCGGCAATCCGCGGCGAGCGATTCCGAGAAACAGCCCGCGCTCGCTTGCGCTCGAGTTGCGTTCCAAAAACTGGCGCAGCGGTTCGGCCGCACTCACGGCGATGTCGCGCAAACTCTTCACGCCCTGGCCCGAGAGCGGCGCAGCCAGATCGAGCTTCGCAACCACCGGGGCCGCGTCGCGCAGCATGTCGCGCCCGACCGGCAGCATCACGTACACGCTGAGCAGCGCGGCGAGCACTCCGATGACCGCTCCCTCGGGCGCCCCGCCGATCCCGAGCGCGTTACGCAGCATCGCAAACACGATCGCCAGCTTCGCGAAGCTGGTCGATACCATCAAGACGAAGGGCAGTAGCGAAAGAGCCACCACCAGGACGATCGTCTCCGACACGTCAACTCGCGGCCTCCATGCGTGCAGCCCGCAGCGGCCGTTCTCGATCTTCGCCATCGAGCTCCGCGATCAGAGCCGGTGGCCCAGCCTCACCCGTGCCGACCAGGAACACGCGCGAGTCGGCCTGCACGAGAAAGAGTTGCCGCCGCGGCGACAGCGACACTCGCTCGAGCACACGCAGCCGCCCGGACTTCCCAGCGAGCCCACTCGCAAATTGTAAGAGCCCGCGCCGCGCGAGCAGGGACAGCACCACCCACGCGAGCGCGCATACGCCAGCGAGTGCCAGCAGCATACGCAGCATCGAGTCGAGCGCTGTCCCCCCGTCCATTTGTTACTCCGCGGCCTCGGCTCCCGCTTGAACCCCGACGCCGACCGACTTCGCGAGAATCTCCGCGATGTCCATCTGCTTGATCGAATCTTCCTTCTCTTGCGCCTTGAGCCCGTCCGTCAGCATCGTCATGCAGAACGGGCAACCGCTCGCGATCGTCTTCGCGCCGGTCTCGAGCAGCTGCAGCGTGCGCTTCACGTTCACGCGCTTCTCGTTCTGCTCTTCCATGAACATCTGCGCGCCACCGGCACCGCAGCACAGGCCCTTGTTCTTGTTCCAGTAGTTGACCTCGGAGAGCTTCACACCCGGGATCGCGTTCAGGACGTTGCGCGGCGCCTCGTAGACGTCGTTGTAGCGACCGAGGTAGCAGCTGTCGTGGAACACCACGCCACCTTCGTGCGAGTTCTTCGGCACGAGCTTGCCGGCCTTGACGAGGTCGTCGAGGAAGGTGCTGTGGTGGACGACTTGGTAGTTGCCGCCGAAGTCCGGGTACTCGTTCAGCAGCGTGTTCAAGCAGTGCGGACACGTCGTCACGATCTTCTTCTTCTCGACTTCGTAGCCCTTCAACGTCTCGACGTTCTGGGCCGCGATCGTCTGGAACAAGAACTCGTTACCGGCGCGCCGGGCCGGATCACCCGTACACGTCTCTTCGGTTCCGAGAATCGCGAAGTTCACGCCCGCGTGCTGGAGTAGCTGCACGGTCGCGCGTGCGATCTTCTTCGCACGGTCGTCGTAGCTCGCCGCGCAACCGACCCAGTAGAGCACCTCGGCATCCGGGTGATCGCCGATCAGCGGCGCATCCAAGCCATCGGACCAGTTCGCGCGATCCATCTGCGACATGTTCCACGGGTTGCCGTTGGTCTCGATGCCGTTGAACGGCTTCATCAGCTCGGCCGGGAACTCGTTTTTCATCATCACGAGGTTGCGGCGCATCTGGATGAACTTGTCGACGTACGAGATCATCACCGGGCACTGCTCTTCGCAGGCGCGGCACGTCGTGCACGCCCAAACCACGTCGGGGTCGAGCACGTTCGGGATCAAGTCGACGATCTGGTTCGGGATGAAGTACGCGTCTTTCGGCGGATCGGCGTGGTGCATCTCCTCGCGCTGCATCTCGCCTTGTTGTTCGCTCGGAACGTCGGCTGACGTGCCCTTGTAGATCACGAGCGGCTCGCACGCGTACAGGTGGTCGCGCAGCGCGAGCGTCACGTGTTTGGGCGAGAGCTTCTTGTCCGTCGTGTAGGCCGGACAGTTGTCGCTGCAGCGACCGCACTCGGTGCACGTGTACAGATCGAGCACGTCCTTCCACGACAAGTCCGTGATGAGGTTGAAGCCGATCGGCTCTTCGCGCTCGACCTTGCCTTCCAAGTCCATGATCGTCGGGAGCTTGAAGAGCCGATCGGCTTCAACCTCATCACGGAC
>DASRXR010000354.1:0-4715 GCA_035687405.1 Polyangiales bacterium
CCGGCGCGTGGGCATCGCGTGCGGCGAGTGCGATCGGCTTCATCGAAAAGATGATCCAGTACACCGAGCGAAACTCACCATTGCCGGAGTCGATCGTGCCGGCCGACGTCGGTGCGACGGCAGCCTTTCTGTGCAGTCCGCTCGGCGCAGGCATCACCGGAACCACGATCTACGTGGACAAGGGCTACCACGTGATGGGCATTGCAGCAGACGCGGTGCCGGACGGTTTGTCGAAGTAAGCTCAGGCGGGCGCGTCGATTAGACCCTGACGCTGCAGCTCGAGCTTCGATGTTTCCAACGTCTGACTGCCGGGGCCGAAGGCTGGTTCCGGCAGCTTCGTGATTCCGCCCGGTCTCCCGTCGCGCAACACCACACCCAGCGTTTGGCTGTGCGTGATGATCTCGCAGGCCGGCACGCGACCTCCGCCTCGCTTCGGAATCAACTCGAGCGCGATGATGGCCGCAAACGCATCCGCAAAACTCGCGCTATCCGAGATCGCGGCCGATGCCGCGAGGAGCCGCTCGAGCACCAGCACGCAACCCCGACCCGGAATCTCCGCGAGCACGAGCGCGCTGTGGGCCGCACGCAGCGCAGATTCACACAACTCGTCGTCGCTCGGCTTCCCGAGCACGATCACGTCCGCGTTGGCTTGCAGCGCACTTCGCACGCCGATCGAATACGACGAGCAATGCGCGCCGAGCTCGCGCTGAGACACGCTCGAGATCCGACTGTGATGCAACAGCTCGACCGGGTTTTCGAGCGTGACGATGTGGCGCCGTCGGCGCTCCGCGATCACTTGCACGAGACTCGCGACCGCATTCGATTTGCCGCTGCCTGCCGGGCCGGTGACGATCACGAGCCCGCTCGTCAAATCGGCGAGTCCGGCCAGTGCGGCTGGCAGCTGCAGCTCTGCGAGCTCGAGCGGCGCGTCCAGCACTCGGATCTGCAACGTCGGCCCGAGCCTCGCGAGGGTGCAACGGACGCGCAGCCGTGGATGCGACGGAAAACCGAGGACGCACGAGATCGCGCGCCGCGAGTGTAAGTGAGCCCAGCGATCCGGTCCGAACCAGCCTTCGACCAAGGTCTGCAGCTCGCCGCCCGCGACCGCGCCTTCGCCCGGCAACGGGAGCAGACCATTCGAGCTGCGATACAAAGGCGGGCGACCCGGACCCAAGAGCAGCTCGCTCGCACCGACGGTGTCGAGCTTCGACACGAATTGCGCCAGCTTCGTCATGTGCCGCTCGCCTCCGCTCGCTCGCGGCGCGCCGCTCGCTGTGCGACTTCAGGCGTGATGATTCGCGCACGTGCGAGCTCGTGCAGCGCTAGTTCCAGCGTTTGCATGCCCGGCACCTGCGAGCCCATCAGTGCTTCGATGCCTTCGAGCTGTTCGTCTGCGATCAGCTGTGCCACCTGCGGCGTACCGACCAGCATCTCGACCGCCGGGATCCGCCCGCGTGCGCTCGAACGCGGCATCAAGTGCTGCGTGTAGACGGCCTTGAGTGCGATCGAGAGCTTGGCGCGCGCGTGCAAGCGTTCTGTCCCGCTGAAGTGCGAGAGCAGTTGAGCGAGCGCAGCCCACGGACTCTCGGCTTGAATCACTGCGATCACCGCGCAACCGGACAGCGCAGCTTGAAGCGCGGACATGATCGCCGACGGCGTGCTCAGCTCCGAGACGGCGATCACGTCTGCGCCGAGGCTCACCGCTTGCTCGATGCACTCCGAGAAGTTGTGCGCATGCAGCGGGACCTCGCGTTGCTCGATCATGCCGAGTCCCGGTCCGTGTACGATCTCGATCGGCGACTCTGCCGTTGCGACGTACAAGTTGTGCTCGTTCGCGAGCGCGTGTGTGAGCGTCGCGAGCGTCGTGGTCTTGCCCGAGCCGGGCGGGCCACTCACGATGAACAACCCCGAGCGCGCTTCGAGCACGTGGAACAACATGCGCGCGGGCAGCGACAAGTCCTTGGGATCGGCGATGTGCTCCGGCAACGCGCGAAACACGATGTCGAGCCCATGCGCTTGGCGATAGGCGTGCGCGCGAAACCTTCCGACACCCGATAGCTCGTACGAAAAGCGCACCTCGCCGCCGAGCTGCAACTCGTCCCACTGCGCGTCGGTCATGATCTCGGCGATCACTTGTTCGGCTGCGGGCGGCGTCAGCGGCGCATCCGCCGTGAGTGGCCAGAGCGCGCCATCGACGCGCGCGAGAACCGGTGAACCGCTGTGGGCGTGCAGATCGCTCGCGCCGGTTTCGACCGCGAGCGCGAGAAGTTGATCGAGATACCGGCTGTCCGACGGAAACGTGGCCGCTGTCGGCTGCGGAGCGGACGCCGTCGCAGATTCGTTCGCGATCGGCCGCATCGAGGAATTCGGTGCAGGCGAAGGTGTCCACGCGAGCGAGCCTGCACGCGTGCTCAACCCGGGAACCTCGAGGGGCTCGGGCCGCGCTGCAGCTTGGCTCGGTGGAGGCGGGCGAGTCGGGTTGCGCCAGCCTCGATCCGCCGCCGGGCGTAGCGATCCTTCAGGGGGTGCGAGACTGCGGAGCGATTCGCCGGGCGAGCGCTGCAGCTGTGCGCTTCCGTTCAGCAATGCGCCACCCAAGCCGCGTCCCAGGCTCGGCTTCGGGACTTCGAGGTTCGAATTCGCAGGCGGATGGTTCGCGAGCCTACGTGCACGCGATGGAGGCACTTCGGTTCGCTTACCCGTCCGCTCGTCGCGCGTCGGTGGCGCGCTCGGCGGCAGTGAATCTGCACGCAGTGCCCGAGCCTCCGACTCCGCGAACGGATCGAGCGGCGTGTGCTCGAGGTCCGGTACGATCAAGCCCATGCCGATCAAGCTGCGCGGCTCGTGCGGAACGCGCGGCACGGTCGGCTCTCGCTCGAGTCGCGCGCTCGTGTCGTCGTCGCCGCGCCTGGCTGCAGCCGTGCCTAGCGGCGCCGGCGCTGAGGACGCGGGCCTCGCCTGGGCGGGAATTGGCGGTGGGGCTGAGACGCGCGTGCGGCTCTCGGGGCGCAGGCCCGGTTGGCTGTCCCGGGCTGCGGCCACCGCCTGCGCCGAGGCCACGATTGCGCCACCGGTCCCCGAAGCGGTAATCGTGCGGCCTCGGGTTGGAGGTTTGGTCGGGCGCTCCGGCGGCATCGATGCGGAATCGCGGGCCTCACGCCGGCGATCGAGGACTTTTCGCTGCTGGTCGGATACGAGCTGGATCTCGGCATCGGACAACATCCCGAGCGACAGCGCGAGCTCGGGCAGACTGCGCTTTCCTGCGCTATCGGCTTGGGCTTTCCTGCATGCGCCTAGTTGTTCACGCGTGAGGAGCTCGAGCCGCACGGCGATCTCGCCGAACATCCGGTCGTGGGCGTCCATCCAGACAGATCAGTATACGCGTCTGCGATAGATTGGCTGCGTGGGTGGCTGTGGGTGCCTCGTGCTCGGGACCGTGTGCGCGCGGGTGGGCGTTCGCTTGACAGTTTCCCGTGCATGGACATCTTGGTCGCGCCCTGCGCGGGCACCTGGAGACCTACGCACCATGGCAGATCCATCGAGCGCACACACTCATCGATTCGAGGCCGAAGTCAGCCAAGTGCTGAGCCTCGTCATCAACTCGCTCTACAGCAACAAGGAAGTTTTTCTTCGCGAGCTCATCTCGAACGCCGCCGACGCGCTCGACAAGTTGCGCTTCGAAGCGTTGAGCAATCACGAGCTCGCACCGGCCGGTCACACGCCGCGCATTCGCTTGATCCCGGATGAACAAGCGAAGACGTTGACGATCGCGGACAACGGCATCGGCATGTCGGAAGAGTCGCTGCGCAAGGACCTCGGCACGGTCGCGCGGTCGGGGAGCAAAGAGCTCGTCGAGCGTTTGCGCAAAGCCGACCAGGCTTCGGACTTGAAGCTGATCGGTCAGTTCGGCGTGGGCTTCTACAGCGGCTATCTCGTCGCCGACCGCATCGAAGTGGTCAGCCGCCCCGCCGGTACCGACAAGGCGTTGAAGTGGAGCTCGGATGGTAAGGACTCGTTCACGATCGAGCCGGCGGATCGCGAGGAGATCGGGACGTCCGTCGTGCTGCATCTGAAGCCGGAGCACGAAGAGTTTTCGCGCGAGTGGCGCTTGCGCGAGCTGGTCGAACGTTATTCCGACTTCGTGGCGCAGCCGATCGAGCTGCTCGTGAAGCGCAAAGAGGGCACCGACAAGGACGCTCCCGAGACCTTCAAGTACGAAGCGGTGAACAAAGCGAGCGCGCTCTGGATGCGCTCCGAAAAAGACGTCACCGACGAGCAGTACAACGAGTTCTACAAACATCTGACGCACGACTGGGAGCCGCCGCTCGCGCGCTTGCACTTCCACGTCGAAGGCACGCAGATGTTCTCCGGGCTCTTGTACGTGCCGAAGCGGCCGCCGTTCGATCTCGGCAATCCGGAGTGGAAGCACGGCGTGCGCTTGTACGTGCGGCGCGTGTTCATCATGGACAACTGCGAGGAGCTGATGCCGCGTTGGCTTCGCTTCGTGCGCG
This sequence comes from Polyangiales bacterium, assembly GCA_035687405.1. Lineage (GTDB taxonomy): Bacteria > Myxococcota_A > Polyangia > Polyangiales > JAFGIB01 > JADGRF01. The sequence goes on from DASRXR010000354.1 coordinate 4,512, forward strand.
GCGTGATCGACTCGGACGACTTGCCGCTGAACGTCTCGCGCGAGCTCCTGCAGGACTCGGCGACGGTGCGCACGATCAAGAAGCAGGTGATCCGGCGTGTGCTCGACTTGCTGAACAAGCTTCAGGCGGACAAGCCGGAGGAGTATCTCGACTTCTGGGCGAAGTTCGGCACTGTGCTCAAGGAGGGCTTGCACTTCGACGCGA
>DASRXR010000355.1:0-52914 GCA_035687405.1 Polyangiales bacterium
CGCCCGACGCATTGCCCGCCGTGACCGTTCCCGGCTTGCGAAACGGTGTCGACAGCTTCGCGAGTGCTTCGAGCGTGGTGTCGCCGCGCGGATGCTCGTCCTTGTCGACTTGCACGACTTCGTTCTTGCCGCGTTGCACCGGCACCGCGACGATCTCTTCGGCGAGCCAACCGCGCTCTTGCGCTGCGACAGCCTTCTTCTGGCTCGCGACCGCGAACTTGTCCTGCGCGTCGCGTGCGATCTTGTATTCTTCGGCGACGTTTTCCGCGGTCTCGGGCATCGAGTCCACGCCGTATTGGCTCTTCATCAACGCATTCACGAAGCGCCAACCGATCGTCGTGTCGAAGATCTCGGCGTTGCGGCTGAACGCGGTCGTCGCCTTGCCCATGACGAACGGCGCGCGCGACATGGATTCCACGCCGCCCGCAATGATCAGATCGACTTCGCCGCTCTTGATCGCACGCGCAGCGATGCTGACTGCGTCCATGCCCGAGCCGCACAAACGATTCACCGTCGTGCCCGGAACTTCGGCAGGCAAGCCCGCGAGCAAGCTCGACATGCGCGCCACGTTGCGGTTGTCCTCGCCGGCTTGATTCGCACAGCCGAAGATCACGTCGTCGATCGCGCTGAAATCGAGCTTCGGATTGCGCTCGCGCAGGGCCTTGATCGGAATCGCGCCCAGGTCGTCGGCGCGAACGGAGGACAGTACACCGGCGTAGCGGCCGATTGGCGTGCGGATGGCGTCACAGATGAATGCGTCTTTCACGATGGGTCTCCAGGGGGTGCAGGGGACTGTAGATCAGTGTGGGGTTCCCGTCTCCATCGCCCGGGACCGGAGCGATTCACTGAGGCACGGATGCGCCACATGGGTCGCAGCCCGAGCCTGCATCGCCACACGGCGCCGCCCGAAATTCCCAAACTCCTCGAATCGTGAAGCTTTTTACTTGCCTGACGACCGGCATGCGCCGTGCTTTGTACCCAGTCACCTTGGGCATCGAAATCGATCAAGAGCACTTCACGGCGGAGGACCATCGCCGTTTCAAGGCACGTCTCCAGGACGCGCTGACGGCACTCGACCATGTTCTCGATCGGCCAGGGTTCGGGATCGGCGATCGCACGATCGGCGCCGAGCTCGAGCTGTTCCTGATCGATGGCCAGGGTCGTCCGTTCCCGGTCAACGAACAGGTGGAGAGCGCGGCGAAAAATCCGCTGATCACCCCCGAGCTCGGCGCGTTCAGCATCGAGCTCAACACACCGCCGGTTCGGCTCGCGGGTCGCCCGTTTACGGCGCTCGAGGATCACCTCGTGCGCACGATCGACGACATCGAACGCCAAGCGGTTGCGCGCGGTGCGCGCTCGGTGCCAATCAGCATCTTGCCGACGTTCCGCCCGGACGACTTTTCGAGCGGCTCGATCACTGATCGCCCGCGCTACCGCGCGCTCGCGGCCGGGTTGCGTCGCTTGCGCAAGGGGCCGTTCACGGTTCGCATCGAAGGCGAAGATACGCTCGAGCTGATCTCGGAGGACATCGCACTCGAGGGCGCGAACTTGGCGTTTCAACTACATGTGCGCACCGCTCCGGAAGAGTTCGCACGCATGTTCAACGCAGCGATGATGCTGACGGCACCGGTGCTCGCTGTGTCCGGCAACTCACCGACGTTCCTCGAGCACCGGCTGTGGGAAGAGACGCGTGTCGCGTTGTTCCAACAGGCCGGAGACGACCGGCCTGTCGACGACGACAACGACTGGCAAGCGCCCGGACGCACCGGATTTGGCAGCGGTTGGGTGCGCGAAGGTGCGGCTGAGCTGTTCCGTGAAAGTGTCGCGCTGTACGAGCCGGTCTTACCGGTGTGCAGCCCGGAGCTGCCACTCGCGGGCCTCGCGCAGGGTGGGGTGCCGAAGCTTTCCGAGTTGCGACTGCATCACGGCACGGTCTGGAAGTGGAACCGCCCGGTGTACGATGCCGAAGGCGGAGGACATTTGCGGATCGAGTTGCGTGCGTTGCCTTCAGGACCGAGTGTCCGCGATATGGTCGCGAACGCGGCGTGTCTGCTCGGCGGAATGCTCGCGTACGCACCGCGCATGCTGGAGCTGTTGCCGGCGTTTCCGTTCGCGCTCGCGGAGCGCAACTTCTATCGCGCGGCGCAGTTCGGGCTCGATGCCGAGCTCGCGTGGCCGCGTGAAAACGGCCGGCCGGAATCGGTGCTCGCGCGCGACCTTCTCCCCGAGATCGTGTCACAAGCGCGTCATGCTTTGCTGGATGCCGGTGTGACTGTGGCAGAAGTCGACGATACACTTGGCATCATCAACGCTCGCGTGCATATGGGCACTACGGGTGCGGTGTGGCAAAGCCGTGCTCTTGCGGCGCTCGAGGCTAGGGGCCTCCATCGCGCCGAGGCATTGCGTCAGATGCTCGCATATTACGTCGAGCAGGTGCACACGGGTCAACCCGTGCACGCATGGCGCGATCCGGAGTCGCTGACGTCGCTCGAGCTCGAGTGCGACAGCGCCTGAACGAATTTATCGAACTCGAATCGTCGCCGCTGATAGCGGCATGGAGGTGTATCGTGTGTGAGTTGCTCGGCGTGGTTTCCAACGTGCCGGCTGATCTGGTGTTTTCTTTCACCGGTTTCGCGCTGCGCGGCGGACAGACGGGCCCGCACGCGGATGGCTGGGGTCTATCCCTCTACGAAGGCTACTTTGCGCGCACGTTTCTCGAGCCGCATCCGGCGTTCTCGAGCCCACTTGCACGTTTTTTGCGCGAGAACCCGATTCAAACCGGCTTGGCGATCGCGCACATTCGAAAGAAGACGCGCGGCGAGCCGAAGATCGTGAACACGCACCCGTTCGTGCGCGTGTTGCACGGGCGTCATCTCGTGTTTGCGCACAACGGCACATTGCCGTCGATCCGCGAACGCCCGCTGAAGTGGCAAAGCACGCTCGGCGATACCGATAGCGAACACGCGTTTTGCGTGTTGCTCGAAGAGCTGCGCACAGCGTACGGCGATCGCTATCCGAGCGATCCGTATCAGCTGGGCAAGACACTTCACGAGCTCGGCAACGAACTCGGACAAGACGGCGTGTTCAACTTCTTGTACGCCGATGGCGAATGCTTGTACGCGCGATGCGGCGACAACCTGTCGTGCATCCTGCGAGAGCCGCCGTTTGGCTCCGCGACGTTGGTGGACGCCGACGTGCGCGTCAACTTGGGCGATGTGATGCGCGAGGTTCCCGAAGCGCGGATGGCCGTGATCGCGACCGAGCCGCTGACGCGCGACGAGACGTGGGAAAAAGGTCAGCCCGGAGCGCTCTGGGTGTTCCGCGCTGGCGAACGCGTGTTGTCGTTTCCCGGAACGGCGTCTGCGCAGGCAGTCGCAAATACCTGGGTCAACGGGCAGCACAAACCGCAGCGTCCGAGCGTGCCACCCGCGGCCGCCGCGGCGCAGTCTAGTCCGCCGGCACGCTGAACTCGGTCGGGCTCGAGGCCGCGATCTGGATCCACAGCAGCGCCTCAGTCGGAGCCCAACTTTTTCGCGAGTGTTTGGCGGGTGATTCCGAGCAACTGCGCTGCCGCGGATTTGTTGCCGCCGCACAGCGCGAGCACGCGCCGAATGTGAAGTGCTTCAACTTCGGCCAGGGTTGCGACCGAATTGAGCCCGGAAACGTTGTCGCCGTCGGCTCTCTGTGGCCGCTCTGGTTCGGCGAGCGCTGCGCTGATCAGCTCGGCCGGCAAGTGCACGAGCTCCAAGGTATCGGCATCGTTCATGAGCGCGGCGCGGTGAACCGTCGCCTTGAGCTCGCGAATGTTGCCCGGCCAGCGATAGCGCTCGAGCACACGCCGTGCCGGGTCGGCTACCTGCCGCCAACGGCGGCCGTAGGTTCGGTTCGCTTCCTGTAAGAACATGTGAATGAGTGCGGGTACCTCCTCCGGCCGATCGCGCAGCGGTGGGATCCGCAACGTCATGCCGCTGAGGCGATACCAGAGGTCTTCGCGAAACGTCTTGTCGTTCACCATCGCGGCGAGATCGCGATTGGTGGCCGCGACGACGCGCGTCTGCACGCGCTTGAGGGTCGTGCTTCCGAGGCGCCGGAAGCTGCGCTGCTCGAGAAACGTCAGCAGCTTCGCTTGCGCCGAGATGTTCAAGTCGCCGATCTCGTCGAGAAAGAGCGTGCCACCGTCCGCGATTTCGACGAGACCGCGCTTGCGCGAACGCGCGTCGGAAAACGCTCCGCGTTCGTGACCGAAGAGCTCACTCTCGACGAGCGTTTCAGGGATCGCCGAGCAGTTGAGCTCGACGAACGCACCTGCGCGCACGGCGGAGCTCTCGTGCAGGGTTTGTGCGATCAGCTGTTTGCCAGTGCCGCTCTCCCCGACGATCAACGCGACCGGCACGTCGTTCGTCGCGATCAAGGTCGCTTCGGCGAGCAGGCGCCGCATCGCCGGAGACTCGCTGACCATCTCTTGCGGCGTGAGGCGCGCGCGATCGCGGTTGGCAAAGTACTCGACGCGTTGCTCGAGCGAGCTCATGTGCAGTGCGTTGCGAAGCCCGGCGATCACTTCGGCGAGATCGAAAGGCTTGCGAACGAAGTCGTAAGCGCCGAGCTTGATCGCTTGCACCGCTTCTTCGACCGAGCCTTGCGCCGTGATCACGAGAAACTTCGTCTCGGGCGCTTCGCTGCGCATCTGGGAGAGAAGGGTGAGCCCGTGCCCGTCGCCTAAAATCAGGTCGACCACGACCGCATCCGGACGATTCTGCGCAAATGCGGAAGTAGCTTCGGCCACGGTCGATGCCGCGCTGACTTCGTAGCCTTCGCGCTTCAGTGCCGCCGTCAGCGTCTGGCGGATCAAAGGCTCGTCGTCGACGACCATCACGTGCGCGTGCATGAGCTACCTCGCCAGCGGCAATGAGACGCGGAAGATCGCACCCGGCTTGTCGGTGCGGTTCGTGGCTTCGAGCGTGCCGCCATGCTCGACCACGATGTTGCGCGAAGTCGCGAGCCCGAGTCCGTGGCCGTTCGGTTTGCTCGATCGAAACGGCGTAAACGCGTGCGCGAGTTGTTCCGCCGACATGCCGGTGCCCTCGTCTGCGACCTCGATCCGAACCTCGCGCCGGCCAGGAGATTCGGTCACGAGCGCGCGCGTCTCGATCGCGCCGCCGCTCGGCATCGCTTCGGCCGCGTTGCGATACAGATTCACGAAGACCTGTGTCATCAGCAATGGATCGACGTTGAGCTCGGGCAGACCCGATTGCTCTCGAATACGAAACTTCCACAGGTCTTGCCGCAGTTGTGCCTGGACCGCATCGCGGGCGGACTCGAGAAAGCTGCGCACGGGCGTCGCGTGGACTTCCGGTGCGAGGGGCCGCGCGTAGCCGATCAAACGCCGCATCAGCTGCTCGATGCGCGTGACCTCGCGTTCCAGCGCTTCCGCGGTCGGGCGAACGCTGTCGACCGACAAGTCGCCCGCATCTGCTTGCATGCGCATCAGCTGAACCGCAGCTTTCATCCCGGCGAGCGGGTTCAGGATCTCGTGCGCGAGCTTTGCCGTGAGCTCACCGATCGCGCCCATCTTTTGACTCTGGATCAATCGGCGGCGCTGCTCGGCGAGTGCGGTATCGGCTTCTTCCGCTTTCTGTACGAGCGAGGCGATTTGATCCGAAAGCTGCGCTGCGTCGTCACTCGTGTTCTCGAGCCGAATCTTCGTGCGTTCAGCCGCCGACTCGAATTGCAGTTGCAGCTGATACATCGGCCGCGCGATCCTGCGCGCCCACAAGAATCCGACTGTCACGCTCGAGAGCGCGACGACCAAACACGTGGCGACGAGAGACCACGCCAAGAGCCGAATCGTTCGTTCAGCCGTGACGAGTGAACGCTCCGTTTCACGCCGTGCGTACTGACTGAACTGCTGCGAGAGATCGACGAGGCGATCGATGTGCCGGTGGTAGCCCGGGATCATCGCGATCGCTTCGCCGCTCCGACCCGCTGCGAACAACTCGAGTGCGACGCGACGCGAGCGATCGTAGGCTTCGTTCTCGCGGATGATCTCGTCGAGGATCTCGCGCTGCTTCGCGTCCCGCAGCTGCAGCGGGTGTTTGACCCACAGCTCGAACTTCGCGCGCGTGTCCTCGAGCTTGCGCAACCACACCGGGTCACGCGTCAGCATGTAGTCGCCGACGTAGCCCTTTTGGTAAAGGAGCGCGTCGAACGCGGAGGCATCGCGCAGCAGGTCGACCTCCTGCGTCACGACCGACTTCGTCTGCTGCGACACGTTCACGAGCCTGACGAGCGCGATCACGCACACCACCGCCATCGCCGCGCTCGAAAGAATGAACGCGAGCGCGAGCCGCACCCCGAGCTTCGACGGCCCTCTCATGGGCGCGGGGCCTTTCGATGCGGTCTTCGTGGGGCGCAGAGGTGGGGAACCCGGTGAGCGGCGGACTTCACGCCAGCCGCGTAGTGCAAGGAGCTTGCTAGTTGCTAGCTAGCAAGTGGGAACCAGCTTAGCTCGCGACTTGTTCCCTGCAACGGCGCGAATTCTGCAAGGACTGCGACGCTTAGTCGCTTCGAAGAAACGCGGCAGTTCCAGTTTTGCAACTATGACGCGCGGTTCCAGCACGGAGTGTGCACGGATCGCGCGTCAAATATCTCACCGCAGCGGTGGCGCCGCGTTCAATTCTTTTACGCCGCTGGTAGCAGCACGCTGGATTTCAGCGTGTGTCTACGGCTCCTGCGTTTAGGAACGAAGCTTGCTCTCCGGGCAGCTCGTGATCGCTTTGGAAGTTTCAATTTGTTTCCGCCGCCAGCTCGTGGCTGCGCATGATCTCACCCGTTCGGCAGCGAGACCCGAGCGATGAACGCACGTTCGGTGTGTTTCGGATTCGGCATCGCGCTTGCGACCTTGCCGCTGAGGGCGGCAGGTCAGTCGGACGGTGCGGTCGTGCTCTCGCTCGAGGAAGCGCAGTCGCGTGCGGCTCGACTTGCTCCGGAAGCCCGCCTAGCGGCCGGTCGGATCAAGGAGGCCGCCGCGACCCGGGTCGGTGCGGGTGTCATCCTGCCGGTCAATCCCTCGGTCTCTTTCGACGCTCGGCCTGGCCTCGATCGGAATACGCGAGGCGAGGTCGGTGTTGCTGGTGGGCTCGACGTCACCTTCGAGGTGGGCGGCGGGCCGGGCGCGCGCGAGCGTGAAGCGGACGCGCGCACACGTTCGGCCACCGCGGAGGGTGGCATTGCGCAGCTCGAAGCTCGCCTCGCGGCAGAGCAGGCGTACGTCGCGGAACGCATTGCAGCGCTGCGCATTGCGCACGCGAAAGAAGCGATCGAGCTCGGCGAACGCGTGCTCGCAGCGGCGCTCGAACGCCTGAACGCGGGTGCCGGCAGCGACATCGACGTGAGCTCCGCGAAGTCGGAACTCGCGGAGTTTCGCGCGGAGCTGCATGCGGCCGAAGCGGAGCGCCGCCAGAGTGAGATGGAGTTGCGCTACCTCGTCGCGATTCCGGTCGCGGCGCCGCTGCAGCTGTCGACCGCGATCGAACAACCGATTGCGATCGCGCCGATCGAGTCGCTCGTGAAGCGCTCGCGCGAGCAGCTGCCCGACCTCGCGGCGATTCGCGCCCGGCTCGGGCTTCTCGCCGCCGCCGACAATCGCCTGAAGACGGAAGCGTTCCCGAAGCTGGGTGCACGTCTCGGCGTCGATGCGTCCCCCGCGTCGCCCGTGTATGGAATCGCCGGCTTGTCGGTCGAGCTTCCGTTCGCGCAGCGCAACCAAGGTCCGCGCGCTGTCGTCGCTGCCGAGCGCGAGACCGAGCTCGATCGCTTCGACTTCACCGCCGGCCGGCTCGACCTGGCGTTGCGCGCGATTCACGGCGCGTACGAGGCGCACCGCGAAGAACTCGGCGTGCTCACGCAGGCTGGTTTACCCGCCGCAGAAGAACATCTGCGTTTGGTCGAGACGGGCTGGCGTGCCGGTCGGTTCGACATCTTCCGACTGACTACTGCAGCGCAGAGTCTCGTGCGCATGAAAGCCGCGCGCGTCAGCGTGCTCGAAAGAATTTGGCGACAGCGAATGTTGCTCGAACGTTGGACTGGAGGATCGATCGATGACCGCTCATGATCAAACTACATCACCCGAGGAGCCCGGCAAAGGCTCGGCTCAGAGCGCACGTGCGCGCGTCGTGTTCTCGCTGCTCGGAGCGGCGGCGATCGTTTTGTTCGGTTGGGTGTTCGTGCGCTCGGACGAAGCGCAGCCCGCCCGCGCCGCCGAGCCGAAAGCCGGCAACGACGCACCGGTTCTCGATGGCGAGCTGATTCGTTTTTCCGACGCGTTCGGAAAGCGCGCCGGCATCACGACCGAGGCGGTGACGCCGTCCGAGCTCTCGCCGTTCGTGACCGTCGGCGGAACGCTGACTCACGATCCGCGGCATCGCGCTGCGGTCGGCGCGCGCATTCAAGGTCGCGTGCGGCGCGTGTTCAAGTACCTCGGCGACGAGGTGAAGCGCGGCGACACGCTGATCGAGATCGAAAGCGCAGAGCTCGGTCGAGCCGAAGCGGCAGTGCTCGCCGCGCGCGCGAAGGAAAAAGCGGTCGAGGCCGACATGAAACGTGAACGTCACCTCGCGGAGCAACGCGTCACAGCGCAGCGCGACGCCGAGTTCGCACAAGCCACCTACGAGGCCGCCCGCGCCGAACGCGTCGCGGCTGAGCGCGCCGTCGAAGCCCTCGGCGGCACGCTGGCCGACGATTTCGGCTTGTTGGTGTTGCGCAGTCCGATCGCCGGGCGGGTCGTCGCGTCGAGCGCAGCGCTCGGCCAAACCGTCGACCCGACCCAAACGTTGTTCGAGGTTGCCGAGCTGAGCACGCTGTGGGTCGAGCTGCACGTGTTCGAGCGCGATCTGAACGGTGTCCATCGCGGCAACGACGTGGCGATCACGACGCGTGGCGCGCACGACAAAGTCATCGCGGGCAAAGTCGACCACGTCGGCGAGATCATCGACGTGGACACGCGCACGGCGCCGATCCGCGTCGTCGTCGCAAACGAGAAGCGCGAGCTGCGCGCCGGCCAGTCCGTCGTCGCGCGCATCGACACCAGCGCCGCCGCACAAAAGGCGTTGACGATTCCGCGCGCGGCGGTCACGCGCATCGACGGCAAGTCGATGGTGTTCGTGATGCACGACAAGAACACGGTCGAGCCGCGCTCGGTCATGACCGGTCCCGAAGATGCCGAGCGCATCGCCGTTCACGAAGGTTTACGCGAGAACGATCGCATCGTCCTCGGCGGCATGTTCGCGCTGAAATCCGAAATCTTCCGCTGAAGACTCCGCTTGCGATCGCTTTAAATCATGCTCGAAAGAATCGTAGTAGCCTCCATTCAGGCGCGCGGCGCGGTCGTCGCTCTGCTCTTCATGTTGATCGCCGCCGGTGGCTTCGCGGCAGCGCATCTGCCGATCGACGCGATGCCGGACGTCTCGACCGTGCAAGTCTCGGTGCTCACGCGCACCGGTGGCTTGTCTGCGGTCGAGGCGGAGAACGCGGTGTCGATCCCGATCGAAAACGCGCTGAACGGCGTGCCCGGGGCGATCGAGATTCGAAGCATGGCGGACAGTGGCGTCACATCGGTCACGGTCGTGTTCAGCGACGACACCGACCCCTGGGCTGCGCGGCAGCTCGTGCTCGAACGCCTGCGCGGAATCGAAGACTTGCTTCCAAACGGCGCATCGACGCCCGAGCTCGCGCCGATTTCGAGCGGTCTCGGCGAGATCTACACGTTCGTCGTGCGGTCGAACCACCACACGCCGATGCAGCTGCGCACGTTGCTCGACTGGGAGATCGTGCCGAAGCTGCGCAGCGTCGCCGGCGTGATCGAAGTCAACACGCAAGGCGGCGATCTCAAGCAGTACCACGTGCTCGTGGATCGCGATCGCCTCGGCGCCCAAGGCATCACGCTCAGCCAAGTCGTCGACGCGCTCGAGGCCGCGAACAAGAACGCGGGCGGCGGCTACATGGACCGCGGCTCCGAGTCGTACGTGGTGCGCGGCGAGGGATTGTTGAAGGACGAGCAGGACATCGCCGATGTCGCGCTTCGAGCGGAGCCGGGCAAGTCGCCGGTCCTCGTCCGGCACGTCGCCGAAGTGAAAATCGGTTCGGCGTTGCGCTACGGCACGGTGACGCGGGCGGGGGAGGGTGAAGCCGTCAGCGGCACGGTGATGATGCTGCTCGGGTCGAACAGCCGCGAGGTCGTGACGGCGGTCGGTTCGAAGGTCGAAGAGATCCGGAAGTCGTTGCCGACCGGCGTGAGCATCGACGTGATCTACGATCGCTCGGACTTCGTCGGGCGCACCTTGCAGACAGTCATGACGAACCTCGCGGAAGGCATCGCGATCGTGATGGTCGTGCTGGCGTTGTTCCTCGGGACGTTGCGCGGCGCGCTCGCGGTCGTCCTCGGGATTCCCGCCGCGATGTCGGTCGCGCTGATCGGAATGCACGCGTTCGGGGTGACGGGTGACTTGATGTCGCTCGGTGCGATCGACTTCGGGTTTCTAGTCGATGGTCCGATCGTTGTGCTCGAAGCGGTGATCGCAGCGACGACGGGTCGCAAGCTGATCGGCGCTGCGCGCGCCCACGCGTATTCCGACGTGGCGAAGCTCGCGGCTCGCCCAGTCGGCTTTGCAGTCGCGATCATCATGCTCGTGTACGTGCCGCTGCTGACGCTCGAGGGTGTCGAGGGCAAGATGTTCCGCCCGATGGCGCTCACGATGGCACTCGCGTTGTTCGGCGCGCTGGTCTACGCGATCGTGTTCTTTCCAGCCGTCCTCACGTTCCTCGTGCCGCCGAAGGCTGCGCACGGCCCGGCTTGGATGGATCGCCTCGCGACGCTGTACACGAACTTCATGCCGCGCATCATTCAGTTCCGTTATCTGTTCATTGCGGTGGCGGTCGTCGCGCTGGGCGTGACCGGGTTTCTGTTCGCGCGCAGCGGTGCCGAGTTCGTGCCGCGGATCTTCGAGGGTGATGCCGTCGTGACGATCCGGCGTGCGCCGAGCATCTCGCTCGCGCAAGCGCGCGAGCTCGACTTGGCAGCGCAAAGGGTCCTGCACACCTTTCCCGAAGTCGTGACGACGCTCGGCCTGAACGGACGGCCGGAAGTCGCAGTCGACGTGGTCGGTGCGGACAATACCGACGTGTTCGTGCGCTTGAAGCCGCTGAAGTCGTGGACGAGTGCAGACAGTTTCGATGGGCTCTCGGAAGCGTTCAAAAACGCGATCGAGAGCAAAGTGCCGGGCACTTACGTGTCGGTGTCGCAGCCGATCGAGGACCGCACGAACGAGCTCATCAGTGGCTCGCGCGCGGATGTGTCGATTCAGATCTACGGCACGGAACTCGAAGACCTCGCGCGGCTCGCGGCGGAGACCAAAGAGATCGTGCGCGGGATCAGCGGCACGGGTGATGTCCGCGTCGAGCGCATCCTCGGGCAGCCCGTGCTCAGCGCGGTTGCGGACCGGCAGCGGATGGCTGCATACGGCGTGCGGTTGGACGACGCACTCACCGTGCTCGCTTCGACGCGGGAAGGCGTCGACGTGGGACAGATCTACGAAGGCCCGCGCCGGTTCGACTTGCGCGTGTTGCAGCCACCGTCGGAGCCGCGCCCGGAAGCGCTGGCAGAGCTCCGGGTGGAAACCATGACCGGAGAGACCGTGCGGCTCGGCGACGTCCTGAAGGTCACGGAGGGCGAAGGCCCGGCGTCGGTGCGGCGCGTCAATCGCGAACGCGCCGTTCGCGTCGACGTGAACTTGCGCGGCCGCGACCTGCTGTCGTGGGTGCAGGAGGCACAAGGCACGGTCGGGCAGAAGCTGCCGCTCGCGGCCGGCTATCACTTGGAGTGGGGCGGCCAGTTCGAAAACTTCAACCGTGCCCAAGCGCGCTTGAAGGTCGTGATCCCGGTCGTGGTCGCGATCATCTTCGGCATGTTGTTGATCATGTTTCGCAACGTGCGCTTTGCAGCCGCCGTGTTTGCGACGGTCCCGCTGTCGCTCGCGGGCGGAATGTTGGGCTTACTGCTCCGTGACATGCCGTTTTCGCTGTCTGCCGCTGTCGGCTTCATCGCGCTCGGCGGCATCGCCGTGCTCAACGGTGTCGTGATGGGGCAAGAAGTGCAGCACTTGCTGTCGCGGGGTGTACCGCTGGCGCGGGCGGTCTCGCAGGGCTCGAGTGGTGTGATTCGCGCGGTGCTCACGACCACGGCGGTGGCTGCGCTCGGCTTTTTGCCTATGGCTTTGTCGAGCGGTGCAGGTTCCGAGGTCCAGCGGCCGCTCGCGACTGCGGTGGCGGTCGGCATCGCACTCGGCGCGGTCACGACGTTGTTCGTCTTGCCCGGTCTATTCACGATCTTCCTGCGCGGCTATTCGGTGCGGCCTGCCACCCCGGATGCGGTCGAAGCCGAGCCCGCTGCAGCGAAACATACTGCTGTCGTGACCTAGCGCTGGCCTGACTCGAGCGCACGTGTGCGCAGGAACGGATGCGTGCTCTGAACCGCCGCTTCGGCTTTTGGAGCGGCGGGTGCGATCTCCAACCAGCAGCGCGTGCGCTGAAACGGATAACTCGGCAGCGCGATCTTGGGGCGTTCGAAACCGGCGTGGAACGCGTTGAAATCGAGCGCCGAACCTTGCTCGTAGAGCGCAGCTACGTTTTGCAGAAGTGCGAGGTAGCTGCAGCCTTCGGCGGCAACTTGGACCTGTCGTTCTGCGTCGAGTTGCTCCAGCGCAGCCAGGTGGCGCTCCGCGTCTGCCGGCGCGTACAAGTGCGCCAGCCAGTATTTTTGGTCGAGCGTCTCCCGAGTCGTGACGACGCGCCCGTGGCTTGCAGCCAGGAGCGGCAGGGACGGTGGCGTGTAGTCGACCGCCGCGAGCGCGGTCTTGAACTGGTGCAGGGTCTGACGCACGCGCGCGCCGGGTACGAGCGACCGGAGCAGCAGCTCGCGCCGCGCGGCGAGCCGGAGCGCGTCGTGCCATCCGAGCGCACCTGCCGCACAGGCGGCTGCAAACTCGCCGGTCCCGCTGCCCGCGATGATGGCCGGCGCGACTCGCCAATACTCGAGCAAAGTGTGCAACGCGTACTGCAGAACCACGCCGCTCGTCTGCGGGAACTCGAGCCTCGGCCCTGATTCGTTGGACAGCAGCTGCGGCAGCGGATCAGTATCGAGCACGGCCTCGACGATCCGCGCTCCGCGCTCGAGTGCGCGCTGGAACATCGGCTCCGCTTCGTAGAGCTCGCGAGCGACTCCGGCACGTGGCACGCGCTCATTGAACACGAACACGATGCGCGGCTCGCGGCGGTGCGCGGTCAGTGTGGCTGTGCTCGCGATGCGCGCGAGCCCCGCCCGCATCTCCGAAGGGTCACTGGCGACGATCGCCGCGCGGTAGGCGAAGTGATCGCGACCCGCGTTCATCGTGAAGCAGACCGACGACAGCGTCTCCTCGGAGATCCGCGGGAGGAGGTCGGCGGCGAGCTCACGCAGGGCCTCGGGATCTTTCGCGGAGAGCGCGAGTAGCTCGTAGCGGCGCGTGATGCTCGGCGCTCGAGCGATGCGCTCGGAGCTCTCACGCAACACGACGTGTGCGTTGGTGCCTCCGAAGCCGAATGCACTGATCCCGGCAAAGCGCGTGCGCGCCGAGCGTGGCCACGGCACAGCGCGCGCCGGGATCGCGAGCCCGAGTGAGTCGAGGTCGAGGTGCGGGGAGACGTTCTTCAGGTGTAGATGTGCCGGCAGAGATTCGTGGCTGAGCGCGAGGGCAGTCTTGATCACGCCCGCGATCCCCGACGCCGCTTCGAGGTGCCCGAGATTCGTCTTCACCGAGCCGACGTAGCAGCGCGAACCGCCCGTGCGCGCGAACACTCGGCCGAGCGCGCCGAGCTCGACAGCATCCGACACCGGCGTTCCGACGCCGTGCGCTTCGATGTAGTCGAGCTGATCTGGACCGACGTTTGCGGAGTGCAATGCGGCTCGCAGCAGCCGCTCTTGTGCGGGCAGGCTCGGCGCCATCAATCCGTTCGAGCAGCCGTCGTGATTGGTCGCAGAGCCTTCGACGCGCGCGTAGATCCGATCGGCCGCAGCTTCGGCATCGGAGAGGCGCTTCAGCACGATGACCCCGCAGCCTTCGCTGCGCACGAACCCGTCTGCGCTCGCGTCGAATGTCTTGCAACGGCCATCCTTTGCGAGCGCGCGAGACTTGGCGAAAAAAACACCCGGCTCGGGCGCAAGCACCGCGTTGACTCCGCCCACGATCGCGACACTGCACTCGCGCCGGCGTAGACTTTCGCTCGCGAGGTGGAGCGCGACCAGCGAGGACGAACACGCGGTGTCGATCGTCATGCTCGGTCCGCGCAGGTCGAGCGTGTAAGAGACGCGATTGGCGACGACACTCTTCGCGTGGCCCGTCCCGTAGTCCGCATCGATCAGCGACAGCTGACCGGCGTGCAAGAGCGCGTAGTCGTTCGTGCACACGCCCGCAAACACGCCCGCGTCCGTCTCGCGCAAAGTCGAAGCTGGAATGCCGGCGTCTTCGAGCGCGGCCCACGTCAGCTCGAGAAACAAACGCTGCTGCGGGTCCATCCGGGCGGCTTCGCGCCTCGAGACGCCGAAAAACAGAGGATCGAAGCGATCGATGTCTTCGATGAAGCCACCGAACTGCGCGCCACTCGCCGCGAGCTCCGGGCGGTCCGGCGGCAACTCACCGATGGCATCGCGCCCAGACGCCAGAAGATCCCAAAAGCCTTCGAGGTTTGGAGCCCCGGGGAAGCGGCAACTCATGCCGATGATCGCGATCGAGTCTCGGTTGTCGTGTGGCTCCGGACGTTCGCGCCGGTCGCTGCGCGCGCGAGGCGGAGGGGTCGCGCCGGCGGAGAGTGCGGTCGCTAGCGCGGCGATCGTCGGCTGTTCGTAACTGAGGGTGGACGGAAGCGCCTCGTCCAAAAACTCTTCGAGCGCCGCGGTCAGCTCGGCCGCGTGCAGCGAGTCGATGCCGTAGCGCGCGAGCGGCGCGTGCTCGTCGATCTCGCTCGGTTCCAGCTTTGCGAGTTGTGCGACTCGGGACCGGAGGAATTGCGTGATCGCGTCGTGGCGAGCGCCGCCGACGGGTTGCGTACGCGTCACGGCGCGACCGCGGTCCCCGTTCGAGATCTCGCCGTTGAGCGCAGACAGCTCTTGGGTCTTTACACTCGCGTCCCAGCGCGCAACCACGTCCAGTCCGCCGTCGAGGTACGCGCGCTTCATGGTCTGCCGCTGCACCTTGCCGCTCGCGGTCCGGGCAACGGTGCCGCGCTTCACGATTGCGCAGGCGTGCAGCGACAACCCGTGCAGTTGGCGGACGGTCTCGAGCACTTCGGAGATGAGAGTCTCGGCGTCGGCGTGCTGGCGGTGATCGATCTCCTGGACGACGACGACGCGCTCTTGGCCGTCGACCTCGACTGAAAACGCGGCGCCGGGCTCGGCCCGAAGTGCGGGATGGATCGCTTGCACCGTCCGCTCGATGTCGTGCGGGTAGTGGTTCTGACCGCGGATGACAATCAGATCGCTTAGTCGCCCCGTCACGAACAAGGCCCCGTTCAGGACGAAACCGAGGTCGCCAGTGCGAAGGAACGGCCCTTCGTCCAAACCGGCGATACGCGCCTGAAAGCGTTCGCGCGTCGCTTCGGGTCGCTTCCAGTAGCCGGTTGCGACGCTGGCACCTGACACCCAGATCTCGCCGATCTGACTGTCGCCGAGTTGGATCTGACTGTCAGGGTCTACGATCCGTACGCGGGTCGCCGTCGCGGACTGGCCACAACTGACGACAGACACGACGCGACCGCCGGCAGTCCCGCGCCGCGCCTGATGGTGTTCGAGGGCGGTCGCGTCGATCGTTTCCACGACGGGCAGTGTTTCCGGTGAGCCGCCTGCGACGAACAGCGTAGCTTCGGCGAGGCCATAACAAGGAAAGAAGGCGCGGCGCTCGAAACCACTCGAAGCGAACGCGGTCGCGAACGCGTCGAGCGTGTCCGGATGAATCGGTTCCGCGCCGTTACACACGACGCGGAGACTCGACAGGTCGAGCCCGGCGCGTTGCGCCTCCGGGATGCGACGCACGCATAGATCGAAAGCGAAGTTCGGAGCCATCGTCACGCTGGCACGCCGCTCGCTGATTTCGGCGAGCCAGCGCCGCGGCCGGCGAATGAACGACTCGGGCGGCAAGATGTACGTCGCGACGCCGGCGAACAACGGCCAGAAGATGCCGCCGAGCAGCCCCATGTCATGGTACGGCGGTAACCAGGTTACGAGAACGTCGCTCGAGCTGAGTTGGGTAGCGTCCGTGATCGCGACCAAGTTCGCGGTCAGCTGCCGCAAGCTCACCGCAACGCCCTTCGGCGTAGACGTCGAGCCCGATGTGTATTGAAGCAGACACACGGCGTCGGGATCGAGCGACCATGTGAGCTGCGGTGCCTCGAGTGCGCCGGCGAGCAGTGTCTCGAGCCGAAGCGTTTCGACTTGCAACACTTCACTCGTCGCGCCGCCTACGGTCAGCGCGCAACGCACGCCCGCGTCCGACAGGATCGATGCGATGCGCTGATTCGCGCGCGACAGGCGCAGCGACGTCGCAGGATAGGCCGGCACCATGATCGCTCCGGCATACACGCAGCCGAGCAGGCATGAGACGTAGTCCAAACCCGCGGGCGCTGCGACGAGCACCGGCTGCCCAGCTAGGCCACGCGCACGTAGCGCGTGCGCAACGCAGAGTGCTCTCGTCCGCAACACGTGCAGCGGGCAACCATCGAAAGTCAGCGTGTCGGGCGCCGACAGGAAGCGCCCTTCCAATACGTCGATCAACGTCAGCGGGTGAGTCATTGAGTTACAGCGCAAGCGAAGACGAACCCGTCCGAGCGCGACCTGATGGCGCACGGCAGGCGAGTGCAAAGTGTGGCGTGTCAGCGCACCAGCAGGGGCGAGCGCAATTACGCCATAGCCAACAAGTGTCTACATGCCTAGCCGGCTACGACCGGTCAAGCGAAATGCGTCGGGATGCGTTGGAATAAACATTCGCGTGCGCGTTCGTTCGTTCGAACGCGCACGTCGTGTCGAGGACGAGCCGAACATCCATCGATCGAGACATTGCAACGCGGCTTAGCAACGCGCCTTGCGTCACATTGATAGTTACATCGGTGTGTCCGCGACCAATGCGGCTTGCGACCGAACGCGGCTTAGTCGTAAGGGTTCAATCCAATCCGGTTAGTTGGTGTCGCAATGGCTCATGCGTTCGAGTTGTCCGCAGAGATAGTCGAATCATTGTCTAGTCCGCGATTTGACTGTCAGACGGAGTTGGGGTGGGGAGGGTTGCTCGAGTGGTCGATCGCGGTGCGTCGCGTGACGTCGAACGAGAACGCAGAGTCGGACGCCGCCTATCCAATCCGGCTAGGGCGCGTCACGTGGCACGCGGCGGAGCCGACGGCGGGCGAGCCGCTGTATTGCCGGACGCAGCCAGGCGGGCCGTTGCTCGTAACCACCGGACCGCGCAGCGGTGGGCGGTTGCTGCTGAGCGCGACATCGGCTGAAGCAGAGCCGGTCGCGCGTTTACCTTCGGTCGCATTCCCAATCGGCGAGCTCGGCCAACGCGTCGGCGAAGGACAGTTCTACGCGGAGCTCACCGCGCGCGGGTTTGAAATTGAAACAAACGCGCGCGTTGTCGAGTACGCATGCTTCAGGCAAGACGCCGCGGTCGCGGTGCTCGCCGCGCCGTCGAATCTCGAAGCCGGGTTCATCCTCGGTCCGAGCGCGCTCGACGCCGCGCTTTACGTTGCGTTCGCCTACGCGCAGCGCGCGATCGGAGAAGCCAGCGAGCCGCCGCGGTCGGGCCCTTTGCCCGCGATCGAGGATGTGGTCGTAGTCGCTTCGGGAGTTCCGCGGACGATCATCGTTCGTGCCAGACCTCGCACGACTCGAACGCAGCTCGACGTAAGCCTGCTGGACGTCCACGGCATGGAGCTCGCCAAACTCGAAGGTGTCACGTTCGAGAGTCGCGCGGCCGAAGCCACGCAGCGGACTCTCAATCTCACATGCGTCTTCATCGAGATCGTTCGCGCGTGTCTGCCGGCAGTCGACTTCGAGCCGACCACCTCGCTGCCCGGACTCGGCGCAAGCTCGATCGACCTCGTGCGGATCGGCAGCCTCGCGAGCGAGTGGTTGGGCTGGATGCCGCCGCTCGCGGACTTCTTGCGAACGCCGACTGTAGCGGGCCTCGTACAATTGTATCTCACTCGCGACGCGCGTCCGGGTGGGCGCGGGACACTGGACATTCTCAGCGCGACAGAACGGCAGCTCTGGTTTCTCGAGCAGGCCACCCACGCAGCCGGTGCCTATAACGAGGGCGTCGCGTGGCGGATCCGCGGCGCGCTCTCGATCGACGCGCTCGAACGTGCGCTCGTGCACGTACAGCAATGTCATCCGGCGCTCCGCAGCTACTTTCCTGCTCCGGACGGCGTCCCAGAGCGCAACCTCGACTGGCGACAGTGCGAGCTCGAGCTGATCGAGACACCGGCGGACATTCGAAGCCAACCCGAGCTACTCGATGACTACGTCGCGGATCAAATCTGCCGCCCGTTCGATCTCGAGCACGCACCACCGTTTCGCTGCGCGCTGCTGTTCCACGGAGCCGGTGATTCGACAATCGTGCTCAGCGCGCATCATCTCATATGCGACGCCTGGTCATTTGCGCACGTCGTCGTTCCGGAGTTGCGCGCGGCGTATCGGTCGCTGCTCGAGTCGCCTGAGCTGCAGCTGCCGGTCGCGAGCGTCGAGAGCGAGCTCGCCCGTCACGAGCTCGACCCAGCCGAACGAAAGCGGTCCGAGGAGCACTTCCGCCGGACGCTCCGCGAGTTGCCGCACGTGCTCGACTTTCCGTTCGACCACCCGCGACCCGCCGTGCAGCTGCATCGCGGCGCGTGTGTACACCGGCCGCTCACGGCCGCGCGCTGGAGCGCAGTGAAGGCGCTCGCGCGCGAGCTCGGGCAATCGCCGTTCGTCGTGTGCCTCGCTGCGCACGAGATCTTGCTCCAGCGGTACACGCGCAGCGATGCGTTTTGTGTCGGTGTTCCGGTCTCGCTGAGGCGCGACTCCGAGGACGCGCGAAAGGTCGGCTGTTTCGTCAATCTCAGCGTGGTTCGCGCACGGGTCGATTCGGCGCATACGTTCGACGCGCACTGCGCGCGTGTCCGAGAGGACTTGATCGACACCCTCCAGTTCGATCGACTCGCGCTCGGTGAAATCGTTCGCGCGGTTGCACCGGTCCGATCGCTCAGCCACACGCCGCTCGTGCAAGCCGTCTTCGGTTACCGCGAGCTCGCGGGCGCAACACTGGAGCTTCCGGGTGTGATCGCCACGCCGCTCTTCGTGCACAACCGTCGCGCGAAGTTCGACCTCACGCTCTCCATCGACGACTGCGGGAACGAAGCGGAGCTTAGCCTCGAGTACGCGTCGGACTTGCTCGAACGACCCAGCGCGGAGAGTCTGCTCGATCACTTCGAAGCCCTGCTCGACGAGTTGGCACACAATCCGCGTGTGCGGATCGGATCGCTTCAGCTAGCGAATCGTCGCGAGCAAAAACAAATCGCGAGCTACGAGCACGGCCCGGTTCGCACAGTGCCGCCGAGCGAGCTGGGCCTAGCCACGCTGGCACGCTCCCCCGATGACGTGATCGTTCTGCGCACAAGCTCGCGCGAGTGGAGTGCCGCAGCGCTTCGCCAGTTGACGTCACGGATCGCCACCGCGCTTCAGTGCGCGGACGTTCGACCGGGCGAGCTCGTCGTCGTCTGCGCACCGCGAAGTGCAGAATGGGTGGCAGCTGTGCTCGCGATCCTGGAGGTCGGAGCCGCGTACGTCCCGCTCGATCCGCGACAGCCTGACGCGCGCATTGCGCACGGCATCGCCCGCTCGGGTGCGCGGCTCGTGATCACCCTCGATGCTGCGTTCGTGCCCGCGCCTGACTCCACGCTGCGGACTCTGGAGCTGCGAGGGCTCGCGAGCTCGACGCCAGTGCAAACGCGCGCGATCCCGCCTGCCGATCCGCACCATCCGGTCTACGCGATCCTCACTTCCGGTTCGACCGGCGCGCCTCGCCTCGCTGCGGTCGCGCACGCGGGTTTTTCGAACCTCTTGTCGTTCTACTCGCAGCTGCTGTCGCTCACAGCGGCGGACCGCGTCCTGCTTGCGACCTCGGTCGGCTTCGACCTCACGCAAAAGAATGTATTCGCTGCGCTACTCGCGGGCGCCCAGCTCGTCATCGACGACTCGGACTCCTTCGACCCCGAGCGACTCGCGGAGCTGATCGAGCAGCGCGGTATCACCGTGATCAACTGCACCCCCACACTCGCGTATGCACTCGTCGCAAGCGCAGCCGCACTCGACTTCCGCAAGCTTCGCTCGGTGCGTGTGCTCGTCCTCGGCGGCGAACCCATCGACGAGAAACAGCTGCGCGCCTGGACGGCGCACCCGAGTTGCTCTGCGCGCATTCTGAACTCCTACGGCCCGACGGAGTGCAGCGACGTGGTCGCGACCAGCGAAGTGCAGGCCGGCGTTCCGTGTGGCACGAACCTCGGACGCCCAATTCCCAACGCGCGCTGTCGCGTCGTCGACTGCTCAGGTGCAGTCGCAGGCATCGGCGTTCCGGGAGAACTGTGTCTCGCCGGCACGCCGCTCGGCCTCGGATACGTCGGCGATCCCGCGGCCACGGGGACGAAGTTCGTTCGCGAGCACGGGACTCGCTTCTACCGTACGGGCGACCTGGTTCGCTGGAATCACGCCGGCGAGCTGCAGTTCCTCGGTCGGCTCGACGCCCAAGTGAAGATTCGTGGCTACCGCATCGAGCTCGCTGAGATCGAAGCGGCGCTCGAACTGCGACCTGAGGTCAGCGACGCAGTCGTGATCAGTCGGCCCGATCCGCGCGGTCAGCCGATGCTCGTCGGCTACGTCGTGCTCACAGCTTCAGTCGAGGGCGCCGATCGCGCACTCGAACGCTTGCTGCGTCGCGACCTCGCGCGGAACCTCCCGAGCTACATGATCCCGCGGGCGATCGTGACGATCGATCGCCTGCCTCGCACCGCCAGCGGCAAGCTCGATCGGAACGCGCTGCTCGGACGCGCTTGGAATCCTGAACCGCCGAGCCTTCAGGATCGCGAACCGAGCGATCCGATCCTCTCGCGCGTTCGCGCGGCATTTTGTGACGTGCTCGGTGTGGCCGGGATTGCGAGCGATGCGGACTTCTTCGAGCACGGAGGCCATTCGCTTGCGGCGGTCGCCCTCGTCGCGCAGCTCGAAGACGAGCTCGGCTTGCGCCTGCGTCCGGCCGCCGTCTTCGAGCGGCCGGTCCTTCGCGATTTCGCGTCGCATTTAGCGGAGTTACTCGATCAGGGACCGGACAGCGACGGCCACGCGATCAGCGCACCCCGGACTACGTTGAACGCGATCTGAATCTCCTGCCGCCACCAGCTGCAGTCGTTGATCGCTTTCGGCGCCCGCCTGTCCGAAAAAGCTGCTTTCAACTCGACAGAACGGCCATGGCGGGTGAGCACGCTGCGTTCGTATGCTTTTTTGGCCCCGTATTCACGGGCGTTTTCGCGGGCTTGATTGTTTCGTCTACTAGCGACCGATGCACCGCGTGCTAGCGTGCGCAAGATCCTCACGCGCGATTGCGCGCGGAGAAACAGGCGTTATCCATGACGAAGCTTGAACGATGTTTGTGTGGCTGCTTGTTGATGGCCGCCGTCAGCGGCTGCGGTGCGGACCAGGACACTAGCGGCCGTACTGGAGCTACAGGCGGTCCGAGAGGCGGCTTCGGCACGGCGGGCGGTAGCAGCCCATCGAAGCCCGGCTCGTTTGGAGACGGCGTCGCGGGAGGTCTAGGCCTCGCTCCGATCACGCCTTCCGACATGCGGCCATCGACGATCTCCGATCCGAACACCTGTGCGGCGGCTTCGGTGCGCGCGTCGCGCGTCACGCCCACCGTCTACTTGGTGGTCGATGGCAGCGGGAGCATGAACGCCGTCTTCGGCGGCATGGGCACGCGCTGGCAGGTATTGCGTGAAGCCCTCGTCGGCACGAACGGAGTCGTTCCGAAGCTCGAGAGCGTCGTGAACTTCGGCATGACGATCTACAGCAACAACGACCCGATGATGTGCCCGGCAGTCAAAGAGGTTAAGCCCGCGCTGAAGAACTATCAGGCGATCATGGCTGGCTATCCGGCGATGGAAACCGGTGGCGGCACTCCGACCGGCGAAGCGCTGCAGAAGGTCGTGGACTCGCTGCCAGACTTCAACACCGTCGCGCCCGACCAGGTCGTGAATGCGCCGCCGATCATCGTGCTCGCTACCGACGGTGAGCCGAACGGCTGCGCGGCCGGTGTCATTTGCAACTGGGTCGACTGGGCCAACTGCTTGGGCCAGCTCCTCGGTTCGCTCGCGAACGCAGCGCCGACGTACGACTCCACGCTGGCAGCAGTGCGCGCCGCGAAGGCCAAGGGCATCGCGGTGTGGGTCGTCAGCCTTGCGGATGGTCTGAACGCGATTCCGGATCTGCAGAAGACCGCGAACATCGGTGCGGGTCTCGCCGACAACGCGAGTCCGGGTGCGATGATTTACTCGCCGAAAAACCCCGACGAGCTGACTGGCACGCTCACCAAGCTGATCGGCGATGTCGTCTCGTGCGACGTCTCGCTCGAAGGCTCACTCGTCGTGGCGCGCGCCTGCGAAGGCACGGTCACGATGAACGGCGTTCCGCTCAACTGCAACAACGATGAAGGTTGGAAGCCCGTCGACGAGAAGCACATCCAGCTTCAAGGCAGTGCTTGCACGAAGTTCAAGTCGGATCCGTCGATCGTCTTGGACGCGAGCTTCCCGTGCGACGTCGTCGCGCCGCAGTGACGGTCACGCGCGCTCGCTGAACCCGGGCACGTACATTCCAACCCAACGCTCGGGGTCTACGACCCCTTGCGATGCGAGCGTCTTCACGGCTTCCGCCGCGGTTTGCCGCGAGGTGGGAGCCGTATCGACCGGCCCCAGACAGGACTGCGCGTACAAGGCGAACATCTCGTAGCCGTTGGCGCGCGCGATCGCGAGTGCGGCCGTGAGCTCGACCACCGCCCTCGCGTTTTGCTCTTCGCAACGGGCGATGCCTGCCGCTACCAGATGCATGTACATCTGCGCATCCGGTCGCGGAAGTTTGTGCAATGCCGCGCAGGCGCCGCGGGCATCGCGTAAGCGTTCGGTCGAACCCGTGTCGAGATACGCCCAGATCGCCGTGCGGCCGTAGAGATACTGCGCGTTCGTGTAATACAGCTGGGCGCGGTAAAACAGCGTGTGCTCGAAGGCGGGCCACTGCGAGAGCAGGTGCTCCCAGGCGTGCGCGCCCTCGCGGCGATAGTTGTAGGCGTCGACGGCGCGCGACATCACCCACAAGTGGAAAGTCGAGAAGCTCTTGCCGAGGTGCGTACGTTCCTCCGCGAGCGCGCGCAACGCACCATCGCTGTCGCCGCGCATCAGCTGCGCCATGTGCGCGTGGACGCCCAAAAACGCGCGCGAAAAACCGTCGTCACGCTCGTTCGCTTCGCGGGCCCTGTCGTAGGCTTCATCCGCGAGCTCTCGCAGGCTTCCGACGAGCTCCACGCAGGCGTAGCGCAGCGACATCACGACGCTGCGCTCCCAGTAGGTTCCGGGGCAATGTTCGCGAAGCAAGCGCTCTGCGTCGCGCGCGAGCGGGTAGGCCTCGCGAAATCGGGCGAGCCCGACGTAACACGCAGCGCGCGTGAGCTTGACCGTTGCGAGCGCTTGATTCGTTCCGAGTTGACTCGCGAGATCCTCGCTCCGACGCAGGAACCATTCGACACGCGCTTGCGCTTTGATGCCTTGGCCGAGCGCGAGGTGCACCGCTTCCCACGCCATTCCCTCGAGGATGCGGCTCGGGTCCGCCGCCTTGAGCGCAGTCCGCAGGAATTGCGTGTGGAGAAAACTCCCGCGCACCATGTCGATCGCGCTCACCTCGCGAAACGCCGCCGCGAGCGTCTCGAGCTGCTGCGCTTGCTCGGGAGAGATCACTGGGTCGTTCGCAGGTGCGACCGCAAAGGTCGAGAAGCGCAGCATGCTCTTGTTCCAGAGCAGCTTCGCCAGAACTCGTGCATCGGACGAAAAACCTCCGACCCCGACTTCCGCAAGCAGCTGTTCGAGCAAGCGCGTGCCTTCTTCGATTCGGCCGCTTCGCAGGAGTTGCTGCGCTGCCTTCCGGCGCAACGTACTGGCTTGCCAAGCGCTGCTCGCAGCTGCAGCGAGCAGGTAGGCCTCGGCGGCCTGGCCTCCACGTCCCGAGTTCGACAACGCATCGCCGAGCTCTTCGTACAGCTCGCGCCGTCGCGATGCGTCTTCGGGGTGGATTAGCTCGATCGCTTTGCGGAACAAGTCGGATGCGCGATTGAACGCCAGCTTGTTCGCGGCCGAGCGCGCCGCTTGCAGGGCGGTTTCACCGGCGCGCCCGCCGTCGCCCGCTTCCGCGTAGTGCACCACCAACTGCTCCGGCTCGCCGACGCCCCAAATTTCGATCGCACGTGCGACGCGCGAATGGATCTCGCGAATGCGCGCTGCGCTCAAGCCGGCAGTCACGGCTTCGCGCACTCGATCGTGGTACGTCTCGGCGTGATCGGTCTGACGCGTGCCGCGCGTTCGAATCAGGCGCGCCGCGCGCAAGGTCAGGAGCGCTTCGCGGTCGCCCGACGGAATGTTCGCCGCTTCGAGCGCGACGCCTTGTTCGAGCGGCCGCGCCGTCACGCTGAGCACCTCGAGCAGTCGTTGCGCCGGCTCCGACAGATCGCTCACCCGCGCCGCGATCACTCCGTCGAGCGAGACCGGCCCGAGCGGCGCCGTCGGCTTCGATGCGCGTCCTTTCACGTGCTGCGCGAGCTCGCCGATGAAAAACGGCACGCCTTCACTCTCGAACGAGATCGCACTCGCGAGATCGGTGTTGCCGTGTTTCTGATCACGAAGCAGCTCTCGCGCCAGGTGCGCAGCTTCATCCGTCGAGAGCGGGTCCACCGCCAGCTCGCGCGCATTTGGAATGCCGCCTTCAATCGGCCCGGTCTGAAGCACCGTGCGTAGAAACGCACTGGTCTCGGCCTCGTCGCGCCGGTAGACCGCGATGAACAGGATCGGTGGCGGATCGGGCGGGCCGAGCAAGTGCGCGAGCAAGCGCGCGCTGTCCATGTCACCCCACTGCAAGTCGTCGATCGTGACGACGAGTGGCTGCCAATCGGACAACCGCGCGAGCATGTCTTTCAACGCGCCGAACGCTTGCAACCGAATCTCGTGTGGATCGGTCGTAGGGTGGAGCGGCACTCGTGCGTGAGCGACCGCGCGCACGCGCCGCAGCACGGGAAACAGGTGTGCGAGCGCGTGAATGCTCCGCGGCAAGAGCTCCGACGCTTCTTCCGTCGGCAAGCGCATCATGTGCCGGCTCAGCGCATCGACGATGTCGTCGAACGCTTTGTACGGCACGCTCTCGCGCTCGTAGCAGCGCCCGCGCAACACGACCGCTTCCTGGTTCTTGATCAGTTCGTTCGCGAAGCAGCGTACGAGCGCAGACTTGCCCATGCCGGAATGGCCGTGCACGAACACGGTCGCCGGCTTGCCCTCTTTCACGGCTTCGAAGGCTTGTCGCAGCTGGGCGAGGTGCGGCTCGCGTCCAATGAACAGCTCACCGACGCCTTGTGTCGACGACTTGTGATACGGCACCGGCGCCGGCGGTAGCGACGACGTCAAAAGGATTCGTTGCAGGTCTGCGGTGGTCGGCCGCTCTTCGGGCTTGCGCCGCAAGAGCGCGCAGCACAGGTCGTTCAGGTCGGCCGGCACGCCGCGTACGACATCCGAAGGCGGCGCAGGCTCGAACTCGTCCTTCCGCTTCAAGATCTCGAGGACCGTGCCCTCGAACGGAAGCTGCCCCGTCAGCGCTTCGTACAGCATGCAGCCGACGCTGTACCAATCGCTGGCGGTCGAGACCGGCTCTCCCGTCGCTTGCTCCGGAGACATATACGCCGGCGTCCCGAACACTGCGCCGCCGATCGTGCGCTCCGAAGCTTCGTCGCTCGCTTCCACGAAGGTCGTGCTGCTCACGAGGCCGAAGTCCAACACGACGACGCGGCCGGTCTTCGTGACGAGCACGTTCGAAGGTTTGATGTCGCGGTGCAACTTGCCCGCTTCGTGGATCGCCGTGACTGCAGCCACCAGCTGCCGAAAGGCCGCCCGCAAGCGATTGATGTCGCAGGCGATGCGCTCGAGCGGGAACTCGCTGCCGATGCCGTGCTGACTCAGCGTGACCGATGTGTCGCGCACGATGCGAGCGCGGCCCGCGAGTGTGGTCTGAAGCGCGCGATCCGGCACACGTTGAGAAGCTCCGTTGTGAGCCACGTACGCGTCGAATGTCTCGCCGATGACGAGCTCCATCGTGAAGAACCACAGGTCGTTCTCACAGCAGAGCTCGTGCAACGAGACGAGATTTGGGTGACTCAGGTCGGCGAGCTGACGAAACTCGTTCTTCAGCCGGTAGATATTGAGCGCGTCGATCGTGTTCAACGCCTTGAGCGCGACGCGGGTGTTCCGCTCGAGATCGAGAACTTGATACACCGCCCCCATGCCACCGTGGCCGAGCTCGCGCTCTACGACGTAGCGTCGCGCTCCTGCCAGTGAGTTGACTAGGGTTTGCACCGCCGACTCCAGCTAGGGACTGGCCATTTTCAATGGGGTCGGTGCTTGCCGTCAATATCGATCATACGGCTTTTTTCCAGTTTTATTGCCGCCCCCAAGCGGGGGCGGCCGCAGGGCGGTCCTGGCGGCGGGAGAAACACAACGGACCCGTACGACTATCCTCGACAGATTCGGTTAGTATGCGCGCAACACTCCAGATTTCCCCACAATTTCACCGCACGATCCGCGACCAATCTGCCTCACTCTAAGTCGCGCAAAGATCGGGTACGCTGCTTTAGAACGTATCCTGTCGGTGACGAAGCGCGACGCATGAGTCCCACTCCGACCCAACCGGTGGCGCAAGGCACGCTGGCGAACACGCCGTTCGCCCACCTGGTTTTGTACATTTACCAGCGCCGCTCGAGCGGCACTTTGGTCGTTCGCGATGCGGTCGGCGCACCTGGAGTCGCGCTGCCCTCGCGCGATCAACGCGATGAACCGATCGCGGTGTTGTTTCATCGCGGTCGAGCGGTTGCCGCTCGCGTCGCAGCGCCGGCGGAAGCACTCGATCAGGCGCTGCTTCCATTCTGCTCGCTCCGCGACGCGACGTACGAGTTCTTCGAAGACGACCTCGTCGGCAGCGGCGCAGCGATCGTGACCGGCATGTTCGATCCCTACGCGTTCGTGACTGAAGCCGCGCGCCGCTACACGCGCCAAGACGTCGTCGAACACGTGCTCACCCGCTTTGCGCAGACGCCTCTGTCCGTGCAGTCGGGCATGGCTCTCGATCGGTTGCTGCTCAGCTCGCAAGAATCAAGCTTTGCAGAAGTGCTTCGCGACGGAACTGCGACGATCGAGTCGCTGCTCGCAACGCGCCGGCTGCCAGAGCCTGACGCACGCCGATTGTTGTACGCGCTCTTGGTCACGAAGGTCGTCGGCGCATATTCACCCGCGAACGATACGACACTACAGCCGAGCGGTGCTCCCGACGGTCTACCCGCAGGCCAGGCTTCGGATGTACCGTCGAGTCGCTCGTCGACCCTCACACCCGAGCAGCGGCGCCGCCAGTCGAGCGCGGCTTGGGCTGCGATCGCGGCGCGCGCGCAGCAGGCATCGCGTCCGATCAGCGGCTCGATCCAATCGCAGCCCGCAGCAGGTCGTTCGCTCACCCCGTCGAGAACAGCCAGCCAACAAACGGGTCCGCTGACACCGCAGCCACAAGCGGCGGCGCGCAACCTCACACCCGCGCCGGGCCGCAGCTTGACGCCGCCGCCGAGCGCTCAGCCTCCGCTTCGCTCGGTCACACCGCCGGGCTCGTTCGACGGGCGCCGCTCACCCGCGCCGCCCGATCTGCCTTCCTCGCCATCCGGCCGCGTGGTTACGGGCGCGCCGCTCGAGCAAGGCTCGACGCCGGCGGGCACTCCGCGCGTGACGACACCGAGCCGGCCGATCAGCCGCGTGACGCCGCGCCCGAACTCCGAGCCGCTCGACTCGCTCGACCCAGCCGGTAGATTCCGCCGCGTCGAAGGGATGCTCGCGCGCAACGCGTTCGACGAAGCGCTACCGATCATTCGCGCACTCGTCGAGAGCGAGCGCCGCAATCCGTCGTACCTCGGGTTGCTCGCGTCGGTGCTCTACGGCCAAGGCATCGAAGGCACGATCTCGAAAGAGATCGTCGAGACGGTGAACCAAGCGCTGCGAATCATGCCGGACGAGGTGCACGCGCTCTACACGAAGGCGCGCTGTTACAAGCGGATGGGGAAAAACCGCGAAGCGCTTCACTACTTCAAGCGGACCGTCTCAGTCGATCCGGCGCACCTCGAGGCGGCACGTGAAGTGCGGCTCTTGACCCTGCGCCAAAACGAGAAGAAGCGCTGAACGGACGCGGCGCGAGCACCGCGGCCGTTCAGCTCGTGAGATCACGCGACTTCGAACAGCCCGGCCGCGCCCATGCCGCCGCCGATGCACATCGTCACGACGACGTACTTCACGCCGCGACGCTTGCCTTCGATCAACGCGTGGCCGGTCATGCGCGCACCGCTCATGCCGTACGGATGGCCGACCGCGATCGCGCCACCGCTCACGTTCAACCGGTCGTTCGGAATGCCGAGCTTGTCGCGGCAGTAGAGGACCTGCACCGCGAACGCTTCGTTGAGCTCCCACAGGCCGATGTCTTCGACCTTCAGGCCGTTGCGCTGGAGCAACCGCGGGATCGCGAACACGGGGCCGATCCCCATCTCGTCCGGTTCACAACCGGCGACGGCGAGCCCGCGGTAGATGCCGAGGGGCTGCAGGCCGCGCTTCTCGGCGAGCTTGCGCTCCATGATGACGCTGGCGCTCGCGCCGTCGGACAGCTGGCTGGCATTTCCAGCTGTGACGAAGTAGCCCTCTCCGCGCACCGGCGCGAGACCGGAGAGCCCGGCAAGCGTGGTGTCGGGGCGGTTGCCCTCGTCGCGGGTGAGCGTCACGTCCTTGTAACTCACCTCTTTGGTGTCCTTGTTCACGACCGCTTGTTTGGACTTCAACGGCGCGATCTCGGTGTCGAATCGGCCGGCTTCCTGGGCTGCAGCCGTCCGCCGCTGGCTCTCAAGCGAATACTCGTCTTGCGCTTCGCGACTGATCTGATAGCGCTTCGCCACGATTTCGGCGGTGTCGATCATCGCCATGTACACCTCAGGCTTCTTCTGCTTGAGGGTGGGGTCGGGGACGCGGAAACGATTGCGATGCTCGTTTTGAACGAGGCTGATGGACTCGACACCGCCTGCGACGAGAATGTCCACGCCGTCGCAGATCACCGTTTTGGCCGCTGTCGCGATGCCCATGAGGCCGGACGAGCATTGGCGGTCGATCGTCATGCCCGCGCTCGTGACCGGCAAACCGGCCGCCAGCGCCGCCTGGCGCGCGAGGTTGAAACCTTGCGTGCCTTCTTGCATCGCACAGCCGAGAATCACGTCCTCGACTTCGCCCGGCTCGAGCTTCGCGCGCGAGACGGCGGCCGCGATGACGTGGCCGGCGAGGGTCGGGGCTTCGGTGTTGTTGAACGCGCCGCGGTAGGCCTTGCCGATGGGCGTGCGTGCTGTGGACACGAGAACGGCTTCTCTCACGATGATCTCCTTGAATTCAGGACTATGGAGGCCAGGGACCATCGCGCGGAGGGGCGGACCACGCAACACCTAGAACCCGGGGTTGGGCAGGATTTGCTGGCAGGATTTGCGCGCGGCCCATGGCTGGGACACATGGCGCGAGCCTATAGCGATAGTGCGAGTGACCACACTCGCGGGGAACGAAAACGAATGCCGGAGCGTTGTGCAACGTCGTGCGAGAGCCGAGCTCCGTCAGTCACGCTACGTCTGCCGCTCAGGACCCCGCTCGTCCTGGCTCCTCCTCGTCCATGACCGAGACCACGCCTCGCTACGCACATCTGGTCGAACTGTTTCAGCAGTCCGTCGAGCATTACGCCGAACGGCCGGCGTTTGGCGTCCTGAAGGGGAAAGACTGGATTTGGACGACGTACGCGGAGCTTGGCACGCGCGTCGAGCGGTTCCGGGCGGCTCTGGCGCTGCTCGGAGTCGGGCGCGGGGACCGGGTCGCGATCATCAGTGACAATCGCATCGAGTGGGTGATCGCCGCGCACGCGACGTTCCAGCGGCGCGCCATCTACGTGCCCATGTTCGAGGCACAACACGACTCCGAGCTCAGATACATCCTGACCGACTCGGCGGCCAAGGTTTGTCTCGTCGCAAACGCGTCGGTTGCGGCACGGGTTGCGTCACTTCGGGAAGACCTGCTCGACCTGCAACACGTCGTAGTCATCGATGCGGCGGCGGACGACCCGAGCTCGTGGGCAGGGCTCGTCGCACGCGGCGCGGACCGTTCCGTGAGTGCTCGCACGCCGCTGCCGACCGACGTTGCGACGATCATCTACACGTCTGGCACGACCGGGGAACCGAAGGGCGTTCGGCTCACACACCGCAACCTCGCGAACAACGCTTGGGCGCTTCGCGAAGCGCGCGACTACGGCGCCGATCCGCGCTGCATGGCGTTTCTGCCTTGGGCGCACGTGTTCGGCGGGTGCGTAGAGCTCAACCTTGCGCTCGCGATCGGCGCGAGCATCGCGATCTGCCGCAACACCGATCAGCTCTTCGAAGAGATGGCGCGCGTTCGCCCGACGATGTTGTACGCGGTGCCGCGGATCTGGCAGCAGATCTATCACGACATGCAGCGCGACTTGGCGCGCGAGCCCGAGATGAGCCGCAACATGTTCGATCAGGGCTTGCGGCTTCGAGCGAAGCAGAAGCGCGGCGAGCATCTCGGCATCTCGCAGCGCGTCTCGCTCAACCTCGCCGAGAAGCTCGTGATCGGAAAGCTGAAGGCGCGGCTCGGCGGGCGCTTGCGCCTGGCGTTTTCGGGTGCCGCGCCGCTCTCGGTCGAAGTCGCCGACTTCCTGCACGCAGTCGGCGTGTCGATCTACGAAGGTTACGGCCTGACGGAGTCGAGCGGCTCGACTACGACGAATCCGACCGGTTCGGCGAGGTTCGGTTCAGTCGGCAAACCGCTGCCCGGCACCAACATCGTGATCGATCGAAGCAACCCTTCGCCGGCCGATCCGCGCGAAGGCGAGATCATCGTCTACGGGCACGGCGTGATGGCGGGATATCACAACCGTCCGTCCGAGACTTCGGCCGTGCTGCTGCCCGACGGCGGGCTACGCACCGGTGATCTCGGCTTCCTCGATGAGGACGGTTATCTCTGGGTCACCGGTCGCGTCAAAGAGCTCTACAAGCTCAATAACGGCCGCTACGTCGCGCCGACGCCACTCGAGGAAAAGCTGAAGCTGAGCCCGTATGTCTCGAACTGCATGGTGTATGGCGCAGGTCAACCGTACAACGTGGCGCTCGTGGTTGCGGACTTGCCCGCTTTGCAGGCGTTCTTCGGGGGTGAGCTGACGACACCACAGCAGCTGCTCTCGGACCGGCGCACCCGGCGCCTCTACGAGGACGAAATCCTCAAGCACAGCAAGGATTTTCGGACGTTCGAGCTAGTCCGGAACTTTTGGATCGAGACCGAGCCGTTCACCCGCGAGAACGGCATGTTGACCCCGACCTTCAAGCTGAAGCGCGAGAACGTGCGCCGGCGCTACGAGGCGAGATTGCTCACGCTCTACGGTTGATGTGCTCTCCGTTTTCGGAGAACGTCTGCCGCCATGGAGCGAACCGAGCTACTTGCGTCCCACACGTTACCGATCGACGAGCCGGCACTGCGCAGCTACTTGGAGTCGAAGCTGCCGGATGAGTTTCGCGGCGTGCTCGAAGTGCAGAAGTTCGCGGGTGGCCAGAGCAACCCCACGTACAAGCTGACGGCGAACGGCAAGAGCTTCGTGTTGCGGAAGAAGCCGCCCGGAACGCTGCTCGCGACTGCGCACATGGTGGATCGCGAGTATCGCGTGATCAGCGCGCTCTACGGCAGCGGTGTGCCGGTCGCGAAGCCGATCCTGTATTGCGACGACGCGAAGGTGATCGGCACCGAGTTCTTCATCATGGAGTACGTCGGCGGGCGGATCTTTTGGGATCCGACGTTTCCGCAGCTGTCGGCGGCGGAGCGGGCCGCACTCTACGCCGAGATGGCGCGTGTGCTCGCGGCGCTGCACATGGTCGACTACTCAGCGCGCGGGCTCGGCAGCTACGGCAAAGCCGGCAACTACTTCGCACGGCAGATCAAGCGCTGGACCGAGCAGTATCTCGCGTCGGTTACAGAGCCGATCCCGTCGATGGATGCGCTGATCAAGTGGTTACCCGAGCACGTGCCGGCGGACGAAAAAACTTCGCTCGTGCACGGCGACTATCGGTTCGACAACATGGTGTTCCACCCAACCGAGCCGCGCGTGCTGGCTGTGCTCGACTGGGAGCTGTCGACACTCGGGCATCCGCTCGCGGATCTCGCCTACAACTGTATGTCGTACCACTTGCCCGGGGTGGACCGTCCGCCGCTCGCAGAGCTCGCCGGGCCCGAGAGCGGCATTCCAACCGAAGCCGAATACGTGGCGGAGTATTGCCGGCACACTGGGCAGAAAGAGATTCCGAGCTTCGGGTTCTACTTGGCGTTCTCGGCGTTTCGGTACGCAAGCATCGTCCAAGGCGTCGTGAAGCGCGGCTTGTCGGGCAACGCGAGCAGCGGCAAAGACGCGCTGGGTTACGTCACGCGCGTCAAAGCCGCTGCCAACAAAGGCTGGGAATTGGCGCAAAAGAGCTGATCAGTTGCTCGTTCGTTCCGCAGCCACCAGCTTCAGCTCGACCATCAGATCGTCCGCCAGTGCTTCCAGCGCGTGCTGAAGGTCATTCACCTTCAGCGCCGCAGGCAGGTGCACGAGCGCTCGCGCGTGGAACAACTGCTCGCCCGACATCGGTGCGCTCTCGCAGTGCGTATCGAGCTCTTCGACGTTGACTCCGCGCGCGGCGAGCGCGCTCGACAAATCGCGGACGATGCCCGGGCGATCGTCGCCGACGAGCGACAAGCGATACGCGCGCGAGTCGTCGCGTTCGGCCGCGGCGCTCGCTTCACTCACGACGCGCAAACCCTGACTTGCGAGTGCGTCGAGCGCGCGATGTAGCTCGGCCACGTGATCGCGCCCAATCGTCACGCGCAAGATGCCGGCGAACTGGCCGGCCAGATGCGCCATGCGACTCTGCTCCCAGTTGCCGCCGTGAGCGGCAATCGTGGTGGATAACAGCTCGACGATGCCGGGACGATCCGGACCGATGACGGTCAACACGATTGAGGCACGCATGGTAATGACCTCTCTGGCGAACTCAGATGGTTCCACGCCTTCCCGCCGAGCGCCACCGCTCTCGTTTGTGAGCGCGCAAACCCCCACAACCGCGCCGGATGACGCTGAACCGCGCCGCAAAAGCGTCTCGCCGGGGAGCCGCTCGAGCCGCGCGCTCTCCCGCGGCTCTGGGCTGCCGTGTACGATCGAGCTGTCGCGTGACTGACAGCGCGCCGGGAACACCCTGCATGAAGAAGCTCGCTCGCTCGCTGCGCTGCCGAAAAAAACTGACTGGCTTCACGTTGATCGAGCTGATGATCGTAGTCGCGATCATCGGCGTCTTGGCCTCGCTCGCGCTACCAGCGTTTCGCACCGTGTTATTTCGCTCGCGGACGGCCGAGGTGTCCGCGAACCTGAGCGCGATGTTCAAGAATGCGGCGACGTATTACTCGGCCGAGCGCGCCGACAAAGGTCAGAACGCGAGCGTATCCACGTACTGTACGGTCTCCGACGCAGGCCCGCTGCCACCGAATCCGCAACGGCAAAAGCAGCGCTTGCCCGACTCGGATCCGCAGTTTCGCGCGCTCGGATTCAGCATCGCGGACTACGTCTACTACGCGTACGGGCTTGCCACGGAGACGGGCACCGGGACGTGCGGCAACGGGGCGAACGACCTGACCGTGTACACGCTGTATGCGAACGGCGATCTCGACTCCGACACTACGACGAGCACGTTCGAGCTCGCGGTCGGCTCCGACAACAATAACGAGCTCTATCACGCGCGCGGCATGAGCATCACGCAAGAGCTGGAGTAGGGCGAGCTCAACCTTCGTCGACGAAGACGACCGTCGAGAACTCGATCGTGATGACTGGCGCCTTGTACGCCACGATCCGCGCGTTCGGGATGTTCTTCTGCTTGAGCTTCGCCGCCAAGTCCGCCGCCGCAGCGCGACGTTCGTGTTTCGACAGGCGTTGCCACGCCGGCCGCGACACGAGCCCATCGAGCTGATGCTGGCGTGGCGATAGCGTCGCTCGCAGTAAGAGCGGCGACAGGTGCAGCAGCTGAGGGCTGCTGAGCGCCGCCGGCGGCGTGCCGACTTGAAATACGCCGGTCGTGTACAGCAGCCAAGTCGTGCTCAAAACGATCACGAGCGAAAGCCCTGCGAGCTTGAGCCACACGCCGACGCTGGGCTTTTCGACGCTCTTCGCCGCGCGCTTGCGCTTCTTTCGGCGCGAAGCCGCCGGCTGCGGCAATGCTTCCTTGGAGGGTGCAGGGCGAGGCGACGACTTTGCGGCGGGAGTCGAACGCGGCCGGCGAAAGCTCGAGAAGACTTCTTCGGCGGCGCGCTGCTGGGTTTGAAGCTGTGCGTCGAGCGAAGCAGCCGACGGCGTGCCCGAGCGCGACCACGCGAGCAAGCGGTTGTGCAGCTCGACGTGCACCGCCGCGCACAAGTACAAGAACTCGGGGCACGTGATCTGATCTCGCATCGAGATCTTGTAGCCGTGCAAGTCGAGAAAGAACTCGCTGTCGAAGAACGACTTGGGTCCATCGATCTCACCCAGGCGATCGAGAGCTTCACGCAGGTGATCGACTGCGGGCCCGCGCTCTTCCTGTGCCGCGACTTGCGCAAGCCCGGCGAGCAGGTGATGCAGCACGGGCCCAGCTTGATCGCGCGCCAACAGCTGCAGCCGCCCGTCTGAGCCTTCGTTCGTCAGCAACTCGAACGCCAAGAACTCGAAGCGATCGCGCCGGTACCCGATGTTGAAGCGCCGCATCGCGAGCACGCGCGCGTAGCGCAGGAGCGACTTGACCGGGTGGTGCTCCTTCGAGACCTTTGCGCGAAACTCATCCTCGGTGATGCTGTCGTCGAGTGCGAGGAGGCGATCCTCGACCTTCGTCAGCGAGCGCTCGTGCTCGTCGAAACCCGGTGCCGGCAGCGAGTTGTGAAGGTGATCGGAGTCGCGTTTTTCGCCAGACTCCGTCGGCGGCAACACCGCGCGCAAGCTCGCCTCGTAGTTGCTGAACAGGTCGACGAGCTCTTTGCGCGAGCTCGAGCTGATCTCGAAGCTCGACAAGACTTTGAACGCGGTGCACGCCGACTTGTAACGCACGGCGAGCCGGCCCCGACGCCCATCGAGCGTGTCGCGCGAACGCGGCAGCTTCAGCGTCGCATCGAAGTTCACGTCAGCCGGCACGTGCGTCAGTTGCCGCGTCTCGAAACGTTCCGGCTCGGTCGCTTGCCTCGCAGCCAGCTGCGCTGCTAAGAGCGGCGCCTCGAGCTCGGCCGTGTTCGCGAGCGCCGCAAACTCCGCGTCGACCTCCGCCGACTCGCGCGCGAGCTCGCTGTTCATCTGCTCGGCGTCGATCGCTTGCGGGACGACCGGCTCTCGGACGTCGTTTGCCGGACCTTCGAGCTTAACGCCGGCGCTGGTCACGGGCGAAAATTCGAACGCGTGAGTGCCCGAAGTGCTCGGCGCATCGAGCTCGAACAGTTTCTGACTCGCTGGACGCGGCGGGGTCGGTACTGATACCGAGCCGCTCGCAGGTGGCGCACGCCGAAGCTCGCGGACTTTCGGATCGCGCTCGCCCGGCTTGTCGTCTTTCACTGAACCGCTCACGCCGAGCGATCGTAACACTCGAGAAAGGCGCCAAAAATGCAGGGCCGGCGCGCCTTCGCACCTACAACTCGGTTTTGGCTCGGGCCTTGTCGAGGATGTGCCGCATGTGGCCCGCTTCGACTGGCTGAACTGACAAACGTTGGCCACGTCGAACGACCAACATGGTTTCGAGTGCCTGATCCGCCTTGATGTCGGCGAGCGTGACCATCGTCGGAAACCGCTCCACGAACTCGACGTCGACCATGAACCAGCGCGGCGCATCTTTCTTCGCGCGTGCATCGTAGTACTGGCTCTTTTTGTCGAACTGCGTGTGGTCGGGGTAGGCCTCGCGCACCACTCGGCACAGCCCGACGACCCCCGGCGGCTCCGTGCTCGAGTGATAGAACAGCGCGAGATCGCCGATCCGCATCGCTTGCAGCTGCGTGCGGGCTTGGAAGCTGCGCACACCGTCCCAGTGCGCGCGCTTCTTTCGCCGGAGATCCGAGATCGAGAACGCCTCGGGCTCGGTCTTCATCAACCAGTACCGAACGCCGCGCGCTTCTTCCATGATCGAGACTTCGGTCATGACCGTGAACGGGCCCGCGCCCTTCAGCTCAGGTGAACCAGCGCTGCGTGGTCTCCGGCAACTTCAAGCCGGTGACTTTCGCCTTCTGCACGAGCTCCCAGAAGTAGCGATACGTCGCGCGATCGTGAAGCTCGCCTTCGTATTGGATTGGACCCCAGTTTGCATCCTGCGCGGCCGCGAGAATGTTCACCGCATTTTCGACTTCGTCCGTCCGCGGCTTCATCGCGTCCACGATCGACTGAATCTGCGCCGGGTAGATCGACCACATGCGCAAGAACCCGAACTCGTTTCGCGCGCGCGAAGCATCGGAATACGTCGCGTACGTGTTCTTCAAGTCGAGCGTGACGTTGTGCGCGGGGATGACTCCGCTGGCCATGGCCGCGGAGACTACGCGCGCCTTCGCATACGCGATCGCGCGGTGCTCGAACTGTCCGGGCGATCGCATGCACTCCGAACTGATCGCGCCGTGGAACCCGGAAACGAAATCCATCAAACCAAAGTCGAGCACCTGGACCCACGGAAGGGCCGCGATGTCGTACGCATCGCGCAGGGCACCGTGCGTCTCGATCAGCACGTGGATCGGAATCTCGCGCTGGACGCCCGCCTTCTTACACGCCTCTTGGATGTACGTGATCTGTTCACGCACTTGTTCCACCCGCGTCGGCTTCGGCAGTGTGATGTACGCGAGTGCTTCTCCGGCACCCGGGACCAGGATATCGACGTCCTGCTTCCACCAAGCGTTGCTCGGATCGTGAATCCGGACACCCGCCTTCTTGTGGACGTTCTTCGCCGACTTGGCCATCGCGACAACCATCTCGGCGTGCTTGCGT
This sequence comes from Polyangiales bacterium, assembly GCA_035687405.1. Lineage (GTDB taxonomy): Bacteria > Myxococcota_A > Polyangia > Polyangiales > JAFGIB01 > JADGRF01. The sequence continues at coordinate 37,511 of DASRXR010000355.1, forward strand.
TCTTCGCCTTGCTTCGCCCCGTCTTCGCAGTCCATCGTGATGTCGAAAATGCCTTCCAGCTTTTGCTGGAGCTCCATGGCTTTCTCGATCAGCTTTTCACTCCCGGCGAAGTGCTCGCACGTATTGATGATGGGGAAGGGTTTCTCGCCTGCGAACAAGGCGTCATTCGGATGGATGCGCGCGCTCATAGTCACTCCTTCGGTCGGCAGCAGGTATGGCCAGGCTTGCCGCGCCCGGGCCTATATCATGTTCTGTGGAGCCCACCACGCTTTCAAAACCAGACTCCAGTGTACCTAGCCCTAGGGCTCGTCGGCTCGGCCGATCGGACAGATTTCACTTCCGATCAAGGCAACGATTCGGAGTGCTTGCGCAGTTTGTGCAAGGCGACGCACACTACGCGGCGTTTCCTAGTCGCGCACCAGATACGCGCCGGAAAACTGATGAAATCCAACGGAAGCACCGTGGCACGGAACCTGCTCACTCGGGGGACCTATTGAGGCTGTGAGCATCCACCCAGCCCGGAGCACCTAACTACAGCGATGGACAAACCACCTGCACGACTTGCCGGGGTACGCGACGGCATCATACGACCACACGAGGCCAAGCTCGATTTCTTGGCGCGCGTCGGCGACGCGTTTTGGATCACGGCTGCGCTCTGGCTCGCGTGTTTGTCTTATCCAGAGGAATGGGAGACGCGGCACAGCACGGCTGCAGCTCTCGGCGTCGTCCTCTTCTACATGGTCGGTCAAGCGCAAGGTCTGTATCGGCCTTGGCGTGCTGAACCAGTCAAGAGTGAGTTCACGCGCGTTTGGTTTTGCTGGGCGTTCGTCGTCCCGCTGCTGTTGATGCTCGCCTTCGTTTCGAAGACGTCCGAGGACTACTCGCGCATCATCATGCTGAGTTGGTTCGCGCTCGCGCCGGCATTGGTCGCCTCGTCGCGCGTCGCCTTCCGCATCATCCTGCAAGAGGTCCGCGCGCGTGGTTACAACACGCGAACCGTCGCGATCGCAGGTGCATCTCCGCTCGGTGAAGAGCTCGCGATCAGCATTCATCAGTCGCCCTGGATGGGCATGAAGCTCGCGGGCTTCTACGACGACCGCCACGTCTCGCGCTTGCATCCGATGGACCCCGCGGCGGGTCAGGTGAAGGGCGATCTCGACAAGCTCGTCGCCGCAGCGCGACACGGATCGATCGACGTGGTGTACATCGCGCTGCCGCTGCGAGCGGAGCCGCGCATCAACGCGATCATACGGCGGCTACAGGACACCACCGCATCAGTCTATCTCGCCTACGACTTCGGAGGCTTCGACGTACTGCGCGCCCAGTGGGGCCAGGTGGGCAACGTGCCCGTGATGAGCGTCGTCGAGAATCCGTTCCACGGCATCGACGGTTTCGCGAAGCGGCTCGAAGACTTGGTGCTCGGCACCTTGATCATGACCTGCATCGCATTGCCGATGCTGATCATTGCGCTCTTCGTGAAGCTCACGTCCCGCGGCCCCGTCTTCTTCAAGCAGCGCCGCTACGGGCTGAACGGTGAAGAGATTCGGGTGCTCAAGTTCCGGACGATGTCGGTGATGGAGGATGGAGCCGAAGTCAAACAAGCGCAGAAGAACGATCAGCGCGTGACCAAGGTCGGCGCCGTGCTCCGCCGAACGTCCCTAGACGAGTTGCCCCAGTTCCTCCAGGTGCTTACTGGAGAGATGTCGATCGTGGGCCCGCGCCCGCACGCGGTTGTGCACAATGAACAATACCGGGCCCTGATTCAGGGGTACATGCTCCGCCACAAGGTCAAACCGGGGATCACGGGCTGGGCGCAGGTAAATGGTTGGCGTGGTGAAACCGATACGCTCGAGAAAATGGAGAAGCGTGTCGAGTACGACTTGGCCTACATCCGCGACTGGGCCCTCCTAATGGATCTGAAGATAATTCTGATGACCATTCTTGGCGTGTTCCGCGGCAAAAACGCATACTAAAAGCTTTCGCACGTGGACCAGTACGATTCAGAGGACGAGTATCGGGGCCGGCCAGGAGTCCCGGTCGACATCGGGCGCCTACTTCATGCGATGAAGCGCAACTGGCGTGCGTTGCCGATCGCGGCGGCTGTCGGAGCTCTTGTCGGGCTGGTAGTTGCGGCCCTGTTCATCAAGCCGTCGTACACCGCGCGCGCGACCATCATGTGGGAGCCGCAGGCGGACGCGCAGCCGTCGGACCGGAGCTTTCTCACCCAAGTCGACAGCATCAAGCTTCCGGTGAACTTGATGGAGGCGCGCAAGCGGCTCGGCTCGAAGCTCTCGCTCGACGACTTCAAAGAGAAGATCAACCTGCTGTTCGACGGGCAGAGCCACCTCGTCGTCGTCGAAGTCACGGAAGGCACGGGCAAAGGCTCTGCGCGACTGGCGAACACGCTGGTCGAGGTTTTCCTCGACTACCAGCGCCGCATCGGGCAGGCGCGCGGTCGCGAGCACTTGCAAGCGATCGAGACCGACATCGAGGTTGCGCAAAAGCAGCTGCAGCAAGCGCGCGACGGATTCGAGCTGTATCGGAAGGAGGTCGGCGTGTCCGACTTCCCGCTCGAGACGAAGCTCGCGATCGAGAAGGTCTCCGTGCTCAAGCAACAGCAGGCGATGTCGTCCACCGAGGCCGTCACCGAAGAAGCGCGGCAGCGCAAGCTGAGCGAAGAGTTCGCGCGGGCACCTGCGGCGGTACAGTCGGGCACGATCTCGAGCAACCCGGACGCGCTCGCGCTCTCGGGTCTGCGGACACAACTTACGAGCGCGCGTGCTCACCTCTCCCCCGAGCACCCGCAAGTCATCCAACTCGAAGCGCAAATCGCGAGCCTCGAGCAGAAGGTCAAGAGCAGCCCGAACAACTTGGTGCAGGGCTCCGTCAGCGTCTCCTCGAACCCGAACTACGTCGCGCTTCAGCAAGGCCTCGCCCAGAGCAAGGTCTCGAAGGAAGCGGCGGCCGAACGCCAAGAGTCACTGCGCAAGCAGGCCGAAGAGGCCGAAAAACGGCTCGTGCAGCTGACGGAGGCGGAAGGCAAAGCCCAGCAGTTCACGTCGCGGATCAGCTTGCTCGAGACGCGCATGAACGAGCTCGAAACCCAGCGCGTGCGGGTGCGGGACGAAGTTCGAAACGCGGCTGCGGACTTCCGCGTCGTGACTTCGGCGAGCGTGCCGGAGAAGTCGAACCCTTCGAAGCGGCGCCAGATCGCGATTCGCTTTCCGCTCGGCGCACTCGTGCTCGCGTTCCTGGGCATCCTCGCAAACGAGCTGCGTGGGCTGCGCGTGCACACTGCGCGCGAGGCAGGCTTTTGGGCGAATGCGGCAGTGATCGCGTCGTCGACCTGGCCACGCGAGCAGACGACTTTGGGGGTGCTCGTCGACGAGCTGAGCGATGCTGCGCCCGCCGTCCGGGGCACCACGCTCGTGGTGGGCGCGCGCGTCAACGAGGTTCCGCTCGCACGCGAGATCGCCTACTGGCTGAGTCATCTCACCGGCTGGTCGCAGCGCGGTGTCGTCGGTGCGTCCCAGCCCGTCGTAGCCGAACCGATGCCGCGTGGAGCGGCGAACGTTCACGTCGCGCCCGAACTCGGGCCGTCCAACGCGCCGCCGCCCAACACTGGTGCAGCCCTCGCGCGGCGAGGCAACGAGGCGCTCACGATCGCGCAAGCCTGGGATGGGCCGCCCGAAGGTCCGTCACTCCGGCGTGCAGCGCGTCTCGCCGATCGCGTGTTGGTCGTGATCGCGGCCGGGACGCTCTCGGTGACCGAGGTCGCACAGCTTCGCTCGCGGCTCGGGCGCAGCAACGGTATCGGCCTGTTGCTCGTCGGGCTCAATCCCGACTTCGTGCGCCTGCCTGATCGCGTCGGTGAAGTCGAACGCTTCTGGGAAGCGAAACCGGCTTGAACGCCCGCACTCCCCAACTGCCCGCGCTTCGCGCCTGACTCGAAGCTGTCGCGAATCATCGCGCATGTCGCACTTTTCCGAGTGCGTTTGCCATGAGATGATGCGGACCGCTTATGCACTTTCCGAAAATCGCCGCGCTGTGCGCGCTCGCGCTGTCGTCCTCGGCCTGCGCCGGCCTACCGATGGCACCGCGTCATCCGCTCGATGACAAACAGTTCGCCGCTCCGATCCTCGCGCGGCGCCCTGGTGTCGGAGACGATCGCGCTCCGGCGCTCGTGCTTCTGCCTGGCGACCGCGTGAACATCGAGCTCAGCTCGTCGACGACGCAGGCTCTTCCAAACATTCTCATCGAGCCGGGTGGCACACTGCACTTGCCGCTCGCGGGGGATGTAGACGTTCGCGGCCTCGGGCTGGTGGCGGCGGAAGCGAAGCTGAAAGCGGCGATGCAGCGCTACGACTCGCTGATCCACGTGACACTCACGATCGCGACGTTGGACGGGCACAAGGTGTCGGTCGCAGGCGCAGTTCGCACGCCGGGTGTGATTCCACTGACTCCCGCCGCCCGGCTCTCCGACGTGATCCTCTCCGCCGGCGGCACGATCGTGAACCTCGTGAACGGGCAGATGGTGAGCGGTTCCGACCTGCGCACCGCGCGCTTGGTGCGTGAAGGTTCCGAGATGCCGGTCGACTTCGAAAAGGCGATGGCCGGCGACGTGACGCACAACATCTATATGCACGCCGGCGATCAGGTCTACGTCCCGTCCGAGCGCGGCCTGACGATCAGCGTGATGGGTCAGACGAACGGCACGGTCGTGCAGTGGTCGCCGGGCGTGCGCTTGACCGAAATCCTCGCGATGTCAGGCGGCATCCACGTCGGCGGCGACAAAAACGACATCCGCATCGTGCGCGGGCCGATCGACGCGACGCGCGTGTACACGACGAGTATTCGCGACGTGATCGATGGCGAGAGTCACGACGTCGAGCTGTATCCGGGCGACGTCGTCTTCGTGACCGACCACTGGATCGAAGACTTCGGCGAAGTCATGACTGCGCTCGGTCCGCTGTTCTCGCTTTCGTTCAGCGCCGCGGCGCTCGCGATCGCGCTTCAGAACAACACCGCCACCGTCGTTCGCTGAGCGAGCCTACTCGTCGTCTTTGGGCGGCGGCGGGTTCGCTGTCAGGTACAGCTCGTCGAGCCGCAAGTTCACGTTCAGCCCGTAATACGTGTCCATCGGTCGGAACGGCGGGCGAACCGCGCTGTCGGGGCCGCGCTCTGCAAAGATGCTCGTCGCGCTCGCGCCGAGGCCGAGCCAGCCGGTCGCGAAGTACGTGACGGTGATGTCGATCGTATTGATGTTGCGCCAGTGGCGAAGTGTTCCATCGTCGAGCGACTGGACTGCGCCGTCCGAGGCCACGTACGAGAAGTCCGCGAGGTTCGCGCCGCGCCGCCAGCTGTGCGTATAGCTCGCCGACAAGCCCCACTTTTCAGTGATCGCGAGCTCACCGCTGACGCTGCCCGTGAACGCGAAGCGCGCGTTGGTCGAACCACCGAGCGCGCTGCACAGCTCGCGAGAAGTCGTGCCCGCGTTGCAGGGGTAACCGACATCGACCGCAACCACGTTCTGCTCGAGGAATCGGTGCAGGTAACCGAGGGACAAGTTGAGACCCAAGCCCTGCAGCACCTTCGGCAGCGACAAAGTGCTCGAGAGGCCGACGCGTGTACCCAAGATCATCGTCGCGGCTTGGCTCGCGAGCGACGTCGGCGCGTTCAAACCGACCGACCCGTTCAAGATGAACTGGGCTTTGGGACTGAACGTTTGCTTCAGCAACAGTGCGCCGAAAGTCGCCGTCGTATCGGTGAGTCGCGGCTCGCGGCGATTCAAGGTGGTGTCGGAGTTGGTGATCTCGATGTTCAAGCCTTGGTCCAAAATGATTTGGAACCGGCGATTGAAGTGCCAGAGCAGCGAGAGATCGAACCCCCACGCGTACGTCGGGTTGTACGAGAGCTGGTTTCCGCGCGTGAAACTGTTCCCGGTCAGGGTCTGATAAAACGCGAAGCTCGAGCCCCGGAACGGTAAGCCTTCTTCCTTGGCTTCCTCGGAATCGAGCGGTGATTCGATCAGCTGAGCGTGCGCGATGTTTGAGGCACCGGTGAGGCACACAGCGGCGAACGTAAGGACACGCGCTACGGACGACGACACGGAGCGGAGTATGCCAGAGGTGAGTAGTGTTGTAACCGGGGGAACGTTGCCGTTGTCCCGCGCCGCCGGCAAAGCTGTCGGGGCGCGACCACTGCGCGAGATTCGCTGCGCTCGCGCGTGGCCTGTTGAGTCTCAACCGGGAACCCGGCGGCGCGATATCACTCAGGTTTGCTGGACGAATGTCCGATCGAAGACCCCTGTTCGGCGTAACGCGTCGAACAAGACGATCGAGACCGCGTTCGAGAGGTTGAGGCTTCGAATCGCGCCGCTGGTGGGGATCCCCCACACCCGGTCGGGGTGCGCGCGCAAGAGCTCGCGCGGTAATCCCACCGACTCTTTGCCGAATACGAGTGCATCGCCAGGCTGCAGATCGGCCGCGTGATACGAGCGCTCCGCGTCCGAGCTGAACAGGTGCAGCCGTACCTCGGGGTGCGCGGCTTGAAATGCGGCGAAGCTCGCGTGCACCGAGAGATCGACCAGGTGCCAGTAGTCGATGCCCGCACGCTTGAGCGATCGATCGTCGATCCGGAACCCGAGCGGTTCGATCAAGTGCAGCGGGCTTCCGGTCGCGGCGCAGCTGCGAGCGACAGAGCCCGTGTTCGGTGGGATCTCGGGTTCGACGAGCACGACTCGAAAGGCTGGCTGCACAGGCGGGCAGCGGAGTTTGGGCGTGAGTGGAGCCATCGATTTGATGGTAGCGTGGCGCGAGCGTGCGTCAGGTTTCGATGTCGAGAGCTCGGTTCGGGATGGCCGTGCTGGCGTGTTTGCTCTGCCATGCGTTCGCGGGGCCCGAGCACTCGCGCGCCGAGAGCATGGATCCTGAGCTCTCGCGCTTTCGGCTTCCACCAGGGAAGGGCGGTTGCCCGAGCTCCGGCGGATTCTGCGCGAACAACGAAGCGTTCGAGCGGCTCGTCTCGGACCTCGCAGTCGGCGTTGCGCCTGCCGTTGGCAGCGGCGCCGCTTCACTCGGGGTTCGCGGGTTTTCGCTACGACTCACCAGCTCGGTCACGCCGATCTCGGGCCGGCACTGGGTGCTAGGCAGCGCGGGGTCGAACGCTGCAAGCGAGAGCTTCAATCCTTCGCCGGCCGGCTCACTCGTGTGGAATCGCATCGAGGTCCACAAAGGATTGCCGTTCGGGCTCGAGGTCGGCGGCTCGCTCGGGCACGGGCTCGATACCTCGCTGTGGACTTTTTCCGGCGAGCTTCGAGTCGCGCTGTTCGAAGGCTTTCGCTCGGGCCTCGGAGCACTGCCCGACGTCGCGGTCCGCGGCGCCTACCAGGGAATGGTGGGTTCGCGCGAGATGTCGTTGCAGACGATCGCGTTCGACGTGACCCTGTCGAAGCCTTACCTCGTCGCGGGGCGGCACCAGCTCACGCCGCTGATCGCGATGCAAGCGCTGTTCGCAAACGCAAAGACGCAGCCGATCGATCTCACACCCGACGTCTCGGCCTTCGATGATTGCGCCCCGCAATTGACCGCGGGCGGGACGCGAGCGATCGAGCCGGGGCGTTCGTGCAGCAGCACTGGCAACTCGCGAGATCTCGACAACACTGTGCGGTTTGCGAACGTGCACCAAACACGAATTCGTTTGTTCTTCGGGCTCGAGGAGCGGTACGGGCCATTTGCCGGAGCGGTCACGTTCGGCTTCGACCTGGTCGTGCCCGAGCGCAGCGCGGATACGACCGACGACGGAATCGATGATCCGCTCGCCAGCTCACTCACGCTCCACTTCGCACTCGGGCTGCGCTACTGAACGCGCAGTGTTTGCAACTCGGCATGTCTGGGCCGCGCTGGCCGGCCTCTCGATATTGCTCAACTGCGCGTGCGGCGCGAGCGAGACCGCGAAGCTCGAAAACGCGCTCGTCGGGCGCGGCCGTGTCGCCGTCTTGGGCGGGCAGGATCTCGTGTCCACGCAGCCGCAGGGGGCCGAGCTCTCACCGGCTTCGAAGTGGCCCGAGATCGAACGCGCGCTCTCGGGAACCGACGACCGCGCCCTCGCATCCGCGATGCAAGCCGCGAAAGTATCCGGCGTGCTGGTAGACGTTCGGCCGGGCGCGTTCGCAAACAGTTATCGCTTGGCGAAACAGCTCGTGGGCTACGCCGCGTTGTCGGCGTTGCAAGGTGCTTTCCTTTCGCCGCGCGCGGCGTTTTACGTGCTCGATCCGGTACGCGATTGGAGCCCGAGTTTGCGCGCGGGTCTGGCCGAGGTCGCGCGGCGCTTGGTCGCCGGTGCGAGTCCACCGCGCATCCGTTCGTTCCCCGAAATCGTGCGGCGGATGGAGCCGGCCGAAGTGATGGTGCTGCTCCGCAGCGATGGGCGGCCGCGCCTCTGGCGTTCCGCCCGCGGCTCTTCATTTGCGCGCGCGCTGCTGACAGCGGCGGACGTCGCGCGGCAACGTTGGACCGAGCGATCTCAAGCGATGGGCGGACCGCTCGATAAGATCCTGCCGAAGCTGCAAGTCGAGGTTTCCCTCTTGCAGGACGACGGCGAAATCGGCTCGACGGACGAGGCTTTCGTGAACCGAGTCGTGTTGCCAGTTCACGGCGTCGCGTTCGAGCACAAAGGCGCGTGGCGCTATCTCTTGCCGGAAGCGACGCACACGAAAGAGCTCAAGACTCCGAGCCAGGCGTACGAGCGTTTGTTCACGGACGACGGGTTGCCGGACGACAGTCTCACGACTCAGGAGCTCCGGCCTTACCGGATGGCGGTGAAGCTGATCGGTATCTCGGCGCCGCAGCTACCTGTGAAGCGCAAGGAACCCAAAGATGGATTGTCCGACGTAAAGTCGCCAGACGAGGTCTTAGGCCGCGGCGCGCCGCACTGACTCGCGATTGGCGAGCTTTTCTGCGGCGTGGAAGACCAGCGCCATGATCGAGTGCTGCGGGTTCACGCCGAGATTCGTCGGCAATACGCTCGCGTCCATCACGTAGAGCTGCTGCACTTCGTGGCTCTCCAGCTCGGGCGTTACGACGCTGCGGGACGGGTCGCCGCCGGCAGCTGCAGTGCCGAAGTGGTGCGAAGCGACGAGGTGGAAGTCTTTGCGTTGCACGCTCTGCGCGAGGATCGCATCGGCTTGGTCGGGATGTGTCATGCGTTCCGCAACCGACGCGACCCCGGGATACACCTCGACCGCACCTGCCGCGAACATCATCCGCACCATCAGGGAGACCGAGTCTCGCAGCCGCTGCACGTCTTCGGGCTGCAGCTCGTAGCGGATGTCGACCATCTTGAAGATGCCGGGGCGAACGCGCCCGCGCGCTGCTACGCGCTGTATCGCGGCGAACTGCGCGAAGTGATCGAGCTGGCTGAGCTGCTCCTGCCAATCGCGGCCCGCACCGGGCAAGCGCGCGGCGAGCAACTCGGGTGGCATCGCGAGTGACTCCACTTTGAAGCCTTGTTCGCGAAACGGAACTTCGTAGGCTTGGGTCGCGCCAAAGCCCATTCCGACCGGTCGATCGAAACGCCCGACGACCGCCGCTCCGGGATGCGCCGAGAAGTTGTCGCCGACTACGCCTCGCAAGCCGCTGTTCCGCAACAAGACCGGCGTGTAGATCGCGCCAGCAGCGACGATCACCGCGCGGCGTGCGCGCAGCTCGAAGCGACCGTCGCGCTTGCCTTCACTCGTCAACAACTGACCGCGCACTCCGACCGCGCGACCGCGCTCGATGATGACTTCGCTCGCGCGCGCGAGCGGATAGAGCCGAGCCCCGCGTTCGAGCGCGCGCGGCACGTACGAGATGTCCATGCTCTGACGCGCGCCTTCTGGGCAGCCTTGCAAACAGCGCGCACGGCCGACGCAGTGGCGCGCGTTCCGCCGGATCACGCGACCGGGTAGGCCCAAACGTTGGCTCGCGAGCTCGAGCGCGTTCGCGTTGCCGCCGCGCGTCTCGCTCGGAACCTCGGCGATGTCCAGCTCGCGCTCGATCTGGGTGAAGATGCGATCGAGCGCGGCTTCGTCGACCAAGCTCGCCAAGCCGAAACGCTCGCTGAAGTCCCGCCGCGTGTCCTCGGGCAAGCGCCAGATGATGCCGGAGTTCACCGCGGTGCTGCCGCCGACGCAACGCCCGAGCAAGAGCGGCATCGGTGAAGCGCTGCGCGTCGATACGGTCGCGAGGTCACGCATCGACTCGAGCATCGCATCGAGCAAGCCGGGCGAACGTTCCTGCGGTGCAAGCGCTGGACCTTCTTCGACCAGGATCACCGATAGCCCCGCTTCGGAGAGTACTCGAGCGGCTGTGGCTCCGCCTGCGCCGGTGCCGACGATGACGATGTCGGCGCTATCTTCGACCGTGCGGCTCACGAAGCGACCCGATCGCGCGCGGTAGGCGCGTGGTCATGCGCAGTGTTGATCGCGAAGGCTGGCGGCGGCGCGACGACGTCGACGCGTTTGGCCGGCGCCACGAACACCGGCAACGCGCGACGCGCTTCGCGCACGACATTCGCGGCCGCTTGCGGTTTGTCGTAACCGGAACGCTCTCGCACCGAAGGCGTGCCGAGGAGTGCGAACGCCGCCGTCAGCTTCAAGAGCAGCGCGAGCTCGCGCACGACGAGGTTGGTGTGACGCAACAGCCGAGACAGCAGCTCGGTCCGCTCGGCGCGTGCAAGCTTCGAGAACGTCGCGAAACGGCCGAGGAGCCACAGCGGTGCGAGTGCGACCATCCACAACGCGAACCGGAGGCCCAGCCCCGCGAGCGGAGTCGAGCCCGCGTGCATGCGCCGGAACGTACGGAGGTAGTCGACCTCGCCTTCGCGGGGTGCGAGCTGAGAGTTCTTGGACGGCTGACTCGAGCCGTTTCGGGGCTCAGCTGCCGGCGCAAACGCAGCCAAAACCTCGACTGCCCAGATGTGCTCCCAGCGTGTCATGCCCGAGACCTCCCGCCCGGCCGAGAGCTTCGAGTCGGTTCTGTGAACTTCCGGCCGGCCACCCGGAATTCTGATTCGAATCCGGGTGGGCTGCAACACGGCAGCCAGGTGGAAATGGCATTCAGCCTCGGGGCGCTCGAGGATGTGTCACTAATATGGCGAAACTATGAAGAAATTGGGCAGCGGCGTGCGCAGTCGCCGCCCCTCGCAGCCTGTGGCCACGTTCAGCATGAGGCCGCGTTCAGCCCGCGGCGCTTCGGCGACCCGCGTCGCGCTCGAGCAACTCGGAGACGCGCTCGAAGAGCTCGTCTAGCTCGAACGGTTTGCGGAGCACGGCGTCCGGCTCACCGCCGGCGACCAGCTTCCGCGGGACGTCGGTGCCCGTGACGAGCAGCGCGCGGTCGATCATGCCTTCTTCGCGCAGCCGCGCGATCGCCACGTCACCGCGCTGATCGCCGAGCAGAAAATCGATCACGGCCAGGCGAAACGGCCCTTCGAGCTTCAATGCTTCGTTGAGGCTCGCGGCGGGGCACACTTCGGCTCCCCGCATCTCGAGCGCGGTCGCGATCATCTCGCGCAGCGCTGCGTCGTCGTCGATGATCAGGAAGCGACCTTCGAGCGACTCCGACATGAAGACGCCCGTCGTGCGTAGCGACACCGACGGTCGCTTCGGCGGCGGCTCGGAGAGGGCACCGTTGCTGCGTGGCAGCTCCACCAAGAAGCTCGTGCCTTCGCCGACCTGACTCTCGAGCTCGATCTGGCCACCCAGAGCCAGCACCGCTTGCTTCACGAGCGCCAGGCCGAGGCCCGTGCCGGATGTTTTGGTCGTAAAATACGGCTCGAACACGCGTGCGCGAACTTCGGTCGTCATGCCCGGACCGTTGTCGTTCACGCTGAAACTCACGTGGTCGCCGCGCGATGCGAGCTCGAGCCGGAGCTCTCCGCCGGAGGGCAACGCTTCGATCGCGTTCGTCGCCAAGTTCCACACCAGCGCCCATGCGCTACTGCGATCACCGGCCACGTAGAGACCGGGCGTGATCTGCGTGTGGACCGTGATGTTCTTCTTGAGCGCCTTCGGGATGATCAGCCGTGCTGTTTCATCGATGAACTCCGAGAGATTCATCACTTGCGGCCGCGAGCTCATCGTGGTTTGGCCGCTTACTTCGCCGAGCACCGTGCGCGCAGCGGACCAGGCGTTGTCGGCGCTGCGCTCGATCAACTCCAGCGCTTCGTCGACGCGCACACCTTCGCGCGCGAGCCGAGCCCAACCCGCGATCGCACCGAGCGCGTTCGCGAGTTCGTGCGACACGCGCGCGGAACGATCACTCGCGAGCGCACGACGTTGCAGCGCAACTGCGTCGAGCGCGCCTTGCGGCGCAAACACGACGCACGCAAACTCGGGCGAGCGCGGTGCCGGCGATACGAGCGCGCGCAGTCCATCGACTAACGCGAGCTCACTCGATTCGCCTCTACGCGCCTGCGCGAGACTGGCTTCGAGTGCAGACATGTCGACCGTCTCACCGACGAGTGGACCGAGTGCTGCAAGGATGGTCGGGAAGTCGCCCGTGCCCAACATCTCACGTGCCGCGCCGTTGAGGCTTAGGCCTCCCTCCGGCTGCTCCTCGATCAATGGCAGACCGAGGCTTCCGCATAGCCATTCTAGCAAGATCCAACTCCGTCGAAATGATTCAGCCACGCTAGAAAATAGCTCGGCGCCGCCCTCGCGTCAACGGCCGAAGGCGACTGGGTCGTCGCTGGTGGACCAGCGACGGCGCACATACCCAAGCGTACGCGAGCGCGTACCCGCGCCGCGCCCTCCGAGTCCAGTGCACCTGCGCTTCCCACCATTGGCGCCCCCGCGCGAGGTCGAGTCGAGACCGTGATAACCGAGCGGGAAGATAGCCGCAATAAGCCTTGGCACCGCGATTTGGGCACTGTCGAGCAGCGCGCGTCCCGACTTGTGGAGCGTTTAGAGTGCTCCGCGCATGGCCAAACAGCCGACCTGTCTGGTACTTTGCGCGCCCTCATGAGTGCGCCCCGGATCACTGCCGACGCTGTCCGACACGTCGCAAAGCTCGCCTGTATTTCGCTGACCGCGGAAGAGGTCGCCCGAATGCAGCGAGAGCTCGATTCCATCCTCGGTTTCATGGCCGAGCTGGACAGTCTGGACGTCAGCGACGTGCCTCCCGCGTTCCAAGCGCTCGGCGTAAACGCGCCGTTGCGCCCGGATGTAGTTGTTCCTGGGCTCGACCGAGACGAGCTCCTTGCGTCCGCACCCGCATCGGACCAGGGAGGGTTCGCGGTTCCAAAAGTGTTGGAAGGAGACTGAAGTGCACGAGCTCGTCACGGCTTCGGTGACCGAGATCGCGCAAGCGGTCCGCGATGGGAAAGTTTCGGCGGTCGAGATTACGCGCGCTGCGCTCGCGCGCGCGGATGCGAAAAACGCCTCGCTGAACGCGTTTCTGCACGTCGATCACGAAGGTGCGCTCGCGCAAGCCGCACGCGTCGATGCGTTGCCCAATCGCACGGGGCTGCCGCTCGCGGGCGTTCCGTTTGGCCTCAAAGACAACTTGTGTACGCGCGGTGTCCCGACGACTTGCGCATCGAAGATTCTGCAAGGCTACGCGCCGCCCTACGACGCGCACGTAGTGGAGCAGCTGCGAGCGGCGGGCGCGGTCGTGCTGGGCAAGCTCAACCTCGACGAGTTCGCGATGGGATCGTCGACGGAGAACTCCGCGTTCGGCGCGGTCAGGAACCCGTGGGACACGTCTCGCGCGCCCGGAGGCAGCTCTGGTGGATCCGCGGCGGCAGTTGCGCTCGGGCTCAGCGCAGCGGCGCTCGGTAGCGACACGGGTGGTTCCGTCCGGCAGCCGGCGAGCTTTTGCGGCGTCACCGCGATCAAGCCGAGCTACGGGCGCGTCTCGCGTTATGGGTTGATCGCGTTCGCATCGTCGCTCGATCAGGTGGGTCCGATCGCGCGCAACGTGCGCGACGCGGCGCGGGTGCTCGGCGTGATCGCGGGTCGCGATTCGCGCGATCCCACGAGCGCGGATCGGCCTGTGCCGAACTACGAAGCCGAGTGTGAGCGCGATGTCAAAGGTATGCGCGTCGGGGTCGTGCGCGGCATCACCGACGAAGGCTGCGCGCCCGCGGTGCAGCAAGCCATGGCGCGTGCACGCGAGCAGCTCGCCGCTCTCGGCTGCGAAATCGTCGAAGTCGACATGCCGCACCAGAAGTACGCGCTGTCGGTCTACTACATCGTCGCGACGGCTGAAGCGTCGTCGAACCTCGCGCGCTTCGACGGCATGCGGTACGGCCTGCGCGTGAACGGGGATGACCTGCGCGACACCTACGGTAAGACGCGCGATGCAGGCTTCGGGCTCGAGGTAAAGCGCCGGATCATGCTCGGGACGTACGTGCTGTCTGCCGGCTACTACGACGCGTTCTACCTGAAGGCACAGAAGGTGCAGACGCTGATCCGGCGCGACTACGCGCAGGCGTTCGAGCGTTGCGACGTCGTGATGACGCCGACCGCGCCGACCGGCGCGTTCAAGCTCGGCGAAAAGATCGACGACCCGCTGCAGATGTACCTGCAAGACGTGTTCACACTTCCTCCGAGTCTCGCCGGCATTCCGGCCGTGAGCGTGCCGTGTGGCTTGACTCCCGAGCGATTGCCGATCGGGTTGCAGCTCGCGGCGCCTGGGTTCGAGGAAGCGCGGCTGGTGCGGATCGCGGCTGCGTTCGAGCGGGCGAGCGGATGGGCCGAACGGCCTCCGGGATTTTGATCATGGGCAGCGGATACGAAACCGTCATCGGCCTCGAAGTGCACGCGCAGCTCCTCACGCGTTCGAAGCTGTTCTGCGGGTGTTCGGTCAAGTTCGGAGCTTCACCGAACACGCAGGTGTGCCCGGTGTGTGTGGGTTTGCCCGGCTCACTGCCGATGCCGAACGCTCGCGCGGTCGAGCTCGCGTTGCGTGCCGGCGTGGCGCTCGGCTGCCAGATCCGCAGCCACAGCGTGTTCGCGCGCAAGAACTACTTCTATCCAGACCTCGCGAAGAACTATCAGATCTCGCAGTACGAGTTGCCGCTGTGCGAACACGGCAAGTTGCGCTTCGAGCTCGATGGCAAGGCGCACGAGATCCCGATTCAGCGCATCCACCTCGAGGAAGACGCGGCGAAGAACCTCCACGGGATGGGTTCGGGAACGGTCACGCTCGTCGACTACAACCGCGCGGGCACTCCACTGATGGAGATCGTGAGCGGGCCCGACTTGCGGAGCTCTGCCGAGGCAGAGGAGTACCTGAAGCGTTTGCACGAGACGCTGATGTTTTTGGGCGTGAACGACGGGAACTTGGAAGAGGGCTCGTTCCGTTGCGATGCGAACGTGTCGGTTCGGCCGATCGGGCAGGAGCAGCTCGGCACGCGCGTCG
>DASRXR010000356.1:0-3931 GCA_035687405.1 Polyangiales bacterium
GCGTGGTTGCAGCGGTTGTATCGCTCGCCCGCGCTCGTGCATCCAATTCAAGATCTGCCGAAGCTGCTCACGGAGTACGTGCCGCGGGTAGCTGCATCGCTCGGGACCGAGTTGCCCGATTTGAGCTTGGTCGCGGACGTGATCGACGCGCCGCCGCACTTCCAGATTCGCGCGGTCGGCGATCTCGTCGAAGCCCGGGTGAAGCTGCGCGTCGACTATCAAGGCTGCGAGTACGACGTGCCGGTGGTGGGGTTCCCTTCGCCGCTCGCGTTTCTCGCTCCCGAGCGCGGCACTGCGCGCGCTCGCGTGGTGCGCCGTGACGTCGGCGCCGAGATGGCAGCGGTGCAAGACGTGCTGAATCTCGGCGGCTTCAGCTCGGATGAGACCGCGGAGTCTTTGATCGCACGTGGCGACGACGCGATTCGGTTTTGGACCGAAGGCATCGGTGCGCTCCCAGAAACCTGGGATCGCTTCATTCCGAACGATCTCGTCGACGTCACGATTCACGATTCGGCCGTTGCGCCTCAAGCGCGCGTGTCGAGCGGCATCGATTGGTTGAGCCTGGATCTCACGTTCCAGGTCGACGGCATCGCGGTCGACGAAGAAGAGCTGCGGCAGTGTCTGGCCTCGGGCCGGCGCTTGGTGCGGCTCGCGGATGGCACGTACGCGCCAGTCAAAGTCGAAGAGGTTCGCGAGATCCTCGATCGCATGGCGGAGATCGTCGCTACGAGCGGCAGTCGCGACAAGCTCGCGCTCTCGCAAGCCGGCCGCGTGCAAGACCTGCTCGAGCTCGTCGGTAAGGCGACCATCACACCGACGACGAAGGCGCTGTTCAAGAAGCTCGTCGACGTCACGCAGATCGAAGCGATCGCGAAACCGCGCACGCTCAAAGCGAACCTCCGCCCGTATCAGCGCGAAGGCTTCTCTTGGCTCGTATTTCTCCACGAACTCGCGGCCGGCGGCATCCTCGCGGATGACATGGGTCTCGGTAAGACCGTGCAGACGATCGCGCTCCTGCTCTGGTTGAAGAGCAAGAACAAGGAGCAGAAACCTCTGCACCTCGTGATCGCGCCGACTTCGGTCGTGCCGAACTGGCTGATGGAGATCGAAAAATTCGCGCCGTCGCTGAAGGCGATGGTGTGGCACGGGCCCGATCGCCACGCGATGAGCGAACAAGTCGTCGACTACGACGTCATCATCACGAGCTACGCGTTGATGCGCCGCGACGAAGACTTCCTCGCCAACGTACCGTTTTCGTACGTGATCCTGGATGAGGCGCAACACATCAAGAATCCGCTGAGCGCGACTGCGCGGGCGGTGAAGAAGCTGAAGAGCGATCGGCGCTTGGCGCTGACCGGCACGCCGATCGAGAATCGCTTGAGCGAGATTTGGTCGATCTTCGACTTCGTCGCGCCGGGGCTGCTCGGTGACTTGGCCCGGTTCGAAGAGAAGTTCGCGCGGCCGATCGATCGCGGCGACAAAGATGCAGCACAGCGTCTGCGCGCGGCGATTCACCGCTTCGTCCTCCGCCGCACCAAGGTGGAGGTCGCGAAGGATCTTCCGCCGAAGATCGAGCAGGACATCATCGTTCCGTTCGCGGACGAGCAGAGCAAGCTCTACAAGCAGATCCTGCGGCAGGTGCGCGAGAGCGTGCTGTCCGAGGTCGAGAAGTCGGGGCTCGGGAAGTCGCAGATTCAGATCCTCGCTGCGCTCACGCGTTTGCGTCAGGTCGCCTGCGATCCGCGGCTGATGAAGCTCGACGGCCCGTGGAACGAAGAGTTGAGCGGCAAGTTGAGCGCGCTGCGCGAGATCATGCAGGAGGCGGTCGCCGGTGGGCACCGCGTGCTGATCTTCAGTCAGTTCGTCGAAATGCTGAAGCTGATCCGGGACCTGCTCGACAGCGACGGAATCACGCACGAGTGGCTGACGGGCGACACGAAGGACCGCATGGCTCGCGTGGAGCACTTCAACACGGACGAGTCCGTGAGCGCGTTCCTGATCTCGCTCAAGGCGGGTGGTACGGGTCTAAACCTCACCGGTGCGGATACCGTCATTCACTTCGACCCGTGGTGGAATCCGGCGGTCGAAGATCAAGCGACCGACCGCGCGCATCGCATCGGCCAGAAGAAGACCGTCTCGGTCTACCGGTTGATCGCGAAGGACTCGGTCGAAGAGAAGATCTTGCAGCTGTCGGGCAAGAAGCGTGAGTTGATGACCAGCGTGCTCAACACCGATGCGCCGTTGAAGGGCCTGACCAAACAGGATCTCGACGACCTGTTCTCGTAATCGCGCGATCGCGATCGCGTAGCAACTCGCGGAAGCGTGTGCCGATGACCTTGAAACGCTCGGGGGAGCGTTTTCAGGGGGTATCGGCATGCGTGCGATGGATTGGGTGTGGGGCGCGGGTCGCGCTTGGGTAGCTGCGTACGTCGTGGGCCTTTTGGGCCTTTTGGGCCTCGTGGGCCTCGTGGGCGGGGGCTGCGTCGAAACCGCGGCTCCGGCAGGGCGGGATCGCGATGTTTCGGATGGCGGGCGCCTTTATCCGGGCGAGTTTGGGCGTGGACCCGACAGACCGTCGGCTTCTACCTCGCTTGCGCCCCGGGATTCGGGTGTCCCCGTCACTCGGGTGCTTCCGTCGGAGTCGGTCGGGCAGGGTGGTCGGCGGGCTCCCGTTGCCTCCGCGCTCGGCGGGGCGGGTGCAGGCAGAGTTGCAGCCGACGGCGGCAGGGCAGGTGCGTCGATGGCGACGCGTCCCGGCCTGGGTGCAGCTGATGGCGGCGCGGGGCTAGGGCTGATGCCGTCGCGTGCCGGTGTGCTCGTCATCAGCGAGCTCATGGTCGATCCGAAGAGCGTCACGGATGCGGATGGCGAGTGGTTCGAGCTGTTCAATCCAACCGCCGAGCCGCTGGACCTCACCGGATGCGAGTTTGCGGATGGCAGCGAGCAGCGGCATCCGATCTCGGCTCCGGTCGTAGTCCCACCGCACGCGAGTGTGACGGTCGCGCGCACTGATCAACCCGGCTTCGCGCCGGACATCGTGGCCTCGTTCTCGCTCAAGAACGGTGCGGATGTGCTCGAGCTCGTCTGCGGTGCAATTGCGATCGATCGCGTCGAATACGACAAAACAAACGGATTTCCCGTCACCGCCGGGATTGCGATGTCGCTCGATGCGCGAAGCCTCGATGCGGAGCGAAACGATCTCGCCGAAACGTGGTGCCTTGCGGTCGACGCGTACTCCGCCGATTTCGGGACGCCCGGCCAACCGAATCCCGAGTGTGGGGATGATGGCGACGCGGGTATATTCGCTGACGCTCTCGGCAATGAATTTATCGACAGCGACCGCGACCCATAATCGCGCGACCGGGGCACTACGGCAGTGATCGACCCGTTCTTCGAGCCATCTGCGCGCACGGTCGGTGAAACCAGCGTGCAAACTCGCGAGCAGGTACTCGATTCGTAGCCGAACCTTTCGAATTCTTTCTCGGACGGTGAAATCTTTCTCGTTCGTGACTGAAAATCGTCGCGTGTAAGGTTCGACTAATGTTCATGACACGCCTACTACAACACTTGTTCTATATGTAATTGACATGGTAGTTGTCGGGCTCGCGAAACTGTACGCACTTGTGTCATGTTCAGGTGCAGTGCAGGTGCGAGCTCATGCTATGACGTGGCGTCGATTGGGAGGAACGCCGCGTCATGAAGCAGATGTCGTGTTCGGGCCGGTTTGTTCGACCATTTCTGTTGCAGTTAGCTAACTACCCAAGCTTCGAGAGCAAGCTCGAGAAGATGAAAGCAATGCCGTCGACGGATCGAGTTCCGATCGAACGCGCATACGAAACACTTTCTCGTTGGGTGGAGCTAACAGGCGACGAAGCGCTCGGACTCAAAGCTGGTTCGCGAATGTGTTTGGGAGCAGCAGGTGTGCTCGAGT
>DASRXR010000357.1:0-13037 GCA_035687405.1 Polyangiales bacterium
CTCGAGATAGTCGAGTAGGGCAGCGCACCGAGAGCGTCGCCGGCGCTCACCTTGCGAGGGAACTCTCCGCCAACGAGCGTGGTATGTGGTCCGGCGCAACCGTGTGACTCGCACCCACCGTATTGTTGTGCGCGTGCTCGCCGAACGCAGCGAGCCTGAAGGCAGATTGCGAGTGGGAGATGCGATGCGAGCTGTCGGGCGATAAGATCCGAACAGGATGGAGCTCGCGTTTGCGTTGGTGGAGCGTGCTGGGCTGACCGTGTCGCTGTGCCTGCACACGGCGGAGCTGGTGCCGCAGAACGAGTGGGACGCGATGATCGCGCAGCTCTTTCGACTCGGAGCCGACGCGAACTTTCATCCAGAGCATCTCCGCATGCTCGTGATCTCTGACGGAGGCGCGCCCGATGCGAGGCAGCGCGGTCAACTCAGCGAAGTCTGGGGCGGCCGCACGATCAAGCTTGCGATCGTGGTGCCCTCTACGAACAACCCGGTGAAGCAGGGCGTGATCACTGCGCTGAGCTGGCTCAACCCCGCGGTTGGTTTCTTCAGTGCACCGTTGATGCTCGACGCATTGCGTCACCTCGACCTCGCGGGTGAGTTGCCAAGTCTCTGGCCGGAGCTGATGTCATTGCAGCGAGGGTTAGCGCCGATTCTCACGCTGCGGCTGATCGCGGAGCAACACGGTCTTCGTGCTGCTCCCGACGCTTCTTGACCCGCGGCTGACAACCATCTCGCTGCCGTGCTCGGCCTCAGCGAACGGCTGCTTGTCCCTCATGTTGGACCGGGGATTTGAGTCACGCTGAGCGCATAAATTCGCGCGCCACCTTCCTAAATCTCGACGGCTGCGGACATGGCCGTTTGCCGTGATGCGTCATATGACGCCGGCAAAGGGTCGATCGCGATGAATTCATACGACTATGCGCGTGGGTCCCAGCAACGTCACCGGCTGGGCGTCTCGCAACTCGACTACCTAACCCTGTCAATTCTAGTCGCCCATGCGGCACTGGTTGCGTGTTCGGCACCAACTCCCCCGCGGGAGACGTTGGGTGCCCCTGCCGCGGGCGCACCCGCGATCGATGCGGGCGTCATCCCAGAGATGCCGGTGTGTGCAGCCGACAATCCGTTCTGTCAGACGCCCGCGCTCGTCACGCCGACCACCACCGGAACCGCGCCGACCATTCCCACCTCGACCAACTGCGGGTCGGTGCCGATCGATTTGCGACCGGCAGGCGTCAACATCATGCTGGCGATCGACGGCGCGGCCGGCATGGCTACCCACTGGGCCGACGTCACGACGGCGATTCGAAGCTTGCGGGAGAACAACCCGTCCGCCTCGTTCGGAGTGCAGACATTCTGGGCGGATGCGATCGATCTCGAGTCCGGTCAGACGAACATGAACACGAGCAACAATGGCTGTGCCGCGATTCACAACACGTTCCTCGACCTCGGCAGTCACACGAGCGATGCGTTGATCGCAGCTCTCGGTACCGCGCCGCGCGGTGGAACGATCATGGATCTGTACCAGGTCTCCCCCGTCATAGAACCTCTCAGCTACTACCTCACGAACGCAAGCAAGCTCGCCGATCCGAATCGCACGAACTACTTGCTGGTCTTCACCGGCGGCAACGACAACTGTTTTGGCTCGGCGTTTGCCGACCCATCGAGCAAGCTGATCGCGTATCAGAAGCTCGCCGTCGAGCTGAGCAAGCTCAACATCCGTACGATCCCGATCGGCGTCGACCCACCCGGTTCATCCATGGGAACGGCGATCGGCCCGGTCGGTTCGGCTGTAACGAGCGGCGGCTTCTTTGGAATCGGTGCAACGGTGGCGGCGCCGTCTACGGATTACGTGGCGCTCGGAGCCTTGCTCAAGGCTGGGGGCAGCGGTCTCACTGAGGTGCCGCGGATCGATACTCCGGCGAAGCTCGCTGAGTTGGTCTCTCAGGTTGGCAGCACCGTAAACAACTGTCGGTTCGAGATTCCGGCGGCGCTGGACTCGAGTGCGGCAGTCAATCCGTTCGAGCTGAGCTTCAGCATCAACAGTAAGGTCGTTTCGCGTGACCGACACCAGCTGAATGGTTGGGACTTCGTCAATGCGAGTACGAACCAAGTCGAGTTCTTTGGCCAAGGCTGCCAAGCGTTACAGGCAGGTCAGAGTTTAGTCGCGGACAAGTCATGCGAACAGAACGTCTGCGGCACTGCGGCTGTCAGCGTGCAAACGAAGCCACGTACTGTGTTGCTGTTGCTCGATAGCTCATTGTCGCGAACCGAGTGTGCGGACGGTTCTCTCGACTGTGTACTCATGACGCCTGGTACGCCTGGCCGGCCGCTCACCTACTGGGAAACTGTCCAGAATGCGGTCAGTGCTGCACTGGCTGCTCCGGTCAACGACGACGTTGCGTTTGGAATCCAGTTTTTCCCGAGCAAGATGGCCGAGACATTCTCGTGTGACGTTGGAGCTCTGCCAGAGATCCCGCCCGCGCCCGGCGCGCAGATTTCAATCATGAAGCAAATGCTCGAGAAGTTTCCGCTCGGCCTCAGCCCCGTCGTCGGTGTGCTCGAGAGCGTAGCCGCTGCGCCGGGCAAGCTCGCGGACCCGAACGCGATCGGTTCGGTCGTGTTGCTCTCGGATGGTGGAGACAACTGCTCGGGCGCGATGCAACCAGAGATCGTGACCCGTCTCGGCACCGCGGCTAAGAAGTTGTTCGACGCTGGAGTGAAGACGTACGCGATTCGTTACGGCTCTGCAGACAGCGAAACTCCCGAGCAGGCCGAGCAGCTGACGGCGCTGGTCATGAACGGTGGAACTGCGTTGGCTGGGGCCAAGGTTCCGTACATCGATGCGAAAAGCTCAGACGAGCTGAGCAGTGCGTTGGCGGCGTTGTCGGATCGACTCGCGAGTTGTTCGTTTCCGCTCGAGGGCCTAAAGCCGGACATCGACAAGAATCGAACGAACTTGTTCTTGAACGGCGAGCAGATCGGTTTCGATGCCAAGGGAACGAAAGTCGACGGTTGGAACTGGGTAAATCCCGAACGAACGATAGTCGAGCTGTACGGCGACGCGTGTACGGCCTTCAAGACGAGTCGCCGTACGCGAGTCGCCGTGGAGTTCGGTTGTGAGCCGATGGTGGTGATGGGTCCGGATTGAGGGTTTGCGTCACCTCGCGTGGGGGTGCCGCGGGGCGGGGCGTTCGCCCGAGTCACTTTCCTGGGACGCTCGCCGTGTCGACTGCGGCCGCACGTGGTATAGATTCGGACTCGATGACCCTGATTCGGACGCGGCTCCTCGCTCTGTTTGCAGCGGCCTTTTTGGCGCTGCCTGCACAGGTTCTCGTCAACACGAGCTACCTGTGCCACATGACGGGTCGAGTCTCCGAATCCCGGTGCTGTGCGGGGAAACACGCCGACATCTGCCAAGCGCAGGTGGAGCAGCAAGACTGCTGCGAGCTCATGCAGACCCGCGGGCACGCGACAGCCCCGGCAATCCGAGGCAGCTCGAATGACTTCCCGACGGCCGCACTGTTTGCCGCACCGGCGTTTTCATTGCTGGTCCGCGCGCCGTCGGAACCGAGGCACGAGCCGATACCCGTGGACACGCATCCACCTGGGCCGCCGCGGTTCTTGATGAAGTGTTCGCTGTTGATCTGAGCGCTCTGCGCTTTCCAGCCTAGCGACCGTCTCGCCCATTTTCGGCGCGACGTGTGCCTGCGTGTGCTCGAGCGCACGCGGGATCAGTCCACGACTTCAGCTGCGCTGCGGCGCTCCCTTCCGCTGCGACCCGCCCGCGACATCTGCGCGGGTGCGCACTGCGTTCGGTCGCACCTTTTCCTCAGAGGTTTTTCATGTCTTCGAACCTGTTAGCTGCGGCATGCGGCATCAGCTTCGCTCTGATGGCCGTTTGCGCCCGCGCACAGACCCAGTCCGATCGTGGGCAGCCGGCCGATCTCACCAGGCTTGCCGCTGGCGACATCCTCGCTCGCGACGCGTACGTCCGCGCTGTTTTGGTGATCAATCCGAGCATCGAATCCGCGCGCCAAGGTTGGCGAGCTGCGCTGGCACGCGTGCGCCAAGCCGGAACATTCGATGACCCGATGATCGACGTTTCAATGGCGCCGCTCTCGATCGGATCGAACGCACGCTTCGGATACGAAGTGGGCATTCGTCAAGAGCTGCCTTGGTTCGGCAAGCGGGCGCTCGAGCGCGACGTGATGAGCGCTGAAGCCGCGGCTTCCGCGAGCGACCTCGAAGCCGTGCGTCGCGAGCTCGCGATGACGGCGCTGCTGCTCTACGACCAGTATTTCGTCGCGTTCCGTTCGCTCGAGATCAACGCGCAGCACCTCGAGCTCATGCAGTCGATGCGAGCCGCCGCGATCGCCCAGCTCGAATCTGGGCGCGGGTCCGCGCACGACGCGTTGCAAGCCGAGGTCCAGCTCACACATCTCGAACGTGACGCTGCGGTGCTCGAAGCAGACCGCGACATAGCGCGCGCTCAGATGAACGAGCTCTTGCATCGCGATCCGGCTACACCGCTGCCACCACCGGTCGTCGAGCTTGCGACGCGAGCTCCACCCGATGTTCAAGACGCCAAGCAGCTCGAACGAGACGTACTCGCGCGACGTCCCGAGATCGCGTCCGCGCGTTTTCATGCGCGTGCGCAGGCTGCGAGAGCGGAAGCTGCGGAGCGCGAGTATTACCCGACGTTTACGTTGTCGACCTCGTACAGCTCGATGTGGGATATGCCCGAACATCGCTGGGTGGTTGGCGTCGGGATCAACGTTCCGCTTCCGAGTGATCGCCGCGCAGGCGCGATCGATGAAGCGCGCGCGGCACACGCACAGTACGAGAGCGAAATTGCACGCATGAGCGACATGGCGAAGACGCAGGTGTACGTCGCTTTGCGCAAGGTCCAAGAGTCTGAGCACGTTTTACGGTTGTTCGACACGCGGCTTCTGCCAATCGCGCGCGAGCAAGCAGATGCATCGCAGGCTGGCTTCGGCGCGTCACAGGTTGCGTTCATCAGCGTCGTAGAGGCGGAGAAGAATCTGCGGAGCGTCGAGCTGGATCACAAGCTCGCGCAGGCGGAATGCGATCGGCGACATGCAGAGCTAGATCGCGCGCTGGGCAGGATTCCGGGCCTAGAAGTCGAGGAGGGCAAGCGATGACTGCCACTGCCGGGTCCACCTCTCGCACTTCTCGGATCGTTACTGCGTTGCTCGTGGTTGGGCTTCTTGCGCTGGCGGTCGGATATCGGGATCGGCTCATTGCGTGGTTCACGGGTAGGGAGATGAACGCTCGTGAGCCCGCACATCGTGCCGATGCGCCCCATCAGCCCGCGTCGCCTCACAGCGACGTCGATCACTATACCTGCTCGATGCATCCGTCGGTCGATCAACCAGGTCCGGGTAAGTGCCCGATCTGTGGAATGGATCTGACACCGGTCACGAAGCAGCAGCAAGCCGAAGGCGTGGTGATGATCGATGAAGGCCGGCGCCAGCTCATCGGCGTGCGCATTGCGCCGGTGAGCGAGGCGGCGATGAGCCGTACGTTTCGAGCGGTCGGCCGCGTCACCTACGACGAGTCTGCGCTGACCGATGTGAACCTCAGGGTCAGCGGTTGGATCACGAAGCTGCTCGTCAATCAAACCGGTCAGCGCGTTACACGCGGGCAAACGCTGTTTACGTTGTACAGCCCTGAGCTTCGCAACGCACAGCAGGACTTCTTGCTAACGACCCGCGGTATCCGCGCCGGAATCGCGGCGACCGATGGCAGTCCGAGTCGGACGGAACAACTCGCTTCGGCGGCGCGAACGCGCCTGAGCTTGCTCGGGTTGAGCGATGCGCAAATCGATGAGATTGCGAAGCGAGGCACGCCGCTCGACACGATTCCGATCACGTCGCCTGCATCGGGGTTCGTCATCGAAAAGGAGGTCGTCGAAGGCGCATCCGTCCAAGCGTCGACCCGGCTCTTTCGGATCGCGGCGCTCGACATGGTTTGGGTCGAAGCGGAGGTATACGAAGCGGACCTCAGGCACGTTCGAGTGGGGCAACGCGCGAAAGTGACTCTCGACTACCTGCCGGGTCAGGTTTACGACGCGAAAGTCGCATACGTGTATCCGTACCTGGAATCTGCGGCGCGAACCGGCCGTGTGCGGATCGAGCTCGCAAACAAGCAGCGCGAGCTGCGTCCCGGCATGTTCGCGAGTGTAGAGCTCACCGCGGAGATCGGCTCTCGCGTTCAGGTGCCAGCGTCAGCTCTGGTCTACACGGGTCCGCGCCGCCTCGTCTTCGTAGATCTCGGAGGAGGTCGCTTCAAACCGCAAGAAGTTCGGGTCGGCACCGAGGCGAACGAAATGTATGAGGTCCTCGAGGGCCTCAAGGTGGGTGACAAAGTTGCGACATCGGGCGTGTTCCTGATCGCGGCAGAGGCGCGCATCAGCACCGCTGCGAAGTACTGGGATGCGACGCCATGAGCAGCGTGCTTCCGTCGACGGAACCTAGCCACGGTTTCATCGCGCGCGTGATCGGCGCCTGCGCGCGGCGTCCGTTCGTCACGCTGCTATTGGCAGCCATTGGCGGCGCCTGGGGCTGGGTCACGCTCCAGCGCGCCTCGCTCGACGCGATTCCAGATCTGTCGGACGTCCAGGTGATCGTCTTCACGGAGTGGATCGGCCAGAGCCCGAATCTCATCGAAGACCAGATTACATACCCGATTTCGTCCGCGCTGATCTCCGCGCCGAAAGTGCACGCGGTTCGAGGCCAATCGATGTTCGGGATGTCGTTCGTGAACGTCATCTTCGAAGACGGCACAGACATCTACTGGGCGCGAAGCCGCGTGCTCGAATACATGAGCTCGGTGCGCGCCAAGCTTCCGCAAGGCGTCAATCCAACTCTCGGACCGGACGCGACTGGTGTCGGCTGGGTGTTTCAATACGCGCTCGTCGATAAAACCGGCAAACACGACTTGCAAGAGCTGCGCTCACTCCAAGACTGGAACCTCCGCTACGCGCTTGCAAGCGTGCCTGGCGTCGCAGAGGTCGCGAGTGTCGGCGGATTCGTCAAGCAGTACCAGGTCAACGTCGACCCGAACAAACTGCTCGGATTCGGCATTCGCATGGACGAGGTCGTCCGCGCCGTCCGCGCTTCGAACCAGGAGGTCGGCGGTCGCGTGCTCGAGATCGGCGGACACGAACACGTGATCCGCGGCCGCGGCTACGTAAAAAACCCACAAGAGATCGGGCAGAGCCCGATCAAAGTTCTGGGCGGTACACCGATCCGCGTGAGCGACGTGGCAGTCGTGAGCATTGGGCCGGACATTCGTCGCGGCGTATCGGAGCTCAACGGTGAAGGTGAAGCGCCGGGCGGCGTCGTGATTATGCGCTACGGCGAAAACGCGCTCACGGTCATCGACGCAGTCAAAGCGCGACTACACGAGATCGAACAAGGCCTGCCCGATGGTGTGGAGGTCGTGACGACCTACGATCGCTCCAGCCTGATCGAAGATTCCGTCGCGACGCTCAAACACACACTGATCGAAGAGATGATCGTGGTCAGCCTGGTGATCTTCGTTTTCCTCCTGCACGTGCGGAGCGCGCTGATCCCGATTCTGACACTCCCGCTCGGGGTGCTGTTGGCATTCATCCCGATGTACCACCAGGGGCTCACGGCCAACATCATGTCGCTCGGAGGTATTGCAGTCGCGATCGGCGCGATGGTCGACGGTTCGATCATCATCATCGAGAATATTCACAAGAAGCTCGCGGAATGGGCGGCACAGGGCGAGAAGGAGTCACGTGCCGAGGTGATCATCGCAGCGATGCAGGAAGTGGGTCCTGCCATCTTCTTTTCCCTGTTGGTGATCACGATTTCATTTTTGCCGGTGTTCACGCTCGAAGGTACGGAAGGGCGCCTGTTCAAGCCGCTCGCGTTCACGAAGACGTATGCAATCGGGTTTTCGGCGATTCTGGCCGTCACGGTCACACCCGCGCTGGCGGTGATGCTGATCCGCGGCAAGGTGCACGATGAAACTAAAAACCCGCTCAATCGTTGGCTGGCGGCGGCCTATGCACCGGTCGTGCGCTTCGTGGTCGAGCATCGCTGGCACGTGATCATCGCCGCGCTGTTGATCATGGCGCTGACAATTCCGGCCGCGTTCCGATTGCAAAACGAGTTCATGCCGCCGCTCAACGAAGGCGTTCTCCTCTACATGCCGACTGCGCCGCCCGGCATGTCTGAAAACGAAGCGATTCGGCTGCTCCAGATCATGGATCGTCGGCTGAAGGAGTTTCCCGAAGTAGTCAGCGTCTTCGGCAAACAAGGGCGTGCCGAGACGGCCACCGATCCCGCGCCCCTTGGCATGGCAGAAGTCACAGTCGTCTTGAAGCCGAGATCGCAGTGGAGATCGGGAGTCACCTGGGACGGTCTCATCGAGCAGATGAACGAGAGACTGCGGTTTCCGGGGATGCCGAACGTGTGGTGGATGCCGATTCAAACGCGCACGGAAATGCTTTCGACCGGTGTGCGCAGCCCGCTTGGCATTCAAGTCTTCGGCGACAGTCTCGAGAAGATCGAACGCGCTGCAATCGAGGTCGAACACGCCGTATCGAAAGTCGCCGGAACCCGCAGCGCGTTTGCGGAACGATCGACCGGCGGCTTCTACATCGACTTCGAAGTGAACCGCGAGCAAGCCGCACGTCATGGGCTGACGGCTGAAGACGTCAACTTGGTCGTCGCGCAATCGATCGGCGGCGACAACGTCTCCGAGACCGTAGAAGGTCGCGAGCGATATCCGATTTCCGTGCGGTACGCGCGAGAGTTTCGGGACGACCCCGAGCTGCTCGGGCGCATTTTGATCGCTACACCTGACGGCGCGCAAGTTCCGCTCTCGCAAGTCGTCACGATTCGAAGCGTCCTCGGGCCGCCGATGATTCGCAGTGAAGGTGGCAAACTGGTGGGCTTCGTATTCGTGGATACCGAACGACCGATTGCGGACTACGTCGCGGACGCCAAACAGGTCGTCGAGAGCGAAGCTAAACTTCCCCCAGGCACGCGCCTCGATTGGGTAGGGCAGTTCAAATACTTCGAGCGCGCCAAGGAACGCCTGACTTGGGTCATTCCTTTGACGCTCGTCGCGGTGTTCTTGTTGCTCTTCATCAACACGCAGTCGCTCGTCGAGACCGCGATCGTCATGCTCGCTGTTCCGTTCTCATTGATCGGCGCAGTCTGGCTTTTGTACTTGCTCGATTATCACCTGAGCGTCGCAGTCTGGGTCGGCATCATCGCGCTCGCGGGACTCGATGCGGAGACCGGTATCGTCATGCTGCTCTATCTGACTTTGGCTCACGATCGACGCCGGCGAGAAGGGCGTCTCGCCACGTTCGCAGACCTTCGCGAATCTATCGTGGACGGCGCGGCCAAGAGGCTTCGACCCAAGCTCATGACGGTCGCGACCATGATCATCGGGTTGGTGCCGGTGTTGTGGAGCACCGGTACGGGAGCGGATGTGATGAAACGGATTTCCGCTCCGATGGTGGGCGGCCTCGTGACATCATTTCTGCTCGAGCTCACGGTGTATCCGGCGCTGTTCGCGGTCTGGAAGTCGCGAAAGCTCTCGTCACATACGTGATCCTCGCCGACGCTCGTCGCATCGCCCTCAGTTCAGTCCGGCGCGCGCGGCGTACTCGGAATCAGCGTGATGGCAGACCCCGATTCAACGCGACCGGCGCTCGAACCCTCGACCAAGATATCGTAGCCGCCGTCCCCATCTAGATCGCCAGTCAGGCTCAGTGCGTGGCTGTCGTCTAACCTAGTCGCGAGGTCCTTCGCAGTGACGACACCTAGGTTGACCACAGGACCGAGCGTGGCTTCCGCCGGGCTTACCGCATGAGTTCCGGTGTGACGTACATCTGTGCCGCGAATCGTGTACAGAAGCCGCAACTGATCCAGCTCGTCTGGGGCCGATGCCGATTCCCGATAGGCCAGCGCCGAAACCACGAGCTCAGGGAAACCATCACTGTCGATGTCGCCGGCCGCCGCCGACAGCAGCGCTCCGCCAACCTGTGAGGTCTCGATCCTGAAATCCTCGTTCGTGACCTGTGTCCCGGAGAAGCGGTCCTTGGTCCCGTACACGATATCGATGCTGGAGCCGTTGCAAGCCGCGAGGTCACTCCGGCCGTCGGCGTCGAGATCACCCACGACGTACGGGACGCAGCCAGACGCCAGCTCGAAGCGGGCGTCCGCGCGCTCCGGCCCGAGCTCGCCTTCGAGCTGCTCTGGACCGCCGTAAAATACGAACGTCGATTTCTGCGTCCGCGCGAACAGATCCGAAAAACCATCGCCGTCGAGGTCGCCGGCCGATGCGACACTAAGCGCTTGAAGGACCGGGCCAGCGCCAGTCGGGTCTTCACTCACGACTTCGGAGCCAAAGCTGGCCACGGCCGAGCTCGAATCCCATCGGCCCGATTCCCACGGCCCGTCGTTGCCGAGAACCAAATAGTCAGAGATTTGATAGTTGAAGTCAGTGCCGCGCGTGGGCGACACCGCGCTGACTATCAAGTCGGCAATGCCATCTCCGTTCACGTCGCCTGCGGGATGGAGTGTCATCAGCGTGGCGTGCTCCGAAACTTCCGGATCGGAATAGGGTTGGCCAGTCCAAACGATTCCAGCGTCCTTGCCGGCATAGGAGCCCGAATAGCGCGTCTTGCTACCGAAGACGATGACAGTGCCTTCGATGACCCCGAGCGAGAAATCGGACAAGCCATCGCCATTGATGTCGCCGAGCGCCCAGGCGACGAAACTTTCCGCCGTGAACACCGCGTCGGCATCGTCAGTCGTCAGCTGCGCGGGAAACTCCGGCCTTCCGTAGTAGAGGTAGACCTTGGACCCGACGGGAGGTCCGTCCTCCCTCGGAGCGACGTTGACGATCGCCTGGACGAAGAAGTCATCGAAGCCGTCCCCATCCACATCGCCGAGGATCGGGTAGTACATGATCATGGCGACGCCCGGCGTCGTCGAGATCACGCTCGGCACCTTGGGCGCCAGGTGCTCAGACGGCTTCGTTGAGCGGGAGCCTGCCGCGGGCGGCTCAGAGTCGGAGCCACCGGCTTCGCCGCTCGTGCCGACGACCGACGTCTTCGCGCAGCTGCTGGCTGCCAACACGAACACGAATGACAGGCACAGCGGGAAAGCGAGAGAGATCTTCACATTCACCTCGTCGGGCGGCTCGGCGAACCGGCTGCCAGGTGGCCGTCAGGTCGTCCCGAAACCGTTCCGAACTTGCCATGTTCTCGGTCGCGACGTTCTCCCAAACAATCAGCATCGCAGCGGCGCTGATTTCAGCCGTTTCGGGACCGTCGAGCACGTGGCGGTGAGTCCGGGTCTTGGGACGACGGACCGGCAGAACCTTCGGACGCGAACTTCGAGGACGAGGCCTTACTCGCAGGCGACACGAAACGCGTCGAGGTCTAGGTTTTTCACGATCGTGGAGAAGCCTTGCGGTGCGCTATCGCAAATGCCGTTCGTGCTCTTCCCGTACTCGCAGTGGAAGACCGCTTTGCCCGCGGCGATGAAGGGCTCCAGGTCTTCGCACTCGTCGTATTGAAGACACTCCTCGTTCAGCGCCCAATCGAACGACGAGACGAGGCTCGACGCTAAACCCAAGCTGTTCTTGAGCCCGATCGACAAACCGCGCGCATGACTTTCCGTCGCGAGGAAACGGTCGTAGTCGAGCGCATCCTGCCTCGTGAGTCCCAGTCCGTTGTCGTTGTCGAAACCATCCACATTGTCTGGTTCGACTCCGTCACAACCCTTGCTCTTCGCCGTGTCGAGGCGCGCCTTCATCAAATCGCGAACCGCAGTCGAGCGCACGTCGAGCCACTTTTCGTCGGGCCAACCATCGAGCACGCTGCCGAGACCAGTTTTCGACAACGCGTCGGAGTCCGGCCGACCGGGCTCGTACGAGCCCGCGGAGAAATAACAAATCACGATTCTGCCGGCCGAGTGAAGCGTCTGAATCGTTGCAGCCGGCGTCGAGAACAAATCGATGTCGTACATCTGAGCATCGACACTGGTGTCCAACGTTCCAGTCAACTGCCACTGCCAAGTCACACCGGGCTTTGGCATCCAGATGCCGCCCGTACTCGTCGGGCTGCCTCCCGCTCCGGCGGTTACTGCACCCCTGCCGCCGTTGCCCGCAGCAGCGCGCGCGCCCGCGTTGCCGCTCATCCCTCCGGTGTTTCCGGAAGCGCGCGAACCTGCGATGGGATTGCTCGGGCCGCCTGAACCTGCTGTCGGGACCGTGTTGCCAGCCGCACCAGCGTCCGCGATGCCTTGCATCCCGCTGACTCCGCCTGCGCTGAATCCGGCTGTGCTCACGCCGCCAAGACCTGCGACGCCGATCGCGCTCGACCCTGCCGCACCCGTGGCGCCGACTCCGGCTGCCCCGCGCCCAGTGCCCGCGCTGGCGCGGCCACCCTGACCCGATCCAAACCCCGCAGCGCTTGCATTGGCGCGGTTGAGAATCGGATCAATGTCGTGACTCTGATCGGGCATACATCCAACTGCGGTGAGCGCTAACCCGAGGGACACGAGACTCGCCGAGGCATTGCGAAGGATGCTGTTCATGGTGCTCCATCGCTCTCGGTGGCAAACGGACGCGCAATTGTGGTCAGGAAGCACGATCGCGAGGCCACGAATGCCGCTATCGTCGCGGAATGTTGCAGTCGAGCTTGCGGGTCCTGCCGGACTGGAGCGCGGTCCCGAGCAATTCCGAAGCTGATCGCGTTCTGATGAATCTGTGCCTCGCCTCACGGGCGGGCCATCTTCGCGGTGACGGGCGCGTTCTACGTCTTCATGCGCGTATTGGGGACTGCGCGCGGTGTGGACCTCTGGGCGCAGATCACGGACGTCTCAGAGTCGTTTCATGCCGCCGGTACCGCCGTGTGCGGCCTCGAATGGGCGTTATGCCGCGGCGGCCGGCGCAGCGCGTTGGCGCTGAACATCATCGACCTGAGCAGTGTGATGCTGACGATGCTGTGCTTCTCG
>DASRXR010000358.1:0-4062 GCA_035687405.1 Polyangiales bacterium
AAACGCGCGGGAAACGCTGCACAGGCACGCTGCCAGCGTGACGACGGCGAGAACCCACTGAGTCGATCGCGATGACGGCTGTCTTGTTTGCACTACGAGCTCCTTTTCGAAAGCTCGCCACATATATCGACAGTCGATATACTTGTCTACAATAAAAGACTCACGGTCTGGCTCAACGGATGGGCGCGGGGGGGGGCGTACGGCTGCAACCCCCGCGCCGGAAGCGAGCTAACTCAAGAAAGCGCGGGCTCTCGGATCGTCAGACGATGGAACTTGCGGAACTCGTTCCCATAGTCGTTGACGCCGTAGTGTTGGACCTGCCGATTGTCCCACACTGCAACCGAACCCGGCTTCCAGTGGAAGCGCGCTTGAATGTCGGGCGTCTTGATCAAATCGAAGAGCAACGTCAGCAAGCTGTTGCCGGCGACGCGACTGACGCCTTTGATGTAGAGAGTGTGGCCTTCGTTGACGTTGATGACCTTGCGGCCCGTCTCGGGATGCGTCGCGATCACCGGAACTTCAACCGGTGGATGATCAGCACGCGCGTCCGCGAGCCGCTTCTTGCCCCCCTCTTTTGGAAAGCGACCGTAGTAGTCAGTCTGGAGATACTCCTGCAGACGACTGACTTCGAACGAGTTGACTGCGGTGAGCGTCTCGAGATACGCGGCGAGGCGCGGATCGAGCAAGTCGTACGCAGCAGCTGTGCTCGCCCAGACGGTGTCCCCACCCTCCTTCGGCAACTCCTGCGCGTGGAGGATCGTGGCCTTCGGCGGATTCGGTTGCCAGGTCACGTCGGCATGCCAGACGTCGGCCTTCTGGTGCCGAGTCTTGCTGTTCTCGAGAACCTCGACGTCGCCGAAGCCTTCGAGCGAATGCGAGTACGAGTTCTGCTTGTAAGGTTCACCGAAGACGCGAGCGATCTCGACGAAGCGCTCCGGGCTGAACTGCTGATCGCGGAAGTACAAGACGCCGTACTCGAGCACTGCTCGCTGCAAGTGCGTGCGCGTGGTGTCGTCGAATGGTTGAGCGAGGTCGAACCCACTCACGAGCGCACCCAGACGCGGGCGAAAACGCTCGAACTTCAACTGCTGCGAGGCGCTGCTGTTGCGGACGGCTGACTGCGCGGCAGGCTGACTCGAATGCGTGGACACGGACGTAGACATGACGTGGCCTTTCGTTTGAACGGTCGGAGGTGTTCCGCGTGGGTCACCCGGCGCGAGTGCCGACGCGTCTTCAACTACAGGTCTGCATGCGATCGGGCATAACGCGGCCCCTGTCCGTTAAACAAGACAATTCGTGAGACGCGATCGAATGCCTGGCGGCTGCCTAGCTTCAGTTGAGCAGATAGCCGTGCCGCGCGAGCGTTTCGAGTCTGACTGCGACGCCGTCAGCGTCGTTTGAAAGCGTCACTTCGTCCGCGACTTGCAGGACCTCGGGGTGTGCATTTGCAACGGCAACTGCGCGTCCAGCCCACGACAACATCGGAATGTCGTTAGGCATGTCGCCGAATGCGATGACCTGCTCCGCCGAGATACCGAGCTCACGGCAGCACTCTTCGAGCGCGAACGCCTTCGTCACGCTCGCGGCTGCAACTTCGACGAACTCCGCGCCAGAGTGCGTGACACTCGCGAGCGCGCCGGCGTGCTCGCGGGTGATCGACAACAGGTCTGCGAGCGAACGTTCGGCGTGCTGAACGATGAGCTTCGTCACGCCATCGCGAGATAGGTGTAACGCGTCGGCGTGCTGCATCCGAAGGTCATCGCGGTCGTGCGCGTGTTCGTCCAGAACTCGATAGTTAGGCTCGCGGCCGTAGTGCTCACCTGCCTCGATTGCGAACGCTACGCCGGGGATTGCTCGACGCAGGTTTGCGATCAGCGTTCGGGCGACGTCGGCTTCGAGCCGGTTCTGCCTGACCACCACATCCGCGGTGAGATCGTAGATGAGGCCGCCGTTGCTGCAGATCCCGAGACCGCGAAGACCCGTCGCCTGCGCGACCTCACGGAGCCGCCTCGGTGGCCGTCCGGTGACGCTCATGGGTACGAGCCCTGCTGCCTCGGCTGCAGCCAGCACGGCTCGCGTACGTGGACTGATCGAACCGTCGCTGCGGAGAAGCGTGCCGTCGAGATCGAGCGCAATCAGGCGGGCGTGTGTGGTCACGCCGAAGCGTAGCGCCGGCGACGCGTGCGCTCAAAACGGTTCTTTGTACGGCCGCAAATCGAGCTCGTGTGTCCAAGCGCTTCGATGCTGCGCGTTCAGGTGCCCGTAGACGTCGGCGATCGCGCCCAGCTCGAGTAGACCATCTTCGCCAGCCGCGTCGCGCCGTTGCGGAGCACGCGAGCGCAGCCGCTCTCCGTCGATCCCACCATCGATCACGACATGGGCCACATGAATGCCGCGCGGCCCGAACTCACGCGCAAAGGTTTGCGCGAGGGAGCGCAGCCCGGCTTTGGCCGAAGCAAAGGCGCCGAACGGCGGCTTACCCGCACGCCAAGAGTTTTCCGCGGCGTTCGCGAACGCGCGGACGCGTTGCGCGATCTCGTGGTGCTCGAGCTCGCGCGGCACGGGAAACGGCCGCGGCCCCATCCGGTGTGCTGAACTCGCCGATCGCAGCGATCGGGCTCGGTGCGGCCGGCACGCCTCCCGGAGTACGCGTGGGATCGGCTTTGCGGCCGAGGTGAAACAGCTGCTGGAAGATTCGACCTCCCGCCGCGTGCACTGCGTCCGTCACGCGCCTCCAGGCTTCGACTTGGCCATTGCTATGAATCGCAGCCGTGCCCGGCCGACTCACGCTCTCGACTGACACGTGCGTGGCTTCGGAAACGATCAGCCCCGCCGTCGCGCGCTGCACGTAGTACGTCGATGCGCGCGGAAGTGGCTCGCGCGTATCCACGTGTGCACGCGCTCGCCCTAGCGGCGCCATGACGATGCGGTTGGGAAGCTCGAGCGCGCCCAGCCGAAAAGGTTCGAAGAGCGCGCTCATCGTTCAGACTTCTGCTTGCAAAGGTTTCGCGACCTTCGCCACGGATGGCTGCGGTTGGTGCGAGCTCCGTGGCCGGCCCAAGCCGTAGTTTTCGCGCAGCGTTTTGCCCGTGTACTCGACGCGGAACAACCGGCGCTTCTGCAAGATCGGCACGACCTCGGCGACGAACGCTTCGAGACCGGACGGCAACACCGGCGGCATCACGTTGAAGCCGTCGGCGGCGCAGTGGTTCCACCAGTCGGTGATCGCGTCCGCGATCTGCTCTGGCGTACCGACGACCGTGCGATGGCCCCGACCACCGCCGAGCTTCGCGAGGAGCTGGCGCACGGTCAGCCGCTCGCGCCTCGCGAGCTCTACGACGAGCTCGAAGCGGCTCTTGGCGCCCTCGATCGTGGCGAGACTCGGCAAGTCTTTAGGGAGCTCGGCATCGAGCTGAAGTCGTTCCGGCTCCACCTTGAGAAGCGCCGCGAGATGCGCGCGAGCGTACTCGGGCCGGATGAGCTCATCGAGCTCGGCTTGACGCGCCTGCGCTTCGCGTTCGGTGCCGCCGAGAACGGGCACGATGCCTGGGAGAATCTTGATGCTCTCGGGAAGGCGACCGAAGCTGCGCGCGCGGCTCTTGAGATCGTTGTAAAAGCGCTGGCCTTCTTCGAGGGTTTGTTGAGCCGTGAAGACTGCTTCCGCGTAGCGAGCGGCGAGCAGCTTGCCGTCTTCCGAAGAACCAGCTTGAACGAGCAACGGATAGCCTTGCGGTGGCCGCGAGACGTTCAGCGCGCCTTGCACGCGATAGTGACTTCCGAGGTGTCGAGGTGGATGGAGCTTGCTGCGATCGCCCCAGACACCGCGCGACTTGTCGGCAAGGACCGCATCGGTGTCCCAGCTATCCCAGAGCTTCAGGGAGAGCTCGATGAACTCCGTTGCGCGCGCGTACCGATCCGCGTGCGCGGGCAGTTGGTCGAGGTTGAAGTTGCGCGCTGCATCTTCACCGGCTGTGGTGACGATGTTCCAACCTGCGCGGCCGCCGCTCACATGATCGAGCGATGCGAAGCGACGCGCCAAGTTGTAGGGCTCGTTGTAGCTCG
>DASRXR010000359.1:0-2280 GCA_035687405.1 Polyangiales bacterium
AACGAAACCCTGCGGCAACGTCTTCTCCGCGCAACAATGTGTACAGCGTCAGCACTGTAACTGCGAGCTCGAACCACACCTTCAGGCGAGGTCCCATGTCGTTGGACGAGGAGCGCTTGTTCATGAACTGGAACCTCCAGCTGGCGGAGCCTGCGGTTGTCGATCGACTGTAGTCGACATCGACTACACGAACCGTATTCGTGTGTGCGGATCTGTGTCAACAGGAGGGCGGTCGGATCGTGATGCCGTAGCAATTCATTCGTGGAACGAAGCATATGCGGTGGATGTTGCCCCAGGATTCGGTACCGCTAAGGATGCCTGAGGACTTGTCTACCTCAGGGGACTCGGCTAGGAGTTCGCGCAATGTCCGACCGAATTCAGTTCACTCTCGGCGCTGGCGACGAAGGCATTCTGGAGGAGCTTCGAAAACTCCAAAGCCCCCAGTGGCCGCAGTCACTAGACCTCGACAACACGATCGTGACACGAGTCGCGGTGCGCGTTCTGCACGCCCATGTTCTGGACGGCTCGAAAGAGTGGGTGATGGTGAAAGGCGGGAAGGTCGCGAGCAAACCTCTTGTCGTTCGCAAACCGTCGGCCACTTCACGCGTGCGCTTCGACGTCGCGTTGGACGAGTCCGACCGGAAACGTCTCGGCACGATTGTTCGGTTGAAAGAGTTCGACAGCGAAGCGTTCGCGCTGAGGATCGCGATCGCGTATTTGCACGCGCTCGCTGCTCACTTGGCGAAGGGCCGGGTGCTGATGTGGCGTTGGCCCGAGCTCGAGCCCGAGGAACCGATCGATCTCGCGTCCATTGCACGCGATGCGCCGTACGTTCCCGCAGCGGCAGAGTTCTCGTTCCCAGTGCAATCAGACTCCGTACGGACTCCGATTTCGCAGCCCCTCGACGGAGTCTCGGCGCGCCAAGACAAACTCTTCGCAATCCTCTGGTTCACGATCGCCTTCAACAGATTTCTCGCCACCCGTGTCGCGCTCATCAATGATCTGGCGGCGAGGGCGCGTTCAAAGTCGATTGAGGAGGTGAACGCCGAAGCACTCACCCTGCACTCGGACTACGACCTTTGCAAGCTGCTCGATGAGTTCTGCGCAGAAGGAGAATCGATCCTACACGAGCAGTACATGCAGCATCGCCTGCTGCCGCAGGCATGGTCGGATCCGACGTCGTACGCAGCGCGTCTGGCGGATGGCAAAGCGGCGGTAGAGTCGTTTCTGGCGGCACGTGTTTCGCACTTGCAGCCGTGGCCGGAGCCGGACGCAAGTTCTGTTCGTTGGCGCAACTGGACGCGGTCGCGTGCGACCAAGGCAAACGGCAAGGAGTACCGCGAGTGTCCGGCGGCACTCGAGTGGACCGGAGTCCTTCATCACTGGCTCGTCACGCGCGACGAGGTCTCGCCCGCGATGGTCGCGCATGAACTTCAGACGTGGCTCGTCGACGCTTTCGGCGTTCGAAACAACGAGCACGTCGCGCGGCTCGCCGAGAGCTGCACTTGGTTCAACCGCGAGTTCTACGCCGACGCATCGACGTCCGACGGTCGACTTCGACCCGCGAACGAGAAACGTCTCGAGCTACAAACTGTGCTGAATATTCTGGGTGGTCTACCCAAAGAGCACGATCTGAAATCTGATGAAGCCACCTCCGCTGTCGACCTCGAAAAAGAGCGGTGGGCGAGGTTCGTCTACATTTTTCTCAGCATCGCACGCGTCGTTCAACCTGTTTACCGTTGGGAACGCTATACGACTCCGACGTTTGATCAGGTCGAAGCGCGCGTCGCAAGCTTGACGCAAGCCGATCTGCCGGAGCTGCGCGCTCGCGTGTTCGGCGGACAGACGGCGATCGACGGTTTGCATTGGATCTTACACGGCGGCATCGTTCCGCGTATTCGTTCCGGACGTGCATGGCTCATCTACGGTAAGCCCGGGTCTGGGAAGTCGACGCTTGCGTTGCAGCTCGCAGCTGACATGGCGCGGCGCGGACGGATCGCGATCGTGTGTTCCGAAGAACGTGCAGAAGTCGTGTTCGAGCGTCTTCTGATGTTCAATCTGAACGATGCTGAGCGCTATCGCGTGATCAGTCGCGAGGAGTTCGAGACAACCCTCGAGACCGGCGAAGACACCAAGGCGAAGCAGCGCGACGCGAAAGGGACGCGCGTAAAGGGCCTGCTCGTGATCTTCAACGCGACCCGTGAAGAACCGAAGCTCGAGCTAGCACGCTGGTTGAGCATGGTGTCGAGTCGCGCGCGCGTTCTGCGGCAGACTTTCGCT
>DASRXR010000360.1:0-4902 GCA_035687405.1 Polyangiales bacterium
TGATCGATGATCAGGATCACGGTCGGCGTCACGCGCCCGGCGACCACGTCCGAGCGCGCGCACACCGTCGGCTTTCCCGGATCGATCGGCTGCGTCGAAGCGTCCGGCAACATGATCCCGGTGTTGTCCCCGAAATCGAGCCCCGCCGCGCCCCGACCGGCGCCCGCACCCGCGCCAGTGCCGCCGAGCGCGCCCGTCGGCGCTCGGCACCGGCCGTCGCTGCTGCACACGCTGCGATTCGAACAGGCGTGCGTCGCGTCGCACTCCTTCGCGCACCGTTGATCTACGCCACAGTACAAACCGGAGGGGCACAGATGCGAGGTGCTGCACGCAGTCCCGCACTCCGCGGCGCCGCCCACGCAGTTGGCATTTGCGGGCTTGTCGCTGCTGCAGGTGGCTGCCGCTGAGAGCAGCAGCGCTCCGAAGGCAGGCCTGACCGCGGCCCTGACCAGAAGCGCCCACACGGCGCTCGAACTCCACGCGTGCATCGAAACCTCTCGCGCCGGCGCGAACCCGTTAGAAACCGCGCCGACCGAACCAGACGCTGATCTTGGAGGAAGGCCCTGACTGTTGCAATCTGGATTGCTGTGTGTGAAGTGCAGGGGCCGCGGCGCAACCGGGTCAACATTTTTGACGACACATCGCTCGCCTCGGGGTTGCGCAGGATGTCGGGTATGTGGGGAATCGCGATTTGAGCACGCCGAACGCCACGCTGGAGCTTCGCATCGGACCCGAGCTCGCGACCCATACGCTCGCGGATTGCGTGCGCCGCATGCTCGAGAACGCGTCGTGGAATCAAGCGCGCGAGCTGTGTAAGCGCGGGAAAGTTCGGCGGAACGGAGTGCTCGCTCGCGATGCCGCTCAGCGCGTCGCGGAAGGCGATCTCGTCGAGATCGATCCGCGCGCACGACGCCTGCGCGAGAACGCCTTCGACGACGGCGCGGTGGTCCACGTCGATGCGGACGTCGTCGTCGTGAACAAGCCGGCAGGGCTTCTCAGCGTGCCGTTCGACGCAGCGGACAAGAACACGCTCGTCGATCGCGTGAGGTTTTGGCTGCGTCGCGAGACCGGCTTCAAAGGCGCAGACCTCGGCGTCGTCCAGAGGCTAGACAAAGACACGACGGGGCTCATCGTGTTCACGCGCACGCTTGCGGCGAAGCGGCACTTACAACAACTGCTGCGCCGGCACGACGTCGAACGCAGGTACTTGGCGCTCGTCCACGGTGAGCCTGAAGCGCAGCGCGTCGAGACGCATCTCATCGAAAACCGAGGGGATGGTCTGCGCGGCTCGTACGGTCGGTTTCGGCGCGCGCGCGGCCCGGTTCCAGCGACCGCACAGCGCGCGATCACCCATCTGATGCCGCTCGAGCGCTTCGGGATCGCGAGCCTGGTCGAGTGCCGGCTCGAGACCGGCCGGCAGCATCAGATCCGGATTCATTTGAGCGAGGACGGCCACCCGTTGATCGGCGAGCAAGTTTATATTCGCGACTTCAACCGCGATCAGCTCGCTGCGGATCGGCCGATGCTTCACGCGGAGAGTCTCGGATTCGCGCACCCGCGCACGGGTCGCATGTTGCGTTTTCAGCAGCCGCCACCGGAAGACTTCCAAGACGCGCTCGCGCGCTTGCGCTCTGCGACTTGGTAAGTGCTACAGAGGCGAAATGCGCGAACGGCGTCCGAGTCAAACTGCCGCGCAGGTCGCGGTGCTGCGCGCACTCGCCGATCGCGGGTACACGCACGTCGAAGGTTTCGCCGACCCAGTCGCGAGAAATCTGCTTTCGGGGTTCTGGTCGGGTGTGCTCAGAGTCGCTGAACGCGGCTTCGAGCGCCTGCAACCCGAAGTGCGCGATCGCATCATCGACGAGCTCGACATCGTGGCGCGGCGCGTGCGCGCCATCGACAGCGAGCTCGAGCGGACGGTCGCAGAAGGCGTGCGACAAGTCGTGATCCTCGGCGCGGGGCTCGACACGCGCGCGTTGCGAATGTCGGCGCTCGCGCAGGCGGATGTGTTCGAAGTCGATCACCCGGCCTCACAAGAGTTCAAGAAACGTAAGGCATCGACACTGCCAGTCGCGGCAAAGTCGCTTCGCTTCGTGCGAAACGACTTCGAGCGTGATGCACTCGCGCCCGCGATGTCGGCTGCAGGATTCGAGCCCGCGCAGCCGAGCGTGTGGATCTGCGAAGGCGTGGTTATGTACCTGACGGATGCGGCGCTCGCGGAAACGCTGCGGGCAGTCGCGGCGCTCTCGGCCCACGGCAGCACGCTGTTGCTCCACTACCATCTGCCCCGCGGGGCGCGCCGCTTGATGGCCTGGAATCGCGTGATTACGCGCGGTGTCGGAGAGCCGCAAATCGGTTTGCGTACGCGCGAACAGATGTCCGATGCGGTCGAACATGCAGGGTTTGGCGTGCTACGCGATCTTCAGATCGACGCGGGACACCCGAACTGCCGACTGCTGATCGCGACCCGCTGAACCCGAGTGCGCCGTCCGCGCGTCCGTTCGAGCCTGCGATCCGCGCCATGCCAGCGCCAACATCGGCACCACGACTAACCCATGCATGGTTTCGCAACATGTGACACTGAGGTCATGGTCGTCCTTGCTTGGTAGTTGTTAGCTGTTCGAGTTTAGTTGTCTCAGGCGGTTTCACTTGCATGGGTGAAAACCGGGACGAATGATCTTGTCCACACGCGGACACGAGGGGTTATTTCGGAGGAGACTTTATGTTGGCTGCGCTCTCGGTCGGTAATCGCGCTGCCCGCGGTATGAAGCGGTATGCAGTGGTCAGTCTCACAACCTGGCTAGTCATCAGTTGTTCTAGCGATGACAAAACCACGAACCCGGCGACAGGCGCCGGAACCGGGGCCGGTACTCCGGCGGCGGGAACATCTGGGTCGAGTGGCACGGCCGGCTCGTCCGGTGCTGCTACGAGCGGCAGGTCTGGCGCCGCCGGCATGATGAGCACAGGGGCGAGCGGGAGGTCGGGTAGCGGTGGTGCGGGAGCTCCCGCGGCAGGCGCCGGTGCGGCTGGAATGACAGCTGCGGGTACGGGCGGTAAGAGCGGCAGCGGTGGAGCGGCCGGCATGTCGAGCACGCAAGATTCCGGCATGTCGATGGGCATGGATGACGACGACGCGGGCATGCTGTGCGAGCCGCTCCAGACGCCGTTGAACGTCGGCGGTTTTCCGAAGTGCTCGCCTGACATCTGTCCGGCGCAAGACAGCGTTTGCGTTCAGCGCACGATGCTGACGGCGCTTGCGATTCCGCAGTCCACGGTCGATCTGCTCGCCGATTGCGACGCGATGGCCAAGTGCGTACCGGTCACGCTCGCGAGCCAAGCTGGCCGCGCGATCCTCA
Source organism: Polyangiales bacterium (assembly GCA_035687405.1). Lineage (GTDB taxonomy): Bacteria > Myxococcota_A > Polyangia > Polyangiales > JAFGIB01 > JADGRF01. The sequence goes on from DASRXR010000360.1 coordinate 3,357, forward strand.
CGAAGTGTACGTCACTCATCGGCGCTGAAGGTCGCTGCACCTCGACGTGCGTTCCGCAAGTCGCGCAGCAAGCGAGTCAGCTGCCGCGCGACGTCTGCCAAGGGGCCGACCTGTGCGCGCCTTGTTACGATCCGCGAACCGGTGAAGCGACGGGTGCATGCACGCAAGGTTGTGACATGGGCCCGACCCAACCGCCGAAGACCTTCACCGAGTGCTGCAGTGATCGCGGCTTCTGCGTGCCGCCGACGCTCGCCGGTGATCAAGCGCGCAACCTCGAGCGTGAGACGTGTAGCGCCGGCAACGTGTGCGCTCCGAAAGAGCTCACCGATCCGACGTACAAGCCGAAGACGTGCAACTCGATCGACAACGCGGAAGGTCGTTGCTTGTCGACGTGCGTCGCAGGTCCGGTCGCGAAACAAAAGGATCGGCTGCCGACGGCTGGTTGCAGCGCAAACGAAGTCTGCGCGCCTTGCTTCGACCCGGTCACGGGTGAAGACACGGGCGCGTGCGCGGTGAACGGCGACAAGCCGGCGAAGCCTGCGTATGCGTTCCCGAAGTGCTGCGGTCGTGGCGATGCTGCTGCGGGCGTGTGCGTGTCCCCGGCGCTGGCGGGCGATCAGGCGAGCATCCTTCGCCAAGAGAGCTGCGCGCGCGAGAAGGTGTGCGCCCCAACCGCGAAGGCTGCGGACCCGACGTACCGGTTCCCGGTTTGTTACGGCGCGCTCGGCACTGGCGCGTGCGTGAACTCGTGCATTCTCGATCCGCTGCAGGCCGGCATCCTCGCGCGCGAGACCTGCGCGCAAGGTGAGCTCTGCGCACCGTGCACGCTGCTCGGCAGTCCGACTGGCGCCTGCGACTGACCTGAACGTGAAGGGGTTCGGGCTGGTGCTGCTCCCGCGTCGGGAGCAGCACTAAGCGGTTCGCTCGGTCCGAAACCCGCCGCGTGTTATACGGCGGCATGCGAACGCTGCAACTTGGGGACCTGAACGTACGTGTGGTGGGCGGAGAAGACCGGGAAGGCGGTGGCAATGGGCCGCTCGTAGTTTTGCTCCACGGATACGGCGCGCCTGGCGACGACTTGGTGCCGCTCCAGCGCGTCTTGAACGTTCCGAGCGAGGTTCGTTTCGCGTTTCCCGAGGCGCCGCTCTCGCCGCCCGATCTCGCGATGTACGGCGGCCGGGCTTGGTGGCCAATCGACGTGATGGCGTTGCAGCAAGCAGCTGCAGCCGGTCGCGCGCGCGATCGCATGCGGGAGACGCCCGCCGGCTTGGTGGACGCACGCGGGCAGGTCGATGTGATGCTCGAGGCCCTCGTCCGCGAGCTCTCGGTGCCTGCGGATCAGCTGATCCTCGGAGGTTTTTCGCAGGGTGCGATGCTGGCGCTCGACGTTGCGCTTCACACGTCGCGAGCGCTCGCCGGGTTGATCCTGCTTTCGTCGACGTTCTTGAATCGCGACGTGTGGGAGCCGCTGATGGCTGCACGCATGGACGTGCCGGTCCTGCAGACGCACGGCATGCAAGATCCGCTGCTCGGGTTCGACATCGCG
>DASRXR010000361.1:0-2012 GCA_035687405.1 Polyangiales bacterium
GATCTTCCGCCCCTCGGCGATATTCCGAGCGTCGCGACGGCAACTCGCGAGCTGTTCGAGAACGGTTACCTCGATCTCCCGTTGCTCGGCGAGAAGGACACACGGACGCGCTTCCGCTGTTTGGTCGAGCTCGGCGCACACGACCTCTCACTCGCGCGGCTGGCCCAGGGTCACGCCGACGCGCTGTCGGTCCTTCACGAAGCAGGTCGCGAACCGGTCGCGAAGTCCGTCTACGGCGTCTGGGCGACCCGCAGCCACGAACAGCTGCTGCGCGCCGAGTGCACGAGCGAAGGCTGGTTGCTCCACGGCGAGCTTCCGAACTGCGCCGGCATCAACAGCGTCGATCGCGCGCTCATCCTCGCGCGCTTGCCCGAGCCGATGTTGTTCGACGTGCCACGCAGCGCGCTCGGCAGCGTCGAAGTGGAGACGTATCGTGCCGTCGGCATGGCCGCAGCTGACAGCTGCAGCGTCCACCTCGAACGCTGTCAGTTGTCGGTCGACGCGATCGTCGGCTCACCGGGCTTCTTCACGGCGCGGCGCGGTTTTTGGGCGGGTGCAATCGATGTCGCGGCATGTTGGCTCGGCGGAGCAGTCGGGGTGTATCGCGCGTCTCTGAATCAGCTGAGTCAGCCGATCGTGTTCGACAGCCACGCGCAAGCACATCTAGGAGCGGCATTCGCAAGCTTGTCCGCCGCGGGCCAAGTGCTGCACGATGCTGCGCATGCAATCGACGCCGGCGAGGCCACTGCTGCCTTGCAGCGGCGGGCGCTGTGGACGCGCCACGTCGTGGAACAGAGTTGCTCGGCCGTTCTCGATCACACGAGCCGAGCACTCGGCGATACGCCGATGCTGTTCGATGCAGCCCACGCACGTCGCATCGCCGACCTGCCGGTGTATTTGCGCCAGAATCAAACGGAGCGCGACTTGGCTTCGCTGGGCGAGCTGGTCAGCAAACTGAACGACGCGAGCTGGCTCTAAGGCGGACCTAAGGCCGATACTGGAACCCGGGCGGCGCAGGTTGACGCACCGGCGCCACCCAGTTCGCGAACCGGCACAAGTGCGCGCGCGTGTCGCGCGGGTCGATGATCTCCTCGACCCCGAACGCTTCTGCCGTGCGGATCGGCGACACGACGGATTGCAGCTGCGTTTCGATCTCCGCGCGCTTCTTCGCCGGATCGGGCGCAGCTTCGATGACGGCCCGATACGCCGCGTCGACACCACCGGCAATCGGGAGCGAACCCCAGCGCGCGGAAGGCCACGCGAAACGCATGAACTGTTTCGAGCCGTTGCGCTGTGACAGGGCCGCCATCCCAAACGCCTTGCGCACGATCACCGAGCAGAACGGCACCGTACACTGGCGAATCGCTGCGAGCGCTTGCGTCCCGTATCGCATCACGCCGCTCTCCTCGGCCTGCTTCCCGATCAAGAAACCGGGGATGTCGACGAAGTGCACGATCGGCAGCGCAAACGTCTGTGCCAGATCGATCAGGCGGATCGCCTTGCGACACGCGTCCGACGTCCAAGCGCCCGCGTAGTAGTAACAATCGCTCGCGAGCACCGCGACGGGCCAACCATCGAGCCGCGCGAGGCCCGTGATCACGGAGCGCCCCCAGCCTCTTCCCATCTCGAACCAGCTGTCGCGGTCCACGACCGCCTCCAAGATCGGCCGCATTTTGTAGACCTTGCGATCATCGCGCGGAACGACCGACAGCAGCGCCTCCTCGCGTCGCGAAGCCACATCGTCAGTGGCCACTCGCAGCGGCAACTCGTGGACCGAGCTCGGCAAATACGACAGAAACCGGCGCGCGCGCGCGAAGCCTTCGGCCTCACTTTCGACCTCGTCATCGATCGTGCCGTTCTTCGCGTGGATCGAGCTGCCGCCCAGCTCTTCTTTCGTCAGGGTCTGCCCAATGCGTGCGACGACCGGCGGGCCCGCCGCGAACAGCTGCGAGGTGCCGCGCACCATCAGCGAATAGTGGCTCGCACAGACGCGCGCTGCGCCCATCCCAGCC
>DASRXR010000362.1:0-23766 GCA_035687405.1 Polyangiales bacterium
GGCCGAGGAGCACGTGCTCGAGCTTCGCGCATGACACACCATCGTATCCGCGCAATCGGTATCAGCCATACACGGGCCGGGAACGCACGAGCGAACCTCAGCTGGAGCGCATGTCGTCGGGAGGGGATCTGCCGGCGGGAACGCCCCGCAAAGCCCAGCGTCGGCGCCGCACTTCGGCGGGCTCGCGGGCTCAGGCGCCGGGGTTGGAACCGCACAGCCACCGATCCCGGTGACCTCACAGCTGAAACCCTTTGGGCAGCCTGTATCGTCTTTGCAGGACTGCGCGTGAACCGAGCTCACCCAGCTACCGGTCACTGCGACGCACCCAAGTATCAACACCGCAAGCTTGCCAGCCGACATGCGACCTCCGAGGGCTACGCCCTCGAATGGCCATACAGCACAGGCTGTGCCAGCGGTATCGCGCGAACACTCGCCGGAAATATCCGGGGAATTCGAGGGTGTGCCGCGGGTTTTGTGCCGCGTTGTGCCAAAGCCGGGGGCGGCGGTGGGTTCACACGCTGGCGTGGTCGGCACGAGGACGAGGACGCGCACGGCTACGAGGACGAGGACGAGGACGAGGACGAGGACGAGGACGAGGACGGCAACGAGGACGCGCACGCGCACGGCTACGAGGACGTGCACGGCTACGAGGACGTGCACGGCTACGGGACATGCACGTCCTCGTTCTCGTCCCGGGCCCTAGAAACCTGCGTTTGCCGCACCCACCGAGTCAAAACATCACCGCAAGCGGGGCCACATACGACCCATGCAGCCATCAGCTGCATGCTACATGCCGCGTCGCATCCACTTTGCGACCACGCAAGGTCCTCTCGGGGTGGAACATCGTGATCGGGACCGTCGCGCCGTGCCAACGGCTTGATGCGTATACGACCGTTGGCGCGGCGCGAGAGGCGGCTTACTGCACCGTAGAGGAAGCGGACGCCGACCGGTGCATCCGCAAGCCGCCGTGTCCCGAGCGCGATGTTCCACCCCGAGAGGGCCGTCAGTAACCGAAAGCGACGAGAGCCGTCCCTACTTCAAGTCTTCGCAGAGCGGCTCACGGCGACCGAGAACAATCCGATCCGTACAAGTCTTCTCGCCCTCGTACTCGTAACAAACGCCATCGTCACACTCGAGGTCGGACGTGCAAGCAGTCGAAACCTTGTGCTTGGTCTCGCACTTCTTGTCCGCATTGCAGAAAGCCGCCTCGCCGCACTGCTCCTGGATCGTGCAGTCGTCGCCCTCGTCCTTCGACTCGATGCAATTCTCACCATTGCAATAGAACCCCTCGTCGCAAGTCTTCTGCTCGGACGAGCAGTCCTTGCCACCTCCGACGACCTCCGGGATCTGACAGGTCCCCGTGTCTGCGTCCGAATGCTGGATGCAGACGTAGCCTCCGGGCCCATCGCAATCCGTGTTCGCGTCGCAATCTTCACCCTCGTCCTTGTTACCCTTGATCAGTTTGTCACAGGGGTCCCCAAGACTGATCACGGTCTTGAGCTCGTCGCCGGTCAGATCGGCATCCTCATACGCCTTCTTGACCGCGTCGATACACGCCTGGCCCATGTCGTCCGAGAAGTCCTCGGGCACGAGCTTGCGACAGGCGTCCTCCTGCGTGTCGCGGCAACTCTCGGCGTCTGCGGCCTGACAGGCCGACACCGTGTCGTCAGAACAGGCCGCTTCAGCCCAATCCACGCAAAACTCTTCGCGTGTGCGCGGCTTCTTTTCGTCGTCGTCTTTGCAGGACAAACTCAAAACTAACAGCAGCCCAAGACCGATGCTTTGAAGTTTCATGCGCTGGGCAATAGCAAAACCCAAGCCGCTGCACGCGGCAAAACGGACGGCGCGCCATTTGGCCTCGCCTTCGTCCATTGTCGGCTAAAACGGCCGTGTTGGTTTTCCCCAAGTGAGGCGAGTTGCTACCGATCGCCGCTTGGAGCGGCAGCCCTACAAGCGCCCTTCGATCGCCCGGAGTCTCCTACTTTCACGGTAGCGACGGATGCAGGGCGCCAGGATCTCACCTATCAAGGTTCGGTACGAAATCCCGACCCCGTCCGCGATCAGGCACATGTCCGAGAACCCGGGCGACAACCCCGGCAACGGATTGCACTCGATGAAGTTCACCCGGCCCGCCGCATCCAGCCGCAAGTCCACGCGCCCGTAGTCGCGGGCCCCAAGCGCGATGAACGCACGCTTCGCGACTCGCTCGATCTCCCGCAACAGCGGCTCGTCGACCTTCGCCGGCACCTCGTAGCCGGTGCCCTCACTCTTGAACTTGCAGTTGAAGTCGTAGATCGGGTGCTTGCGCGACGGGTCCGTGAAGATCACTTCCATCGGCGGCAGCGCCTTCGGCTTGCTCTCACCCAGCAGCGCGACCGTGAACTCGCGCCCCGGCAAATACGACTCCACCAGCGCATCCTGCTTGTACTTGTTGATCAGCTCACGCGCCGCCTCGCGGAGCTCCGCGTCGCTCTCGACGACCGACCGCCCGAGGATGCCCTTGCTGCTTCCTTCTGCAACGGGCTTCACCATCAACGGGAACTCGAGCCCCTTCGGTAGCCGCTCCTTGCCCGTACGCATCACCAGCGACGCCGGCGTCGCACATCCCGCCTGCGCGACGATCTGCTTCGCCAAACTCTTGTCGAGCGTCAGCGACATGGCAGCCGGATCAGACCCTGTGTACGGAATGCCCAACAGCTCGAGCAACGCCGGCACCTGCGCTTCACGGTTCCGACCCCCGATGCCCTCGGCGATGTTGAACACGACGTCGACCGCCGCTGCAGGCAACAGTGTCGAAAGTTCGGGCGTCGCCTCAAGTTCAACGACGGTATGTCCGTAACTCTCGATCGCCTCGCGGATGGCCGCGATCGTCTGCGGAGTGTCGTACTCCGCGTCTTGGTCGTGATCGACCGTGACCTGAGGCGTACGCCGTACGTTGTAGGTCAACCCGACGCGCAATCTCTGCGCGCTACGCCGCGCAGGCATTGCACTCTGCGAGAGTCCGTAACGCTCGGCAGCCGAGCGCAGGATGGTGTCGAGCACCGCTTCTTGGGTAGGCAATCCGGCGAGCGCACTCGACACGTAGATCGCCGCACCTTTCTCTAGGCTCGGCAGCGCGTTCACTTCGAGGAAGTACACCTCGCCGTCCTCGCCGACGCGGAAGTCGACGCGACCCATGTCGCGGATACCGAGCGCGCGAATCACCTTTTGCGTGAGCTCGATGCTGCGCGCGCGCGCCGCGAGCCCAATCTCAGCAGGCACGTGAACGCTCACCGCGTTCGACCCCACGTTCTTGAGCTCGAAGTCGTAGAGCTGGAAGCGCCGGCCGGCGACGAAGCTTTCATCGTACTGGTAGCTCGCCGGTTCGAGCACGCCGGCCGTGAGCGGCGATGCCTTCTCGATGAACGGCACGGTCAAGTCGCGACCGATGATGAACTCTTCGATCAACACGCCAGCCGGGAAACGCTCGACCAAATCGAGCACACGCGCGGTGAGCTGTTCGTGCGTTTCGACCACCGAATCCACGGTAATTCCGACCGACGACCCTTCGAAGTTCGGCTTCACGATCAGCGGAAAACGCAGGTTGTCCGCGGCGGGAAGCTGCGTCACGTCTTCGACGAAGCAGAACTTCGGCGTCGTGACTCCGTACTGAGCCGCGACCATCTTCGTCAGGCGCTTGTCCAGCGTCAGCGCACAAACGTACGCGTCCGAGCCCGTGAACGGCAGCCCGAGCCGGTCGAACAACGCCGGATAAAATGCTTCGCGAAAGCGCCCGTGGCTTCCTTCCGCAGTATTGAACACGAGGTCCGGAACGAGCGCTTCGAGCCGCGCGACCAGGCGCGACGCCGGCCCCGAAACCTCGACAGGCTCGACTTGATGGCCAAGCTTACGCAAGCAGGCTGAGATGCCGGCCACCGTCTCCGGCGTGTCGAACTCGGCTTCGTCTTCGCTCGTGCTGAGCTGTAGATTGTGGGTGAAAGCAATACGCATGAAGACTCCGTGGGCACCGACCGTTGCCGCTCTCAGCGACACGGCCGCTAAAGGGTTTCGAGCTAGGTGCGCTGCTCCGAAGGCCGTCTGTCGACTGCCGCGGGCACACGACGCTAGCTGCGAGCGCCGCGCGTGTCAGACGCGCCGCTCTTCTGCGGTCGCACTGACAGGCGAAGTGAATGCGCGAGAGTGTTCGCGCGTTCGGACGCGCATGATAGCAACAGTCAGGCCAGTGTCGTCGCACGTACGGCAGCGCGTCCAACGGAGCACCGTTCGTGCAGCGCTTGGCCTCGATCGTGCTTACAGGTTTCGTCTCAAGCGAGCGGGTGCCTCGCGAGAAAGGGTGATCATGGACGTCGAGATCAGTAAGGCTCCTTCTGTCACGGAGGATGATGACGCGGAGCCTCCGGGTAGAGGTTCCTCTCTTGCCAGCGCGACACACGAAAACACTGCGACGACTCCCGCCGAGGATGCACAGGTACACAGGCGGCTCCTCGAGGGAGATTTTTGGCGACTGATCCCGGCGTACCGTGATGTCGGCGAAGCGACCTTTCTAGACCACCATTGGCAAAGCCAGCACGCCGTCACCCGCGTGGACAAGCTCGCGGCGACGATCGGGGACCTACTACCCGAACCGTTCTTCCGCGACGTTGAAGCCGGTCTAGCGCGCGCGCCGATGAGTTTGCGCATCTCGCCCTACATCATGTCGTTGATCGATTGGCGCGATCCGTACAGCGATCCGCTGCGCAAGCAGTTCTTGCCGCTCGGCTCGGAGCAGATCGACGACCACCCAATGGTGGGGTTCGACTCGCTTCACGAACGCAGTGACTCGCCGGTCGATGGGCTGGTCCACCGTTATCCGGACAAGGCGCTCTTCCTCGCTCTCGACTTGTGTCCCGTCTACTGCCGCTTCTGCACGCGGTCGTACTCAGTCGGCGTCGATACGGAGGGCGTGTCGAAGTACCACCTGCGGGCGAAACCGGAACGCTGGGAAAAAGCGTTCGAGTACATCCGCGAGCACGAGCAGATCGAAGACATCGTGATCAGTGGCGGCGACGTGCACAACTTGCGCGCGGACCAGATCACGGACATCGGCGACAGCCTGCTCGAGATTCCTCACGTGCGGCGCATGCGCTTCGCGACAAAGGCGATCGCAGTGCAGCCGACGAAGTTTTTGACCGACGAACCGTGGGTCTCCGCACTCATTAACGTCGCGCATCGGGGACGGCGCCTCGGCAAAGAGGTCGCCGTGCACACGCACGTCTCGCATCCTCGCGAGATCACCTGGATCACCCAGCAGGCGACGCGCCGGCTGTTCTCAGAGGGTGTAACGATTCGCAACCAATGTGTGATGTTGCGCGGCGTCAATGACGACCCAGCGATCCTGCGCACCTTGGTGAAGCGGCTGTCGTACATCAACGTCCAGCCGTACTACGTCTATCAGCACGACCTCGTGCCCGGCGTCGAAGACCTGCGCACGACGCTCGGGACGACTCACGACATCGAGAAGCAGGTGCGCGGTGCGACGGCCGGGTTCAACACGCCCACCTTCGTGCTCGACGCGCCCGGCGGCGGTGGCAAGCGCGACGTGCACTCGTTCGAGCACTACGACCGCACGACCGGCGTGAGCGTGTTCCGCTCGCCGAACGTGGACGAAAACGCCGTGTACTTGTACTTCGATCCGATCGAGCTGTTGCCCGAAGACGGGCGGCGGCGCTGGGCGGACCGGAACGAGCACGCGTCGATCATCGGCAATGCGGTGCTCGCAGCCGGCCGTGATCCGCAGAGCCTGCCGAGTGGTTGGGGCTTGGACCAGCGCCGGCGTCTGCCTGTCATGTAGTTCGCCTCCGGTTCGCGCAGGTCGGGGGGCCTGCGCAGTCGGAACCGCCCGTGTTAGAGGAGCGGGCTCGTGGCCACGTCCCCGCAGCCCCACCGCACGTTCTGGATCGCCACGTGCGCCATCCTCGCGTTCGGCTTGTGGCTGCGGGCGGACGTGTTCCGCTACGAGTTCTCACTCGACGACTACGCCCAGCTCGCGATGCTCGAGGGCCGCTATCCGGCGCCGCGAAGCGTCTTCGACCTGTACACGTTTTCGAACGGCTCGCGCGACGACGTGCAAGCCATCGTGCAGCACGGCTTTTACCCGTGGTTCGCGCATCCGGCCTTGCGCCTCTCGATGTTACGGCCGCTCGCCTGCGCGCTGACGGCACTCGATCACGCCGTGTTTCACAACCACGCGCTCGGCTACCATCTGCATTCGGCGCTGTGGTGGTGCGCCGCGCTGCTGTTGCTCGCGTGGGGCCTGCGCAGCTTGTTCGGCGAGCGCATCGCCCTGTTTGCCCTGGCGCTGTTCACGGTCGACGAATCGCACAGCGTCGCGCTGGGCTGGATCGTCAATCGGAACGCCCTGGTCTCAGTCGCGTTCTCGCTCGCCGCCCTGTCCGCGTATCGGACGTTTCGCGAGACCGGCTCGAGGCGCGCGGCCTGGCTGACCGCCGGCCTCTTCTCGATCGCGCTCGCCGCCGGGGAATACGCGCTCTGCATCGCCGCTTACGCAGTCGCGTACGAGCTGATCGAGGTTCGGAGCGCGTGGGTACCGCGCCTGCGCGCGCTGACGCTGTGGGCGGCACCTGCGTTCGGGTATCTGCTGTGCCGCTCGCTCGGGGGCTTTGGTGCGTACGGCTCGGACATGTATCTCGACCCGACGCGCGACTTCGGCTTCTTCCTGCGGCACGGGCTCGTGCGCCTACCGGTGCTCCTCGGCGATGTCGTGTGGGGGCTGCCGTCCGAGTGGTGGACGTTCGGCCTGAGCGGTTGGACCCAAGGCCTCGTCGGCCTCGGCTTGCTGCCTCCCGCGGTGCTCGCTCCGGAGCCCGCACGCGCGCTGCAGGCGAGCTTGGGCGCAGTCGGCGGGCTGATCGCGGTCGGTTTGGTGTGTGCAGCCGTCCGCGGCGCCGGTTCCGACACCGAGCGCCGGCGGGTCGCCTGGCTTGCAGCTGGCGGCGGCGCCTCACTTCTTCCGCTTCTCGCAGGTTTTCCAAGCACGCGGGCGCTGCTCTCACCACTGATCGGCTACTCGGCATTGCTCGCAGTGCTGGCCGCGCAAGCATTGCGCAGGGGTCCGCAAGGCGTTCTCGCACGCACTGCTCAAGCCACCGCAGTTCTGCTCTGTTGTCTGCAGCTCTGGATCGGAACGCGGGAATCGGCCGGCACCGCGCGCAGCCTCGCGATCGACGCGAACCTGGTTCGAGACGTGGCGTTGAGAGCCGAAGTCGACGAGACGCGACTCAGCTCGCAGCGTGCGGTGCTCCTCAACTCGGCGCATCCGGGCGTGCCGATCTACTTCAGTCTCGCCCGCGGCCAGTACGGCCGCTCGGTGCCCCAATCGAGCTGGACCTTGAACCCGAGCTTTTCGCCGTTCTGGTTGACGCGCACGAACGACCGAACACTCGAGCTCGAGCTGATCGGTGGCACCCTGCTCACCGGATTGTTCGAGCGAGTGTTCCGAACGCACGAAGCTACGGTGCACACGGGCCAGCGGTTCGAGCTGCGCGGGCTCACGGTCACGGCGCTCGCGACGCGCCAGGGCGGCATCGCTCGACTGCGCGCGGAGTTCGACACGCGACTCGAAGATCCCAGCTTGTGCTTTTTGATCTCGAGCGCGACGGGATTGTCGCGCTACAGACTGCCGGCCGTCGGCGAGCGCGTGTTCATCGCTGCGCCGGCATTTCCCGCACAGCTCCTGCACGAGCCGTGACGCTCATTGTCGTGCTCATTCTGGGAGCCAAGGCCAGAGCAACTTGCGCTCGACTTGGCGTTGCTGATCCCACGCGACCGACTTCTGCGGGTCGAGCACCTTGTGCGCCGCGCTATCCGTATCCAGCAGCATCTGCTTCCACTCGTTGGCGGCGCGCTCCGGATCCTCGAACGACTCCGGCTTCTTCAAGAGGTCGATCATCCTGTCGATCTCGCCCGACAACAGACCCCACAGGTGATCGCTCTGCTGCTGGTTGAGGTTGAACCGCTGCACGAACGAGTTCAGCGCCAGCTCGCGTTGGTCGAGCCAGCGTTCCCGGTGATAGGTCAGCTGCTTCTCCATCACCTTCGCGCCCTGGTCCTTCATGACGCTCAGGATTTGCTGGTCGGTCGCTCCCTTGTCAGGCAGGTCCGCCGTCGCCTTTTCGAGCGAACGAAAATCGGCGCGCAGCGATGCAATCTGCAACTCGAGCGCCCGAATCCTTTCGGCATAGCTGCTCGGAGCAGCGGGCGGAATCGCCGGCTCGTCGGCCTTGTCCCGGGCCTGGGCCGAGACGGAGTCGCCGCTCTGGGCGGCACCCAGCTGCCGGCTCAGCTCGTCCACTCTGCGCTCGAGCACCCACTGCCGGTAACCGAAATACCCTGCCAGGCCGAGCGCGGCGATGACAACTACAACGTAAGACCGCATGGCGGCCGCACTGTAGCACGCACATCACTGCGCGGTCGTCTTGCAGCAGCGGAACCCGACGTTCGGCAGGACGGTGCTCGCACTCGCGCGCGAGAGCGTGGTCTGGCAGGTCATGCCGAGCTCGGGGGACTCGTATGAGCCACCGCGCAGCACGTAGATGTTCTCCGGTGGTGAGCCGGTCGTGCCCTGCAGATCGTTCGTCCACTCTTTCAAATTGCCGGACATGTCGAACAGACCGTCCATGCTCACGCACATGTTCATCGCGCCTGTCGCGAGCGCATTGTTGTCGATTGCGCCACCCGGCATCGTGTCGTAGTTCGTGCCGTTGCACGTGGCTGCGACGTACGAAATGCCGTAGGGATACAGCCGGTCGGCGGTGCCTTCACAGGCAGCTTGCCACTCAGCCGGGGTGCACAGGCGCAAACCCGAAGCGTCACAGGCCGCGGTCGCAGCGGCGAACGTCACGTGATCCCACGGCCGCGCACCGGACTTCGAACACGCGCGCGTGCTCGAGATGCCTCCGCTAGTCCCGGTCGAGTCGGGGCGCGACGCTTCGTAACGGTAGATGTAGAAGTTCCCGTCGTGCGTGATGTGCACCATGTCGTCGATGATGCGCGCCGGATCGGCTGGATCCGAGTTGTCGACGGTCCCATCGCAGTTGTCGTCGACGCCGTTGCATAGCTCGGTTGCGGTCGGCCCCGCGCCCGGAACCGGGTCCGGCGCGAGCGACAAATCACACATCGTCGAAGCCTTGCTCGCCGCGCAGACCATCCTGCCGCCGTCGGCACATGCACCGAGCTGGCCGTCGTCACACGAGTTCCCGAGCTCGGGCCACGGATCATCGACGCTGCTGTCGCAGTCGTTGTCGATGCCGTCGCACAAGGTTTCTTCGGGAAGGATGCCGTCGGGAATGACCGGGTCGAACTGAACCGTGCTGGGATAGGCGCAGAACCAGGTCGTCAAACTTTCGCGCGTGTCGCATACGAGCGTCACGTTTTCGCACGGCGTGCCTGCGATATGGTTGCAGCGCGCTCCGACCGCCGGCGTCACGACTTGCTCGTCGATCTTGCCGTCGCAGTCGTCATCGATGCCGTTGCAGTCTTCCGCGACGATCGGACTCACCGGACACTGATACTCGCAGCCGGGATCTTGATCGAGATCGGCGAAGCCGGCGAAGCAGCCGGTGAGCACGCACTGGCTGTCTTGGCAGGCGGTCTCGGCGTTTTCGCCCTGACAAACCTGATCACAGCCGCCGCAGTGACGCGGGTTATTCGTGAAGTCGAAGCCCTCGTCGACAGTGCCATCGCAGTCGTCGTCGATCGCGTTGCAGACTTCGTCGCCGAGCGGTTCGCACGCGAGCGGCGGGCCGCCGTCGCCGTCACCGCCAGTGCCGGCTGCGCCGTCACCGCGAGTCTCACCACCATCGCCGCTCACGGCGCCATCACCTTCGTCGGAGCCGCTGCCACCTCCGCCGCCGTTGGCTGCACCGCCACCGTTGGTCGGACAGTTCAAGCAGAAGGCATCTTGGCGGCAACCCGAGACTAACAGCGCTACGAGTGAGAGCCCGCAAGCAAGCGTTCGCATCACCCAGCCCTCTTTGACTGCGAGTTCTTACGCAAACGCCGGCGCACGCTCCACACGATCGCGGGCAGGAGGAGCCAACCCGCGTTCGAGGGCGCGCTACCGCCTGGCTGCGTGACGCTACACGTAGTCAGCCCTGAGCCACCACCACCGACGTAACGTACGGGCGGCTTTGCCGGTTTCGTCGGCGAGACGCAGGTCGGTGAACCCGCTTCGTTTACCGAACACGTCGCGCCGCGCGGGCACGTCGTGAGCGAGCACGGGTCCGCGATGCACCCCATTTCGCCGACGCAGACCTGACCGAAGTCACACGACAGCTCGAGGCACGGGTCGCTCGAGCACGTGCCACCGCGGCAGACCTTGCCGGATTCGCACGAGACGCCGGCGCAGCGATCCTTCTCGCAGCTGCCGGAGGTGTTGCAGCGCTCGCCGGTCGCGCAATTGTTGTCGTCGCACAGCGGCTTGCACTCGCCCTTGAAGCAGAGCTCGGTGTCGGCGCACTCGGTGGTGCGGCACGCGTCTTCCTGACAGGTGCGTTCGAAGCAGATCTGACCGTTCGCACAACCGAGTTGTGTGCAGTCCTTACAGTTACCGAGGACACACTTCTCGTTTTCCGTACACTCGACGCCGTCACACGGATCGACACAAGTGTCATCCCGGCAGATCTCGGTCGACTTGCACAGCGCGCACGCGCCGGGCACGCAAAAGGTGCCGGTCGCTGTCACTGCGGGCTTGCACAGGTAGCCGACCGGACAGGGGAACTCGATCGAGGGATCGCGCTCGCGCCGACATGCACCTTCGATGCACTCGTTACCTTCGGGGCACGGCGCTTCGTTGTCGATGTTGCCATCGCAATCGTCGTCCTTGCCGTTACAGATCTCAGTGCCGGGCATGACGCCACCGACGCAGCGCAGCATACCGGCGACGCAGCGCTGCATACCGGGCATGCAGATGCCGACGCTCAAGCCGCACTCGTGGCCGAGGTTCGGATCGTCTTCGTCGACCTTGTCGTCGCAGTCGTCGTCGATCGCGTTGCACACCTCGCTGCCTGTCGGCGTGCAGGGTGTGTCGTCGCAGTCGAGCATTTCGTCGACCTTGCCGTCGCAGTCATCGTCGAGCGAGTTGCAGGTCTCGGCCATCGACATGCCGCCCATCGACGTCAACATACACTCCGTGCCGGTGCCGGCTACGTTGCAGGCGATTACGCCATCGCCCTTGCAGACACCCTTGTCGCCGTCATCGCAAGCGACGCCGAGGCCGGGGAAGTCTTCGTCGATTTTTTGGTCGCAGTCGTCATCGATGCCGTTGCACTTCTCGGACTTGATCGCACCGGCGATGATGCCCGTCAGCGCGGGTACGAGTTGCGCCGGCATCGAGACGAACGTGGCAGTGCTCGTGCCGCCCGCAGCTGCGATCGCGTTGAGCGACGCTTGTTCGGACATCAAGGTGCTGACCGCGACGACGTAGGTCTTGATCCCGCTCGAAAGCAGGCTCGCGGCCGCGCTCGCGGGGTTTTCGTTGCAGCTCTCTGCGCCGTCGGTCAGCAAGATCACGCTGTAGCCGCGGCACGCAGCCGCCGAGTCAGTCGCCTGAACCGGCTTCATGTAGTCTTGAATGGCTTGGAGCGAACCGGCGAGCGGCGTCGGACCCGAGCCGCGGACCTCGCAGTCGTGCACGCCGTCACTGTGCATGCAGACGTCGCCGGTGGTGGAGTTCGGGCTGAAGTTCGTCTCTTTGCCATCGAGCCAGCGCACCATGTCGCGCACTTTGCTCCCGAAGCCGGACAAGATGTCTGCGCCGCGGCGCGGCGGGCCACACGAGCCGGCGTAGTTGATGCACTGCGAGTTCGCCGGAACAGGAGTCGGATTTACGTTGATGGTGTCGGCCATCCCCGGACCGATCTTCACGATGCAGGCGGGGCTGAGCGTGCCGGTGTTACCGGTCGGATCGTCGTAAGTGCCCACTAATCCCTGACACTCGAACCACTTTGCATCCTGACACGACCGGTTCACCGCTTGGTCTTGGTGATACCGCGCCAGTGCGAAGTCGATCTCCGGGTACGCGCTCATCACTTGCGCGAGCGATTCGCGCGCGAGTTGTAAGCGAGAGTCGTTTGCCACCGTGTCGACGTCCGTCTTGGTGTCGATGCCGGCGTGCTCCATGCTGCCGTCGCCGAACGTCGGATAGCCCGCGAGGTCGAGCAACATCGACGCCGACGTGTCCAAGATCACCGCGACGCGCGGGCGGGCACCGACGTCGGGCGCTTTGCAGCTGACGTCGTTCGGATCGACCATCGGCACGCAGGTCCTCGGCTGGCCTTTGGTCGGCGAGCCGTTGGTCGTGTCGCACACCGGCAGCGGTTGCTGGCAGGCGCCGAGACCACAGTCCTGATCGCCGAGGTTCTCGTCGATGTTTCCGTCGAAGTCGTTGTCGTATCCGTCGCAATACTCCCCGACGTACGCGCCATCGAGCTGCAGCTCACCGGCGCCGCCACCAGCTTCACCGTTGCAGATCGTGCACTTGCCGCCGAGCGCACCCGCCACGTTGAACTGCGCGGCGGGATCGAGCGCCGCAGTCACGGAAAGCACGCTGATGATGCCGCCACCGCCACCACCACCGCAGTCGTCGCAAGTTCCGCCTGCGGCTTGCGTGCCGGAGGGACAGTCAGCGCCGTCAGGCGAAGTCAACGCGTCAGTGTCGCCACCGAGGCCGCCCGCCGCTTTGATGACAGCTGCCGATCCCACGACGACGTTGGTGCCGACGAGAAGCAGCGAGCCACCGGCACCGCCACCACCGGAGTCATTGCCGGCTCCGCAGCCGCGTTTGCCGTTGGCGTCGATCGTGCCGAGAATCTCGAGCTTGCCTTGCGTGCCGCTGCAAGGTGATGCAGCTGCCGTCGGATTGCGCTCGCTGAGCGCCACCAACACGATGCGGCCACCGCCGGCGCCTGACATTGGATTGCCAGTGCGTCCGTCGTTGTCACGGCAACCTTTGTCGCCACCGGCCGAGCCGAACTCGCGCTCGTAGATGTTGTGCCAGTACTGAGAGCCTGCGACCGTCGTACCCTCACACGGATACGTCGTACAAGTCGCGGGATCTGCGGTCGGACGGTTGGTCCAACCTTGCCAACACAAGGTCCGGCTCGTGTTGTTGATCGCGCAGGTCGCCGTTAGCGGAAGGAAGTCGATGTTGCAGTCGTCTTCGAATGCGGTCGGAAACCCGTGTTGATAGACGTTCGTGTTCGAAGTCGGATCGTCGACGGTGCCGCGACCACCCTTGCCGAAGTGTGCGCCGCCACCACCGGAGTCCATGACCGAGCAACCGCCGCGACCACCCGCAGTCCCATTCGGACCGGGACCATCGCTACAGAGCGAGCCCTGGTAACCGGCGCCGCGCGCGACGATCTTGGAGTCCGCGCTGACGAAGATGCTTCCGGCGATCAACTCGAGGTTGCCCTTGTCGACCTTCGACACGCCGTCGTAGCCCGTGACGTTCAGCGTCGCGCCGTTCGTCAAACACACATTGCGGAACCTCTGCACGCCGCTCAACGACATCGAGCCGCCGCTGAGAACGAGGTCCGTCGTCTGCGCGAAAACAGGCTTAGGAACGAGCGCCGTGAGTGCTACGAAAAGAGCGGGAACAACCCATGATCGCATTGCGCTCAGGCTAGCATGCAGCGTCGTTCACTCGAGCATTTGAGTCCTGTAGCCACTAAGGTTGGGAGGCGCGTGTAGCATGACGCATTCTATTTCGGACTCGCGTATGTAATAACGGCACCCACCTTGGCAGACCCTAACACCATTATCGTCGTCCCCTGTTACAACGAAGCGCAGCGCTTGTCGGTCGACTCCTTTCGCGAGTTTGCGACAGCGAACGCGGGCGTTCGCTTCTTGTTCGTGAACGACGGCAGCACTGACGACACGAGCATCGTGCTCGAGAGTCTCGCTTCGAGTGAACCGCACCGGTTCGAGCACCTGGACCAGGGTCAGAATCGTGGCAAGGCGGAGACGGTGCGCGTCGGAATGCTACATGCGCTGCAACAAGGTCCGCGCTACGCCGGTTACTGGGACGCCGATCTCGCGACTCCACTGCGCGAGATCACGCGCTTCATCGCGACACTCGAGGCGCACCCGCAACGCGACGTGTGTTTTGGGTCCCGCGTGCGGCTTCTCGGTCGCGCGATCGAACGCAATCCGCTCCGGCACTACTTGGGCCGCATGTTTGCGACCGTCGCGTCGGTGGTGCTCGACCTTCCCGTGTACGACACGCAGTGCGGCGCAAAGCTGTTCCGCGCGACGCACGCGACCGAAGAGCTTTTCGAGGACCGTTTTTGCGTGAACTGGACGTTCGATGTCGAGCTGATCGCGCGCGTCCAAGCGCTGCGGCTTCGCGCCGGGCTCACCTCGGCTGCAGACAGCATCTACGAGCTGCCGCTCGATGAGTGGCACGACGTGGCCGGCTCCAAGGTGCAAGCGAGCGACTTCTTCAAAGGCCTGTTCGAGATCCTGCGCATTCACGCCAAGTACGGCCGCGGCGGGCGCAAAGCCGCTCGAGCCGGCACGCGCTCGTGAGTACGCTGGGCACCAGCGAGATTGCGTAGGCGCGCTGAAGATGTGTAGCTTGAAGGTGAGAAAGGTATGCCGGTCATGAATGGAGCTCAGAGCTTGATCCGGACGCTGATCGCGTCCGAGGTGGACGTGTGCTTCATGAACCCCGGCACCTCGGAGATGCACTTCGTCGCCGCGCTCGACGACGTGCCGGAGATGCGGCCGGTGCTCGCGCTGTACGAAGGCGTCGTCACGGGTGCTGCAGACGGCTACGCGCGCATGGTCGATCGGCCAGCCGCGACGTTGCTTCACCTCGGCCCGGGTCTGACGAACGGCCTCTCGAACATCCACAATGCGCGCCGCGCCCTGACGCCGATGGTGAACATCGTCGGGGATCACGCGACGTATCACAAAGTTCACGATGCGCCGCTCAACTCGGACATCGAAGGGCTGGCGAGTCCGCTCAGTGATTGGGTGCACGTGTCTCGCCGCGCGGAAAACGTCGCTGCCGACGCCGCGCTCGCCGTGCACGTCGCGCGCCGCCCACCCGGACAAATTGCCACGCTGATCTTGCCTGCCGATGCCTCGTGGGGTGAAGCGCGTGGCCCCGCGAGTCCGCTGCTTGCGCTTCCGCGGGCAGTCCCCGTCTCGAGTCACATCGACATGATCGCGCAAGTGCTGCGCTCGCGGCAGGGCTGTGCGTTGCTGCTCGGAACGCCCGCGCTGCGCGAGGCGGGCCTGCGCGCTGCGAGCCGAATCGGCAAACACACGAACGCGAAGCTGCTCTGCGATACGTTCGTCGGCCGTCTGCAACGCGGTGCGGGTCGGCCGGCAGTTCCGCGGTTGAACTACTTCGCGGAAATGGCCGTGGCCGATCTCGAAAACGTAAAACACTTGGTGCTGGTCGGCACGAAGTCACCGGCCGCGTTTTTTGCGTATCCGGGCAAGCCGAGCAGCCTCGTGCGGGACGACACGACGGTGCACGTGCTCGCCGCCACGAGCGACGACGTCATCGCTGCGCTCGAACAGCTCGCGGATGCGGTCGGCGCTCCCGCGACGGCCTACGACGAAGTCGCACTCGAACGGCCGGCAGCTCCGAGCGGCGCGCTGAGCTCGGTCGCGATCGGCGCTGCGATCGGCGCGCACTTGCCCGAACACGCGATCGTAGTCGACGAAGGCAACACCGAAGGCATCTACACGTTTTTCCACACCCAGGGCGCGCCGCCGCACGACTGGCTGTTCAACACGGGCGGCTCGATCGGGCTGGGGCTGCCCTGCGCCGTGGGCGCCGCCGTCGGCTGCCCAGACCGAAAAGTGGTCTGTCTCGAGGGCGACGGCAGCGCGATGTACACGATTCAAGCGCTGTGGACGATGGCGCGCGAAAACCTGGACGTGACGACGGTCGTGTTTTCGAATCGCTCGTATCGAATCCTGAACATCGAGCTCACGCGTGTTGGCGCGACCGGCGCAGGCGAGCGCGCCAAGTCGATGCTCGACCTGACGAAGCCGGATCTGGACTTCGTCGCGATGGCACGCGGCATGGGCGTCGACGCCGTGCGGCCCGATTCAGCGGAAGCGTTCACCCGCGAGTTTGAACGTGCGATGCGCGAACGAGGCCCGCGCCTGATTGAATGCGTAATCTAGCCCGCACGTTAGGCCTTTGTAGATCAGACAGCTGACACTCAGCTGACGTTAGTGGGCCGTAGCTCACGACTACAGAGGCCCACATCTTTCGAAAGCCGCTCGCAGACCTCAGCGAGGTATTGCGCCTGCACGGGTGCACTTAGGTATAACTACGCGCCCTCATTCCGATCGCGAGCCAGGCTGGTCCGCATCGGCTAAGGAGAGACTGATTATGAAAAGAACTCTTTGGCTCGCCATCATCGCCCTGTCGATCGGGTCGACGACGCTCGCGCAAACCACCACTCCTGCGCCAACCACGCCAACCACTCCGGCTGCGCCGACTGCTCCAAAAGCACCGGCCGCACCGACTCCACCTGCGAAGCCAGTAGTTGCGGCACCGGCAAAGCCTGCTGAACCAGCAAAGCCTGCCGCGCCTGCTGCAGCAGCACCTGCCGCGAAGCCCGCGCCGACAGCAGCAGCTGCCGCGAAGCCCGCGCCGACCGTCGCGAATGCGCCGGCGCCAACGCCTCCAGGCAATGCGAAACCTGCACCAGTCGCAGCGCAAGCAGGAAAGGCAACGCCAGCCGCAGCCGCAGCCGCAGCAGCGCCGCCAGCAGCTGCAACGGCTTCAGCCGCGAAGCCCGCCGCAACGCCGCCGGCGAAGCCGGGTCCAGTCGACTGGACCCTCGACGCCGGTCACTCACGCGTCGCATTCATCGCTCGCCACCTCGGCTTCTCGAAGGTGGAAGGCACGTTCAAGAAGTTTGCTGCGACGATCAAGGCCGACTCGAAGACGGGCAAGATCAGCGCGCTCGAAGCGACGGCTGATACGGCTTCGATCGACACCGGGATCGAAAAGCGCGACGCGCATCTGAAGTCGGACGACTTCTTCAACGCAGCGCAGTTCCCGCAGCTGAAGCTCGTCGTGAAGAAGATCACGTGGGCCGGCAACAAGTTCACTGCGACCGCGGACCTCACGATCCGCGACATCACCAAGCCGGTCACGCTGAAGGGCGAGTTCCTCGGATCGCACACCGTGAACTTCGGCCAGGGGCCAACCCAGCGCGCGGGTTACGAAGTCACGGGGAAGATCAGCCGGAAGGACTTCGGGTTGAAGTACTCCGCGGTCACCGAAGGCATCTCGATCGTGGGTGATGAAATCGAGCTGCAGCTACAGGCGGAGATCGGTTACACAGCGCCGGCTGCGAGCTGACGAGAAACTGCTTCCAAACATTGAGCCCGCTCGCAACCGCATCTGGGTTGCTGGCGGGCTCGATTGTTTTCAGCCGTCTTGCGCTTCCATCAGCGCCTTCATCTCGACGATGTATTCCTGCACGAGATAGGTGACCTCACGGGAGTACTTCACGCGCTGGGCCGCGATCTCACGCAGCGCCGTAACGGCCGCGCGGTTCTTGCTCTCCACGAGCGCCGGGACACCCCGATTCAGCTGGCGCGTACGCCGCGACGCGAGAATGCACAACGCAAAACGGTTTTCCTCGTGGACGAGACAGTCTTCAACGGTCACCCGAGCCATAAATCTCCGCGGTTCTCGTGGGGCGGCGGAACCTAGCAGAGCCCCACCCTGGGAGCAACAGTTATACCAGTTGCCTTTGGGCGCGCACGCCGGTGCCGAGGCGCTAGAGGTCTAGCCGCTCGATGAAGCCGGTCAAGGTCGACGGCTGTCCATCTGGACCAGGGATCGCCCTTCCCGGCGTCCCCATCCCCTGGGCGATATACAGGGAGTTCCCAGACAGGAGCAGGTTGGTCGGCTCATCGAGCCCCCGCGCGATCACCGTCACGTCGCGCGTGCTTCGATCGATCCGGAGCAGCCGCCCCGTCCAGCGCCGGAACCCGCCGTGACTCGGCCCCTTCGCCATGTCTTCGCGCGTCTTTACCGGCTCCACGAACGAGTCGCAGAACTCGAGCACGTACAAGAGGCCTTCCTTCGTCGCCGCGAGATCCGTCGGCACCGTCAGCTCGCTCACGACCGGCGTAATCGCCCGGGTCTCCGGCCGAACGCGGACGACACTCGCCGCGCGCAACACGATCTCGACGCCCTCGCCGCCTTCTTCACCTTCGGGAGATCCCGAAAACAAACTCACGAGCAACTCACCCGTCAGCGGATCGTGCGTGAGGTACGCAGGCACCGGATCCTGCCCGCTCGCAAGCGGAGGAAACTTCACGACGCGCTCGATGCGCGCGTCCTGGTTGATCTTCACGACCTCGTCGGTCGTGCTCGCCACACCGAACCAGGCGTTGCGCTCCGGATCGAACGCGATGTCGTTGATGTTCGCGTGCGCCGTCGCCCACGTGCTCACCTTCAAGTCCGCGACGCGCAGAATCGTCGACGGGCCGCCAAAGAACGCCAAGCCTACGAGCACGCCACCCTGGCCTTCGTCCATCCCCGCCATGCCGAACACTTCGTCGCGGCGCACGATGTCGAGCAAGTTTTTCGAAGGCTGATCGCCGAGTAGCGTGACGCGCTCGCCTTCGTCGTCGAAGTCGCCGTCGTGATCGTTGTCGACCAAGTGCAGGAGCGCGCCCGTATTCGGATTTGCAGGATCGCCCGTACCCGCAACCGACACCAACATCGATCCATCGGCGTAGAGGTGCATGCCGCGTGGGTTCGCGAGACCGCTCACGATGCGCACGCGCGGAAGGTCTTTTACGACCGGCGCCAGCGGAACCGCGATCGCAGCCGACGCGGCAACTTCCGAAGTTGCGTGCGCAGCCTCCGGGTGCGATCCGGCGCAACCTCCGAGTAGGCACCACGCTCCAATGACAGTTACGACGAACCTTGCTTCTCGCATCTCGTATATCCGCGCCTCTGTGATGGCCGCCGACACTTACGCACAAGTCGCGGGCTTTTCAAGCTGACGGGGGCGGACTGCTCGCCACCACTCTTCGCGTTTCTGTAAACTCGAGCGTGCTTTGAGACTCTGGCTGCCCATCCTCTGCGCGCTCTGGTTCTGCTCCATCGCTCCACTCGCCGCGCAATCCACCGGCGATCCCCAGGCCCAAGCCGAACGCGACAAACAAGCGCGCCTGGAGTTCGAGCGCGGCCGCAAAGCATTCGACGAAGGCGACTATCGCGGCGCGTGGGGCTTTTTTCACAACGCATATCGACTGAGCGGACGGGCACAACTTCTATACAACATCGGACAGACCGCTGACCGATTGGGGCGCGACACCGAGGCACTGCAAGCCTTCAAGATGTACCTCGAACGGCTTCCCAAAGCCGACAACAAGCGCGACGTCGAAAACCGGATCCGCGCGCTCGAAGAACGCGTAAAAGATTCCGAGCGCGTGCCTGCACCACCGGTTCCCGGCGAAACCCCGCCGCAGCCGACCGCGGCGGAACCGGAAGCACAACCGGTCGCGACGCCGCCGCCAGCTGCAGAGCCTTCCGCACCGCCTCCGCCGCCAACAGCTGCAGGCCCGCGACCGACTCGCCAAGGCTTCTACTTACGGCTAGGGCTCGGCTTAGGCTTACGCCGCGACGGCGTCTCGGGCGGGACGGCTGGGACCGTGAGTGGCTTCGGCTTCGCCGGTGAGCTCGCCGCGGGCGGAACGCTCTTTCCAGGCTTCGTCGTCGGAGGCGCGCTCTACTCCGATCTCGCGAGCTCACCGTCGTTCAAGGCCGACAACGGTCTCCAAGCCGACCTCGGTTCCGCCCACCTGACGATGCTCGGTGCGATGGCGGATTGGTACTTGAGCCCATACGACAGCGGCTTTCACGTGTCGGCCGCACTGACGTTCGCGGTCATCGCAGTCGACTACAAAAACGCCGGCGTGTCGGTCGGCCGCGATGCTTCCGGAATCGGCGCGATCCTCGGCTTCGGCTACGAGTGGCCGATCGCGGACGAGATGGGACTCGGCGTGCTCGGGCGTTTGAGCTTCGCCAGCTTGTCCGACGACACGCGCTCGCACGGCATCTTCGCGCCGTCCATCATGGCGACGCTCACTTGGTACTGACGCCGGCTTCCGGTGTGCACGAGAAAGTGGTGACCGAGTTGCGGATGCAGACCATCATCGAACTGAAACACCAAGCCGATCGTGCGCTCTACGCCGAGCGGTTCGCCGACGCGCTCGCGAGTTACGCGCGCATCGTCGAGCTACAGCCGGGCAACCTCGACGCGCGACTACGCGTCGGTGACGCGCTGCTCGCCTCGGGTGATCTGCAACGCGCCGCCGTCGTGTACACCGCACTCGCGCGACACGCGGCGCTCGCGGGTTATCCGCTGCGGGCGATGATCGCGCTCAAGCTGCTCCACGCGCTCGAGCCGAAGCTCGGCGTGCTGCTCGCGGACATCGCACGCATGTACGCGCGCGACTCCGATCGCCTCGGGCGCAGTGTTCGGCGCGCACTTCCGTCGCTGCAGCAGTTACTTCCAGGCGAGTTCACACCTGAGCCGCGCTTGCCACCCGGGGCCACGCTGCCGGAGTACGCCCAGCGAATCGCCTGCGACTACACGACGAGCGAGCTCGTCTACCCCGAACGCTTGATGCCCGTTCCGCTGCTCTCGCTCTTCCCGATGCGTGAGTTCGAGACGTTGCTCTCGGTGTTGCGCGTGGTTCGAATGCGACCCGACAGCGTGATCCTTCGCGAAGGCGAGCCCGGCACGAGCTTTTTCGTACTCGCGCGCGGAAGCGTCGACGTGCGGGCCCGCCGCGAAGGCCGCGAGACGCAGCTCGCCCAACTGCAGGAGGGTTCGATCTTCGGCGAGATGGCGCTGCTCTCGGCTGCACCGCGAACGGCGAGCGTGATCGCGCACGACGACTGCGACCTACTGGAGTTCGACTGCGCCGAGCTCGGCCACGCGACGAGCACGCTGCGAAGTCTCGGCCAGACGCTCGACTCGTTCGCGCGCGAACGCTTGATCAACAACGTGTTCTCGACGTCGGCCTTGTTCAAACCGCTCGACGGCAAGCAGCGCGTCGACTTGATGCGACGCTTCGTGAGCCTCGAGGCGAAGGAGGGCGACACGCTGATCCGCGAGGGTGATCCCGGCCAGGGCGTGTACGTCGTGCTGCGCGGAGAAGTCGCGGTGTTACGTTCCGAAGACGGCTCCGAAGTCGAGCTCGCACGGCTCGGACCCTCGGAAGTGTTCGGTGAGATCTCCCTGCTGACACGCGAGCCGGCGACGGCCACCGTGCGCGCCGCGAAGCCGGGCACGAGTCTCTTGTTTCTGAGCCACGACTACTTCGGGCGGCTGCTCGCGGCGGTCCCCGAGCTGCGCACGTACTTCGAACGGCTGAGCGAGGACCGGTTGATGGACCAGCGCATCAGCCGCAGTGTGATCGACGCGTACGAGCCCGAGCTCGACGACGACGCCATCGACGTCGAGTTCAGATGAAGCGCTTGAGCGGCGTCTCTTTGAGCGCGCGCACGAGCAGCGCCGTGAGCGCGAAGTCCACCAAGAACAGGTACTGGCTGTGCTCGATGAAAGGCACCTTCACGAGCAGCCGGTGGCCGATCATGTGGTGCGCAAGGTAGATGCCGAAGAGCAACGGCGACAGGAACTTGCTGATCGGGTCGAGCTTGCCCGGGATCGAGAACACGACGAACACGAGGATGAGCGAGACGCAGTAGCGCCAGATCAGCATGTTCGGCTGAAACCACTCGAAGTACACCGCGCCGGCCAGCGCGATGATCGCGATCGGAATCAGGTCGCGCACGGCAGGCTTGTTGCCCTCTGCGAGCACGAGGCGTCCGAGCGCGAAGCCGAAAAACGCCGAAGGTAGCGAGAGCAACCACTGCGGAATCGGCGCCGGCCGATCCACGTCGGGCATGAGACCGAGCGCCACGAGCACCGCTGCACCGACCGCCATCGCGATTAAGCCGGTCAGGCGATTCGGCGCTTTGCGCGTGAGCAGGTGAGTGCCGGCGACCAAGCCGGCGGAAAACATCGCAAACGGCACGAACCACAAGTGCGACGAGGTGCCGGCGAGAATCATCTGCCAAGAGAGCACGCTACTGATCGGCTCGCCGTGACGCATCGCCGAGACCACTACGATCGCGCCGTAGACGAGGCTCCAAAACACCCACGGCAGGAACAACCGCTCGCGCTTGTCCGCGAGGAACTTCGAGACGCCGCGCCGCTCGGTGAGCGTGCAGTTGAACAATGCCGTCAGGAGCAAGAACGTCGGCAGACCGAGCCCGCCCACGATCGGCAAGCGGTCGTCGTGATCGTGATAGCGAACGATTTCGAGCATCGCGAGCACGCGCAGGCGCTCGACGTTCGCGAGACGTACGGCTTTGGCAACCACCGGCAGCACGCGTGAGACCGGTGCAGCCTCTGGCTGCAGTTGCGGTTGCTCCAGCGCCGGTGCGGCGGCTGGCTGCGGTTGCTCGACGAGCTGCGCATCGGGAACCGATTCCCGTGCAAACCCCACGGCAGACGTTGTCATACGTAAAAACCAAGCTCCGGACAGGCGAGATTGTAAGCGTAGTGGGGAGTCTGACTTTGTCTAGTCGAGCATGGGTCGCGTTCCCATCCTGGAACGCGCAGCCCCTCGCCCGGCGCGACGACTCCACCAACGGTTTCGAGCAGTTGAGTTGTGCCAGTTGGCGCGCCTTGCAGGTGATTACAACCTCGTCAGTGATCGATGCGAGTAGAAGATCGGGATCGGACTAATGTAGCGTCGCCTGACACTCGAACTCCGAAAGGCTTACAGCCATGAGCACCACCCCTGCGACCGACACCCCGGCGAAGAGCACCGGCCTAAACGCGCTCAAGCCGCGGATTTTGCACGTCGCCTATCACGTCAAAGACATCGACCGCGCGCTTTCGTTCTACGTCGGCGTGCTCGGCATGCAGGAGCAGATGCGGCTCGACCTCAGCAAGACGCTGCACGAAGTCGTCTTGCAGTTCCCCGATAGCAAAGGCGGCGGCGTGATCTTGATGTGGGATACCGCACGCGAGAAGCCGCTCGCGCTCGGCGACGGTTACAGCCGCTTCGTGTTGATGGTGAGCGACCTCGACGCTTCGATGAAGTTGCTGAACGAGCACCAGACGCCGGTGGTCACGCAGCCGACGGAGGCGGGGCCGCTGCGCTACGCGATGGTCAAGGATCCGGACGGGTACGTCATCGAGCTGTTGCAGCTGAAACGCTAACAGTGACACTTCCGCACATGTACTGCGCGCCGCACGCGAGTTGAAACGATCGCGGATCTCGCTCGCAAGTCGGTTAGGCTAGTTGAGCCGGCCGGCGCGGCCGCAGCCATGGCGATGGACAGCGAGAACATCAAGGGCCGAGCGTACGCGTTCGGCACCTTCAGCGCGATTAAGCCACGCGGAAGCCTGCTGTTGCGACCACTCTCGTGGGTGCTCGCACGAACGCGGGCACGGCTCGAATCGACGCACTTCGCTGCCTGGATGATCCTGCCGGCCGAACGCGCGGAACAGCTCAGCTCGAGCGAGTCGGAACTGGAGCACCGCCGCGCGTACTTGTTGTTCTTGAGCGCGTTCAACGGCGACCGCGACGAGTATCTGCACGCGTGTTGCCACGCGCTCGCTCCCGCGATCGGCGCGATCTGGTCGCACTGTGAGCGCTGGCCCGGCGCTTCGCAGCTTCGCG
>DASRXR010000363.1:0-3674 GCA_035687405.1 Polyangiales bacterium
GTAGGCATAACGCGGCAGCGTGAGTGCCGCGCGGAGGACAACATGCCCGCGGACCGCCTCGATGCCGACTTCGACGCTCTCGCTCCAGAGACGTTCGACTCGACGCATGAGCTCTACGCCGATCTACGCGCGCGCTGCCCAGTCGCACGCAGCGACGCTTGGGGCGGCTTCTGGGCATTTCTGCGCTACGACGACGTGAGTCGCGCAGCCGCCGATTCGAAGACGTTCACGACCACTGTTCAAAACGTCGTGCCTCGAGTCGCGTTCACCGGACGGCGCCCTCCCCTGCACTTCGATCCACCCGAGCACACGCCGTATCGCCGCGCGCTGAATCCACTCTTCAGCGCAGCACGCCTCGCCGCGCTCGAACCTCAGATTCGCGCCGTGACGATCGAGTTGCTCACACCACTGATCGCGCGGGGCCACGGGGACATTTGTCTCGACTTCTCGACGCACTTACCGATCCGCGTGTTTGCGGCGTGGATGGGTCTTCGCGACGAAGATGCGCTCGAGCTCGCGGCGGTCGGGCGCGCCTTCAACGTCGCCGTGCAATCCAACATCGATGAGCTCGTCAAACAAACGAGCTTGCAGCTGTACGACATCGCGCGGGACGTGATCGCGCGGCGCAGAGCACAACCGCTCGATCCGGACATCGATCCCACGTCCGCGCTACTTGCAGCGCGCCACGAGGGTCAGCCGCTTCCCGAGGATCTCTTGATCGGCTGCATTCGACAGGTGTTAGTCGTGGGCATCATCGCGCCGACGGTGATGGTTGGCTCGATCGCGGTGCACCTTGCCCGCGAACCTGCGCTGCAGAATCAGCTGCGAACAGCCCCTGCGCTCATCCCTGCTGCGCTCGAGGAGTTTCTACGCCTGTACACGCCGTATCGCGGGTTTGCCCGCACAGCGACCCGGCCCATCGAGTGCCGGGGGTCGCACGATCCAGCCGCGCGAGCCGATCGCACTCGTGTATGCGTCGGCCAATCGCGATGAAAGCAAGTTCCCACGTGGAGATCAGTTCGAGCTTCACCGCGACAACATCGACGACCACCTCGCTTTCGGCCGCGGCCCCCACCATTGCCCCGGCGCTCCACTCGGTCGCTTGCAGCTGCGGATCGCGTTGGAAGAATTGCTTGGCCGAACGCGCAGTTTCGAGCTCGCAGGCCCCATCGTTCCGACGCGATGCCCCGAGATCGGTGCGCGCCAAGTGCCACTGCGCTTCGAACCGAAGTAGCTGCGCACTCTCGCACTGCACAGTACGTTGAAGACAATGTGGCTCAGGTCTCACAACCCGCCACGCTAGTGCGCGTGAGTGTGGTCCTTTGCCGCGCATTGCCGCGGGGCCGTTCGCTGCCTAAAACTAGGACGAGGCTACGGCTGCGACCGAGGTTCTATGCTGGAATCGAGCGTCACCAATCCGCACTTTGCTTTCACGTACTTATCGGCGCCGCGCATCCTGGTCTCCTACCAAGGAACGCTGCCACCTGACGAGAACGAAGTGCGAAACTATAACCAGGTGCTCCGGTCGATCGCAGAACAGCCCGACGTGAGATGCCTCTGGTACACGGAAGGCGCGCGGCCGTCACGAGAGCAACAGGAGCGACTAGCTGCCGCAGTTCCGAAGCATCAGTGGCTGGTCGCGCTCCTCTCCCCGTCGCCAGAGATGCGGTTCATCGCGTCAGCGTTTTCGCTCGTGAATCGGAACCTGCGGTACTTCACGGCGCAAGAGCTTCCACTGGCGTTGCGTCACCTTCAGTGCACGCCCGACGAACAATCCGAGGTGCAGCTCGTTCTCGCTGAGTTGCGACACGCGGTCGAACCTCCGCAAGACGATCCTGTCTTGGAACGCCACGCGTGAGACTTGCCCCAGGCATGAAAACGATTCTAATCGTCGACGACTCTGCCACCGTGAGACAACAGGTCGGCCTCGCGCTCAATCAGTCGGGCTACGGCGTCATCGAAGCAGACGACGGCAGGGCAGGATTGCTGATGCTGGCTCGAAGCGGCATCTCGATGGTGATTTGCGACATCAACATGCCGCGTATGACTGGCCTCGAGATGCTCGAAAGTCTGAGACGGAACCCGCGTCACGCGGCGATTCCAGTCCTGATGCTCACATCCGAACGACATCCTGCACTCGTCGAGCGTGCTAGGAACGCCGGCGCGAACGGCTGGATCACCAAACCGTTCAATGCTGAAGCATTGATCTCTGCGGTTGCCAAGCTGGTCGGTGCGTAGGTAGTCAGGCGCCGCGTACGGCGGCGGAGTTCGGCAAGCGCCCACTCAACTCGTGATCGACGCCAGCATCTGTTCGATCGCTTCGTGGCTCGTCGGCCGCACCAGCCGCGCGACCTCTTTGCCATCGACGAGCGCGATCAGTGTCGGCCAGAGCTTGATGCCGAAGCTACGGCCGAGCGGTTGCCCGCGACCGTCCGCGACTTTGATGTGCTGAACGCCGGGATGCGCGTTCAGCGCCTTTGTGATCGCGGGTTGCGCTGCTTGGCAGATGCCGCACCACGCCGCTCCGAACTCGACGACCATCGGACCGTGCGAGCGGTCCAGCTCAGCACGCTGCGGCTCGGTCGGCAGATATGTCTGACTCATTGGCATGTTACTGACTATAGCAAGGCCCTGTCGGTGCGGCTCGTCACCGCATTCGGCTCGTTTCTATTCAGCGATTTGGCGGCGCGTTCCAAGCGATCTCAGGACCGACTGGAACGATCCGCGACGGATTGATGTTGGGGTGACTCACGTAGTAGTGATGCTTGATGTGCGTGAAGTTCACCGTGTCAGCGACGCCCGGCCGCTGGTATAGATCGCGCGTGTACGCAAACAAGTTCGGATAGTCGACCAGCCGGCGCACGTTGCATTTGAAGTGCAAGTAGTACACGGCATCGAAACGAATCAGCGTCGTAAACAATCGCACGTCCGCTTCAGTCGGCTCTTCACCGGTGAGAAAACGCGAGCGTGACAGACGCGCTTCGAGCCAGTCCATCGTCTCGAACAGCGGTCGCACGGCGGCTTCGTAGGCTTCTTGATGTTTTGCGAAGCCGGCACGGTACACACCGTTATTCAGCGTGCGGTACACGCGATCGTTGACCGCGTCGATCTCGGCATGCAGACGCGCGGGATAGTAGTCAGTCGGATCCGCGCCGACTGATTCGAGTGCGCTGTTCAACATGCGTAGGATGTCGGCCGACTCGTTACTGACCAGTGTGTCCTCGCGTTTATCCCAGAGCACGGGCACCGTCACTTTGCCGGTGTAGTGCGAGTCGGCCCGCGTGTAGAGCTCGTGGAGATACGTCGCGTGGTGCAGGGGGTCGGGGACGACGCCCTCCGCCGGCTCGAACGTCCAACCCTGATCGCCCATCAGCCAATGCGTCACCGACAACGTGATGTGGGACTGCAGCT
Organism: Polyangiales bacterium; assembly: GCA_035687405.1. GTDB lineage: Bacteria > Myxococcota_A > Polyangia > Polyangiales > JAFGIB01 > JADGRF01. The sequence goes on from DASRXR010000363.1 coordinate 3,412, forward strand.
TCTTCCACGCTCGCATGATCAAGGTGCGGCTCGCCCAAGGGCAGGCCAGTGACACGTACAGGTGATAGCGCCCTGCTTCTGCGGCGAAGCCGCCCCGGCCTGTAGGCCCGGGCGAGCCGTTGGCCGTGATCCAGTTACGAAAGCGGGCGTCGTCGCGGACGAAGTGACCGCTCGAATCCGTGCCAGCGACTCTGCCGCTTTGCCATGTTCCGTCGACTAAGCTGCCCACTCGGACCTCCCGGTCGCTAGAGAGATCTATGCAC
>DASRXR010000364.1:0-5929 GCA_035687405.1 Polyangiales bacterium
TGCATGACTTCCCGCACCGACGCCATCAGCCGCGGGATGTCCGAGCGCCGCAGGCCTTTGGTCTCGATCGGAGCGTCGCAGTACACGTTGACGTCGTAACCCGGGCGAATCAGTAGCGAGCCTTTGCGCATCACGCGGTACATGCCGGTGACCGTCACCGGAATGATCGGCGCTTGCAGCTCCACCGCGATTCGGAACACGCCGGCTTGATAGTCTCCGAGCTGACCCGTGACCGTGCGCGTGCCTTCGGGGAAGACGAGGAGCGAGTGCCCGCGCTCGAGCTCACCGCGCATTTGATTGCGAAGCGAGATGAAGTGCCGCGCACTGCCGCGTTTCACCGGCAAGGTGCCGCGGCTTCGCATGAACGCGCCGTACACCGGATAGCGGAAGTGATCCTCGAGCTCCACGCCCTGTTTGAAGTGCGGCGTCGCGGCGTACATCGTGCAGTGATCCAGGTGGTTCACGTGGTTTTGAAAAAACATGTAGGCGCGCTTGGGATCGATCGCGGGGTCGACGTGCGCGTGCCACCGCGAGCCGGTCAAAAACACTTGGCCGCGCGTGTACAGGCGTTCGAGCCACTGCATGTTGTCGGGTCCGACGAGCCGGTGCATCAGCATCTGCAGGCCCATCATCGGCACGAGCCAGGACACGCCGGCGGCCCAAAGCGCGGCGCCGACCGCGTAGTCGACGGGCCGATCCGACGACAGAACGACGGGCTCCGGCGGAGGAGTTTCGGAGGCTGCAGGTGGGGCCGAGTCCATGATTAGAACCGCGTTGGAACCGCGCCAGAATAGTCGAGCGCTCAGGCCGCGCAACCGGCCGGCCGCCGCCATCAGGCGCGGACCGTTTCCGGCCGCCGCTTGACGCTGCAGCGCCGGGCTCGCAGGCTGATCGCAGGACTTTCGAATGTCACCCAAGTCTCCCGACATCGGCTCGAGCGCACTCGCGGCACTGGCGTTTCGCCCTCAGCCCGACCTCGAAGCGCAACGCATCAACCTCGCGTGGCTCGTTCGGTTGCGCTGGGGGGCGGTGATCGGCCAGTTGGTGACCATCCTGCTCGTGAGCTTGGGCCTGCGGTTCGAGCTGCCGTTGGGGCCGTTGTTCGTGCTGCTCGCGCTCGAGGCGACGAGCAACATCGGCTGCATGATCTGGGCGCGGCAAAAGCGGGTCGTGCGCATGTGGGCGCTCGGCATCGTCATCGCGGTCGACATGTTGATGTTGACCGCGCTCTTGTACTTGACGGGCGGTCCTTCGAACCCTTTCTCGTTTTTGTACTTGGTGCACATCGCGCTCGCGGCAGTGGTCTTGCCCGCGAGCTACACCTGGAGCTTGGTCGGCTTGTCGCTCGCCTGTTTCGGATTGCTGTTTTGGCAACCGGAGTGGGTCCCGGAGCAGATGCAGACCCACATGAATCACGCCGACCAGATGCGGATGCACATGCAAGGCATGTGGATCGCATTTGGGGTGGCCGCGGTCTTCATCACGTACTTCGTCACGCGTGTGCGGGAGAGCTTGGCCGAACGTGAGATCGAGCTGTCGCGCGCGCGCACCCTCGCCTCGCAAAGTGAAAAGCTCGCCTCACTCGCGACGCTCGCGACTGGCGCCGCACACGAGCTGTCGACGCCGCTCTCGACGATCGCCGTCGTCGCGAAGGAGCTCGCGCGCGCGATGCAAGACACCGAGCACAAGTCGGCGCGGGATGACGCACAGTTGATCCGCAGCGAAGTCGAGCGCTGTCGCGAGATCTTGCAGCGGATGGCAGCCGACGCGGGCCAGCCGAGCGATCACGACAGCGAGCCCCTTCGCGTGCGGGAGCTGCTGCGCCGAGTGATGGACGGACTCGGCCAGAACCTATCGGTGAAGGTCGAAGTGGACGACGCGACCGCCGACAGCGTGCTGCATGCGCCGGCGCAAGCGACTGCGCAGGCACTTCGCGCAGTGCTGAAAAATGCGCTGCAAGCTTCGGAGAACTCACAACCGGTGCGCGTCAGTGCGCGGACGCAGCAGGGTCGTTGCGTGCTCGAAGTCCGAGACTTCGGGAGCGGTATGAGTGCCGAGATCTTGTCGCGCGCGGGCGAGCCGTTCTTCACGACCAAGGGCCCGGGCGATGGGATGGGGCTCGGGTTATTTCTCGCGCGCGCGGTGGTCGAACGAGCGGGTGGTAGCGTGACGCTCGATTCGACCCCAGGGTCAGGAACAACGGCTGCACTCGTACTGCCGTTTGCAGCTGCGGCAAATCGTCGCATGCAGGTTTGAGATGTCTACACGTACGGTGGAGCACGCCATGAGCGAGAATCCGCACCCCGTGTTGTCTGACGCCCTCTCGATCTTGATCGTGGATGACGACAGCACGTTGCGGGAGCGGCTCGCGGCGGCGTGTCGTGCGCGCGGGCTCGACGCGCGCACCGCCGGCGACTACGACGAAGCGCGCCGGCTCGCGCTCGCGGATCCGCCCGAGCTCGCGGTGGTCGACTTGCGGATGCCGGGGCCGTCGGGGCTGGAGCTCATCCGCGAGCTGAAGGCGATCGATCCGCAGACGAAGATCGTGGTGCTCACCGCGTACGGCAGCATCGCGACCACGATCGATGCGATGAAGCTGGGTGCGATCTTCTACTTGCAGAAGCCGGCGGATGCGGACGACGTGCTCGCAGCATTTCAGCGCGGCGCTGCGCCTGCACCGGGCGAGAGCGTGACTGAGTTTTCGGCGCCGTCTCTCGAGCGCGTGCGTTGGGAGCACATCAACCGCGTGTTGACCGACTGCGAAGGCAACGTTTCAGAGGCGGCGCGCAGGCTCGGGCTGCATCGGCGGAGCCTGCAACGAATGCTGCAGAAGTACCCACCGCGCGAATGACTGTGTGAGCTCCGCGACGTTAATTGAGCCAGTCTGGCTCGCGGCGACGTGCTGAGCCGACAGGTTTGATACCCGTCTTCGGGGCGGATGGCGCGCAGTGGGGGCGATGCTGCAAACTGCTGTGTGCTCATCGATTCGAGGTCAGCCCAAGGTTCTCGTCATTGCATCGCGCTCATTCTGCTGGGCCTTGCAGCTGTGAGCGGCGCAGGGTGCAATCGGCCGGAGACTCCGCCGACGCCTGTCGTGCCGGTGCAGCCGATGCAGCCACAAGCTGCGACGCCGGATGCACCGACAGTGCCGATACCGCCGCCGCCGAAGGAAGCGCCCGCGAACGCGCAGCCGGACGCGCCGCAGTTACCGACAACGGCGCCATCCGCAGTCCCTGACAAGCCGGCGGAGCCGCACACGCCGCAAGACAAGCCTGCGGCGGATGTTCCGGCGACGGTTCCTGCTGCTGTCGTGCCGCTTGCCGATGCGAAGAAATCGAAAGGCGCAAAGACTCTCCGCGACATTCATCCGAATCCGGGCAGCACGGGTTGCCTCGAGATGTATGGGACGTGCACGCCGCCACCCGATCAGTTGTGTACGAGCTCGGCGTTTTATCTGGATTGTGGAAAGACAGGGCGGCTGCCGTCGAATGGTGAAATGTTGCGTTGCGTGTGTCCGTGAAACTGATCGACGCGTAGTTAGGCATGCTCTTGGCATACCTCTGGGAGATGTCTCATCCCCGTCTGCAAGCGAGCCTACGTGTGCTCGAGCGGTTCATCCCTGCCGAGTGTGTCGATCGGCGTGGCAAGATGGCCGGTGCCGAACGGCGCGCGCTGTCCTATCTGACAGCTGGGCTTTGCGCAGCCGCGATCGCGTGTAATACGTCACCGCCTCCGCCTCCAATGCCGCAGGCTGTGGCGACGCTTGCCGCGCAGTACGACGCACCGACTGCAACGCTCGATCCAGCTACGGCGCGCACGATCTTCGAACAGACAGCGCCATTGCGACCCGCCCTCGGATCCTTCACGGGTCTGACGTTTCTGCGCGAGACGCTCGAAGACGCGACCGCGGTGGAGTTCGACCACATGGATATCGCGAATGACGTGCAAGGCTCGATCGAAGCGCACACCGCGTGTCCGGGCTGGGAAAATGATCCAACGCCGGACGACGCGACCGCAGGCTCCATCGATGTGACGATGGGTGTCGAGAATTCGAAAGTGCAACGCGCGTTTGCCGGGCACGCGACGGAGTGCCGATTTCTTGCCGGACCCCAAGGTGGATCCTCCAACGTCCAGGCGACGATGACTCTCGAAGTCGACTTGGGGAGTGACCTCGGTTTCGGCGATCCCGCTCCGCCAATCCTGATCCGCGCGTCGAACGCAACGATCGCGGTGAACGACATGAGCGTCGATCTCTTGGAACAAGGCCTGAGCTTCCGCCTGAACACGGATGGCTCCGTGTCGACGTTGATCGATCCGACGACCTTCGGGTTCGGGACGGCGGGCACGGTACTGCTCACCGCACGCACGGATGGCAGCTGGGCGCTGCGCGTACGCGATGGCCAGTGGGTTTGCAGTGAAGGGAGTCAGCCGTGCGTGTTCGGGCCGGCGTAGTGCTGGCGGGCGTTCTGCTACTGGTGACCTCGAGCGCGCACGCAGATCAGGTACCCGGACAAGAGCGCATCGATTTCACGGCCTACACGCTGCGCAGAAATGAATTTGCGATCGGTGTCGGAAGTGCTGCGTTCGGCGTGCTCGATCAGGTCACGATCGGAACGTACGTGCTGCCGTGGTTTGCTTTCCCCCTGCTGAAAGCGCCGATCGCGACTGGGTACCTGAAGGTGCGCGACTGGTTTTCCGGGCCGGTCGCGATTTCGTTGCGCGGATCGTTCGCGTACCTCGACGCGACCAACCTGTCTTCGAAAATCTGGGAGGACGCCGATACGCGTGCAGGTTTGTTCGTCATACCGGTCGAGTTATCCGGTTCTTGGCGAATCAGCCGCGTCGTCAGCCAGAGTCTGCAACTCTCGTGGGTTCACGCTTACGTAAATGGTGACATGCCGCCGAAAAACCGAAACGTCGACATCGGCTTGGGCGGTGCATCGACAGCGACGACCGGCTCGCTGTCGGCGATGACCGAGTTTCGGGTGAGCCGCGTCGTCGCATTGTCGCTGCGCGGCACGCTCATGCTCGGCATGAGCGACATCGTCGTGCGTGCGGATTTCGAGCGTCGCGATACGCGCGTCAACGCCAACCTAGGCGCCGAGCCGAACTATCCGCGTGTGGTCGGGAACATCATTCCCGGCGTTGCGTTCAGTTGGTCGCACGTCAATCTGCACTTTGGCGTCGGCTTCGGCTCCAACTGGCTACCGATCGTCGGCGTCCCGACGCGACAGGTGACGGTCGTACCGGACGCGGACTTCTACTTTCGGTTTTAGTCGTCTACTTCGGGCGTTGGCTATGCCGTGATCTCGCCGGCAAGCCAGAGCTCTTGCCGCAAGGTGTCGTGCAGCTTCGCGGCTTCGCGCGGACCGGGTACGCCGGCGAGCTCGCGCAGTGCTTCGTCGGGTTCGATTTGAAGTTCGGCCGCGAGCGCATCGACGGCAGCGACGCGGGCAGCGATCACGCGGGCGCGCGCTGCTGCTGACAGCTGCGGCAGGATCCAATCGTGAAGATCGAACGCGAGGGCAGCGTGGCCGATCTCGTCGGCCGAGAGTTGCTGCATCAGCGCGGCGATCTGCGGGTCGCAGGCTCGTTCGGCTTGATAGCAGCCGACGGCCGCGCCGAACGTCTCGCGGACGCAGCCTTCGACTGCGTTGTCGAGTGCGATCGCTTCGAGTGATCGGATCGGTTTCGGCTCGATGCGGGGCGGCTTGGGTTCGGCGCCGAGTGCGCGCGCCATCGCCGTGGTCTCTCGTGCGTGCACGATCTCTTCTCGTGCCGCTTCGTGCAGACGCTCGATCAAGTCGGCCGGTGCGCCGTGGTGCGCGAGTTCGGCTGCGAGCACTTCGAACGCGGTGACGGACGCGGCTTCGAGCTCGGCCATGACTGCGAAGTGGTCGGCGACCATCGAGCCGGAAAAGGCAGTGCC
>DASRXR010000365.1:0-2746 GCA_035687405.1 Polyangiales bacterium
GGTCGAGGCGTCGTTCACGTCCGCGAGTGTTCGAACGACGAACCCGAGTGCCGCGATGAGCTGCATGCGTTCGGTATGCGTGAGGGCGGGAAGGCCGTCGACGCGGCCCCAGGCGGCGAGCTCGACGAAGGTGTCGACGGCTTCGAACACGACCTCGGGATCGAACTGTTCGAACCTCGGGCCTTCGCTCGGCGACATGATGTAGCGGTCGAACAGCTCGGTCTTCGCCCGTTCGAAGTCGAGCGCCGCGCGACGTAGCTCTGCCGGAGTTTGGACCGGCGCGTGCAGGCTCGCGGCTTCGCGCGCGCCGCGCAGGTCCGTCATCGTTTCGCTGATCACGCGCAGCGATTTGTCGGCGGAACGCATGCGGTCTTGGAACTTGCCGAGCGCATCGTGCCAGCCGAGCGCCTCCGTGTACTTCGCTTGCAGGTCCAGGTAGGAGCTGATGCCGAGCGCACCGAGGACCAAGGTGAGCACACTGACGATCGGCGCGATGCGCTTCGTGATGAGCGCGAGTGCGGCGTCGACACGTTCTTGCACGCCGGCGGCGATGCGGTTCGCATTGCTGACCGTCGCTTCGGCGCGTGCCTCGGCTTGCTCGAGCGTTCGCGTCGAGACTTGTTCGGTGCGTTGATAGAGGGTCTTGACGGTTTCGAGCTCCACGCGAACTGCCGCGTGCACGTTCGCGTAGGCCGCGCGATACACCTTGTCGGCGAGTTCGGTCACCGTACTGTCGGTCCGGCGCACGCGAGCGGCGAGCTCGGTGAGCAGCTTGCGCGACATCGGCGTCGTCAGCCGTGCGAGCACGGTTTCGCTGTCGAGCTCGAGGATCTCCGCGGTGTCGACCGCGATTGCGCTGGCAGATCGCGGAGCGCCGTCGATCAGCGACATCTCGCCGAAGTAGTCGCACTTCTTGAACTCGCACAGCCGCACGAACTCCGAGCCGGGCGAGTCGAGCACGGCTTCGACGACACCCGACGCGACGATCAAGAGCGAGCGACTCACGTCACCCTTGCGCACGATCATCGCGCCCTTCGGATAAGTCTTCAGTGTTGCGGCTGAAGCGAGTGCGGCGAGTGCGTCCTCGTCGAGCTCCTCGAAAAGTGTCACCTGACGCAACAGACGCAGTTTGGGATCGAGCGCGCGAGCGTCGCTCCGCGTGTGCGCGCGCGCCGCCTCGGTCCAATCCAGCTGTTCGGAGTTGGCTGCCATGTGTCCCCTTACCTAAGAGTGGACACTCGAAATGGGAGCCATACGTGAGCTCGTTCACTTCCGGCTGCGTACTAGCGAGAAATCCAGCCGTCAGATCACGCTTAGTCGGGGTAGTCCGATGTGCGAGCGCGTTAGTCGTCGATCGCTTCGCCGTCCCAGTAATCCTTAGTCGCACCTTTGTCGTAGATCTCTTTGAACGCGCGAACCATGATCTTGTTCGAGTCGGTGTAGACCGCGACCTCGTTCGGATTGTGCTCGCCGATCACGAGGTACTTGGCGGGTGCATCAGTTTCGTTGATCAAGCAGTGACCTTCTCGCTGGCCGGCGGGGAAGCAGACGTAGTCGCCCGGCTTCATCGGGTAGCGTTTGTCGCCGAGGCGCAACGTCACGGCGCCTTCGAGCAGCAAGACGTGTTCTTCCTCGAACAAGTGATAGTGCGCTGGGCACGAGTGTTTGCCCGGCTGCAGCTCTTCGATCAGCACACCGACGTGGTACGGGCGGCCGTACTGCTCCGTCAGGTGCCGCACGCGCCCCATGAAGCGGCCGCGCCCCCACTCCTGCCAGGGAGTTTCCTCGACTGAAACGGGCCCGCGCACTTCCAGGCTGGGAGATTTTTCGTCGTTCGAGCTGGTCATGCCTCGAGATGTAATCCCGCTGGGTTTCCGGCGCAGCACCGAGTTTTCTCTGGTATGGCTCGGGCATGAGCGACGTCATATTTCGCCGCGACGGCACGCAGCTTTTGCCTGAACCCGATGCGTGTGGACCGTGGAGCGCCGACCGGATGCACGGTGGGCCTGTGTTCGGCTTGATCGCGCGCGCGGTCGAAGCGGTAGTGCCCGATCCCGGTCTGGTTGCGACGCGCTTCACGTTCGACCTGTTTCGTGCGGTCCCGCTCGTGCCGCTCGAGGTGCAGGCGAACGTCGTGCGGCAAAGTAGCCGCTTGTGTCTGGTGCACGCGGCAGTGCGCGCGAATGGCGAGGAGTTCGTCAGCGCGAGTGTGCTGCTGCTACGCGAGGGCGAAGCGGACCAAGCGGGCGAAGCACAGCATGCTGCGAACACGCCCGCCGGGCCGGAAGGCCTTGAGACTGAAACGCTGATGCGTACGGGTCGAGGTGCGCCGCCGAACCTACGGGCGGGTTATCACGTCCGCGTCGAGACGCGATGGCCGCCGCGCTCGAAGAGCGAGCCGCTGGCGATTTGGTTTCGAATGCCGCTTGCGCTCGTCGAAGGTGAGGAGCCGACGGCGTTGCAGCGTGCGGTGCAGCTATCCGACTTCGCGAATGCGGTCGCGTCGATCGCACAGCGCGACCGGGGTGCGGCTCCGGTGCCGTTCATCAACGTCGACGCGACGCTGTACTTCTCGCGCCGGCCGTCGGGTGAGTGGTTTTGCCTGCAAGAGCAGAGCGTCGCGGCCGCGCGCGGGATCAGCGTGGCGACGTGCGCGCTGTACGACGAGCGTGGTCTCTGCGGCCGTGTGGCGCAGGGGCGGCTTGCTAACAGCAGCAAGCGAAGCGCCGCTGCAATGGGCTCCTCG
>DASRXR010000366.1:0-6080 GCA_035687405.1 Polyangiales bacterium
GGCGGCATCCCGACTCTCTCGTATATAGGGCCGATTGTCGCGCGGCGCTTTTCGGCTACAGTGCCCGGCGCTCGACATGCGATATCACTGCGTACAGTGTGACCAAGAATTCGAAACGGCCGAGGGCGATGACAAGCCTCGCTGCCCGAAGTGTCTTCGCCAACACGGATTGCGCCCGCTCGAGCGGGTTGCGGCGGCGCCAACCCGAGCATCGCGCGCCGGTCTGTTCGTCTTAGTCGGTGCGATCGTCGTCGCTGGTGGCGGCGGCTACTGGTACTGGCAGAAGTCGCAGACTGCAGGCAAGTCAGCAGCGGCGGTCGATGCGGGCGACCTGCGCGAACGCACGCGGCAAGCGACGGGGATCGACGTCGGCGATGCTGCGGATCTGCTGCAAGCCGACGCCGCAATCGAAGCGTTCGCGAAGAAAGCGACCGACGGCAAGAGCTCGGCCGACGACAAAGCCAAGGCGATCGTCGCGGCGATCCAAGCCCGCGCGAAGAAGCAGGCGTTCGTGCCGTCCGCGCTCCTCGAACCTCGCGACACGCTTGCGCAGACTGCCGCCCAGGCCTTCGCGGCGCTCGCGAAAGACGGTGCGCGCCAGGAGCTGTATCCGCTCGAGGTCGCAGCTGTCGGCGTCGCGGCGTTACGCAGTCAGGATGTGCCGGCACAGCTGGTCGAAGTTTCGGGCAACGCTGGCGATCGCGCTCCGCTCGATCCTTCCGGCCGGCTCGGGTACTTCGCAGTCGGTGTGGCGAGCAGCGGCTCGGGCGCACAGCTTCACGCGTACGACGTCTACGGAGGCCGTCCGGAGCTTCCCACCGCGGACGTCACCGGTCTGAGCGATACGCAAGCGGTCGGCAGTCTGCTCGCGTTGCGCGCGATGCATCGATTGGTCCACGGAGGCGACCTCGGCGGTGCACTGCAATACGCAGATGCGGCGACGAAGCTCTCGCCGAGCTCTGCAGCTGCGCGCGGCATTCGTGGTGCGGTGTTGCTCGCGACTGGTGGCAAAGACGAAGGTGCGCGCGAGCTCGAAGCTGCCGCGCAGTTGAAGCCAGGCCCGGCGCAACAGAACAACCTCGCGATGTACTCACTCGCGACCGGCGATACCGATCGCGCAGCGAAGCTCGTCGCGCAAGCGCTCGCCTCGGCACCCGACTACGCGTCCGGGCATCTCACGCTCGCGAGCGTGCACCTCGCGCGGCTCGATCGAGATCTCGCTGCCGGTGAGTTGACACAAGCCGAGCGCCTCGACCCGAAATTACCTGCATTGCCCATGGCGTGGGCCGAGATGTACGCCGCTACCGGCGACATGCTGCAAGCGCAAGCGCGCGCCGAAGAAGCGGTTCGCGCGCGGCCGAAGAGCCCCGAGACTCACTTGCTGCTCGCACGAATTCATCGCCAAGCAAGTCGGTACGACGCGATGCGTGCCGAGGCGCGCAAGGTGTTGGAGCTCGCGCCAGCCTCGCAGAAAGATCAGATTAGCCAGGTTTTGAAGGCCGTTTTGGGCCCGACCGCGCTGGAGGCCGACTCGCCCGAGCCCGAGAATGGGACCGCGACAGCTCCTACACCCGGCGCTGACACTCCGCGGCTCACACCACCCTCCTCGGATCCGGGGAGCTTGCAACTCGGCGCCCGTGAACCGAAACTTCAGCTCGGTGGCGGTTCGAAGCTCAAGCTCGATCTCTCGCACTAAACGTGCGGACCCTGGGTCTCCGCAGATTCAGTGGAGCGCGGCCTGAGGTGATGATCATGGCGACCTCGCAAAACAAGGCCGGGCTCGCAGGTTCCTTCGCCGATGACGAGGCGGCGCTCAAGCGCGGTAAGGGTGGGGTGTTCGGCGTCCTCGCGGTGATCGTCGTGTTGGGTGCAGCGGGCTTGTGGTTTCTGATGGGCAAGGGCGACGACGCCCGCGTCTACGGCGAGCTCGGCAAACAGCTGAACGGCCTCAAGCAAGCGCACTTCGATCAGTTCTTGGGCTGCGCGCTGTCGGGTGCAAATCTCGCGTCGATCAAATCCAACTCCGACTTGGCGGCGCAGTTCGAGGGTCGCGCGCGCGAACGCGGACAAAACTACGCGCTCTACTTACGCGATAAGTGCGCGGGCAAACTGACTGAGATCGAGCCGACGCTGGACACGCTGATCGTTCCCGAAGACTTGAAAGCGTCAGTGACCGAGATGAAGGCGTCGACGAGCAAGCTTCGCGCGGCTGTGGGCGGTTTGATCTCGTACTTGGACAACCCGGGGTTGCACTACGACGAAACGTCTGCCGGCGTGTATCTGCAAAACATCACGCGCGGGTGGTTCGACTTTCGCAAAGCGCACGCGGATATGAACAAGGTCGTGAAGTCTCGCCTCGAGCAGCACTGACTCAATCGCAGACGGCGCGCTGCGCCGCGGGCCCAGTCAGCGCGAGCTCGAGCGGCAACTGCAGATCGACGAATCCAGCCGGGTTCGGCGTGGGAAACTTCAGCGCGCGCGCGGCTTCGATCACGCAGCGACGTAAGATCGACTCGCCGATCGTGTCTCGCACCATGCAGAGCTCGCGCGCGCGACCGTCGGCACCGATGCGCAAGCCGAGCTCGAGCCTGCCGCCTTGAAGCGCGAGCCCTCCGGTCGACAGCGCGCACTGAAGCGCTGCCTCTCGCAGCGGCGCGAGCGTCGCGCGCAAGTCGGCGGGCTCGAGCGATCCTTCTGGCTCGTCTGCGCTCGGCTCCGGCAATCCATCCGGACACAGCAGGTCTTGGCTGCGCTCCGTCGCTGCGGGAAAACGAGTGCCCTTCGGCAGTACGACCGCGAGCGCGACCTCGAAGCGATTTGGAACGCTGCGCAACGCCGCCACGAGCTGCTCAACTGGAATCGCCGACTCCGCAGTGACGTACACGATCGCCGGATCCGGCAGCTGTGCGAGCAGCGCTCCAGCCGCGCCAGTGTCGAGCGCTTCGGGATGCGCGCGCAACGGCATCGGCGCACCGCGCACGAACACGCCCTGGCGGGTGATGAACAGAGCCAGCGGGACGGCCTTCGCGGAGGCGGGGGTCGTCGTGGTGAACGCCGTGAGCGCGAGATCCGGCAGCTCACCCGAGCTCACGCCCCAGGCCGTGAACACTCTGGCGGGCCCCGCCGCCTGCAATAGCACCGACCCAAGCTCTTTCGGCACATCGGGCAGCGGGCGAGTCGCGATCAGCAGGTCGGCGGCGAGCCGGCCCGGCGGCGCGCCGGCGAGTAGACAACCTTCCTGACTTTGCGTGTGGTTCGTTGCATCCAGGTTGCGCGCAAGGTCCGCGACGTCCGCGAAAGTCGCGTGTTGTGGGAGCGCGCGCGACGGAGCTGCAACGCCGGCGGCTGCCAGCGGCGCTGCAGGCGGCGAGGACGTTGCCGCTGTCGGCTGCGCGGGTGCCGGCTGGCTTCCGGCACAACCGAGTGCGAGTCCGAGGACCAGGCCAGGTGCGCCGCGTGTTGCGCGCCTCGGCACCACACAGCGATCCAGTCTCGAGAGCGAACGAGTTGAGCTCACGGCGCGAGAGCATACAGGGCCGACGCGAGGGAACGCGGTCGCGTCTCAACGTTCGGATGCAAACCGCATCGCGACTGTGGCGGCGCTGCAAGATCAGCGCGTTTCGCTGCAGGCAGCGGCGTGGGTTTCACGCGAATCGAAGCATGCCTCGCGAGTTTTTCACAGGTGTTCAGCTTGACACTCAGCCCCAAAAAGTTGCACCTCACCAAGAGATGGTTGAAGTCCGATCCACTTCAGCCGTCCCATCGACTCCGATGAACCACTCGGGCCACGTGCTTCGCCTTCTGCTCGTCTGCGGACTCTTTGTCGCGTCGGCGCTGGCGATCGCGCCAGCGGCCGCATCGCCGAGCGCAAACGTCGAAGCGAAGATCGAGTCCGCGAAGATCGCGCGTCCGGCATTGCGTGGGCGATCGCGCTCCGTGAACTACCCGTGGGACGGCCAACTCAGGAACGGGCAGAAGATTCGCGAGTCGAAGTTCATCCGCTACATCCCCGAAGACGTCCCCGCCGGTCGCTTCTTCGGCACGTCACAGATGGTCCAGTTGATCGACCGCGCCGCGCGTCGCGTCGCGGCCAAGTATCCTGGCGCAAAACTCTCGGTCGGAGAGCTCTCGAGTGCGCAGGGAGGCGACATCGGCGGGCACCGCTCTCATGAGAGTGGCCGGGACGCCGACATCGGCTTCTACGTCAAAGGCACCGATGGTCGCCCGTTCGCATACCAGGCCAACATCGCGTTCACCGCGGCAGGTCGCGGGACTGGCCCGTACGCCGACCTGCGCTTCGACGACGCGCGGAACTGGGAACTCGTAGCCAGGCTAGTCAGTGATCCGGATGCCCGGGTCCAGTACATCTTCGTCGCGCGCGTGATCAAAAACCGCTTGTTGCGCCAAGCTGTGCGCAGAAAAGCATCGGCCCAGACGATCGAGCGCGCCGAAGCCGTCCTGCTGGAGCCAGCGCGTGGCAATCCGCATCGCAGCCATTTCCACGTTCGGATCTACTGCGCGCCGTCGGATCGGCCGATGTGTCGAGACGTGGCACCTTTCTGGGCGTGGTACCCCGGTGTTGCCCCACTCGATCAGAGGTCCGCACACGCCGACTCCAATCCGGCGGTGCGCGTTGTGCAAAAGCAGCCCGAAACACTCGGGCAACGCGCCTCGTACAATTGAGGGCGTAGGTTCAGCATCGCTGAAATCGCGGTCGCAGTAGTCGCAGGGGGCGACGCGCGACACGTGGTTTGGAGTGGCGATTGTGAGTTCGTTCTGCAAAACTGCCTTAAAGATGCGTTCGGTGTTCGCTTCGTCTCGCTTCGTGATCGCGCTCGGTGCAGCTTCGCTGCTCACGGCCGTCGCGTACGCGGGTAACGGCGGGTCACGTGAGCTGTCGCAAGAAGAGCGCGCGTCGCTCGACAAGGGTGGGCTGGTTCAGCGGCCGATCGTCGAGAGGCGTGGCTCGCTCGATCTGATGGGTGGCACGAGCTACCAGGTGATCGACGCACCGTTGAAGGTGGTGTGGAACGCGCTCCTCGACACCGACCACTACCACCGCATGATGCCGCGCGTGCTCGAAGCGAAGGTCGTCAGTACCGACCCACGCGAACGCACCGTGTTCATGCGCCAGGGCGCAGGGCCGTTCGAGCGAACCTACTATTTGAACGTGCGCGCTTACGCCGAGCGCGGAGACATCACGTTCAGCGTCGACGAGCGGCGGCCGCACAACGTGCGCGCTGCCTGGGGCTTCTACACCGTGCGTCCGTATGCCGATGGCGCGAAGACGTTGCTCGCATACGGCGTGATGGCGGATCTCGACATCGGTGGCCTCGGCGCGTTTCTGCGCGACGACATGCACGATTGGTTGTTGAAAGTGCCCTGGACGGTGAAGCGCTTCGTCGAAGGCAGCGGCCGCTACATCTACAAAAAGGTCTGGGGCGAGCACGCTACGGCGTCGCGCGGCTGAGTCACCGCGTTTCGCCGTGAATCGCAGCGCGCATCACACGCGCTCGCAACGCGTCACAGCCTTCGCCGTTCTCTGCGCTGAAGCCGATGATCTCGCGGGTACTCTTGCGACCGAGCTCGATCAGCGCCGGCTTGCGGCTCGCCTTCGGTAGCTTGTCGAGCTTCGTCGCGACCACGAGGGCCCGGTGGTTCAAGCTGTCCAAGAACTCGAGAAGCATCGCGTCTTCGTCTTCGATCCCGCGACGTACGTCGACGATCACGATCGCGAGTGCGATCCCGACGCGCTGGCGCAGGTAACTCTCGATCATCGGCCCCCAGCCTTTGCGCTCTTGCTTGCTGCGTTGCGCGTAGCCGTAGCCGGGCAGATCGGTGAAGTGCAGGACAGCTTCGCCGATCTCGATGCGAAACAAGTTGATCCCGCGCGTCGCGCCCGGCGTTCCGCTCACGCGTGCGAGACCTTTGCGCGCACACAGCGCGTTGAGCAGGCTCGACTTGCCGAAGTGGTATTCGCCGGCAAACGTTGGCGCTGGTAGTTCGCCCACGTCGCGCGCCGAGAGCACGAAGCTCGCGTCTTTGATGATCGGTGTGCTCATCTACTTCTCCGTTTTCCA
>DASRXR010000367.1:0-6162 GCA_035687405.1 Polyangiales bacterium
TGCGAAAGGCCTCGACGTCGTCCGGCAGAAATGCGCGGTCACCCGCGCCGCGCGGCCGACCGCGCATTTCTGCCGGACGACGTCGAGGCCTTTCGCAACTCGCGGACGCCGTTGTTCACGTACGAAGCGGAGTTGCCGGTCGGCGACTATCCCGTCCTCGCGATGTCGGTCGCGTACGAGGGCGAGCTCTCGGGCGTCATCCATGTGCTGACCTTGTCGGGTCTTCCACCACTCGCGGAAGATCGCGACGACCGGCACCCGTTCGTGTTGTGCGGCGGTCCGCTCACCAACAGTAATCCACTGCCGCTCGCGCCGTTCGCAGATGCGATCTTGATGGGTGAAGCGGATGAGTCGATCCACCGCGTTCTCGACGTGGTGTTCGATGCACCCAATCGTGCAGCAGCGTTAGCGACGCTCGCACGCGAAGTGCCCGAGTGTTACGTGCCGAGCATTCACGGCGAACAGTTGCCGGCGATCGGTCAGTCGGACAACTTGCGGCTTCCCGCATGGGCGCCGATTCGAACGCCTCACACTGAGCTCTCGAACATGTTCTTGCTCGAAGCCGAGCGTGGCTGTTCGCGAGGTTGTCAGTACTGCGTGATGCGCCGATCGACGAACGGCGGCATGCGAATCGTCCCGGTGGACCGCCTGTTCGCGTGCATTCCGGACGACGCGCAAAAGATCGGTTTGGTCGGTGCAGCCGTCAGCGACCATCCGAAGATCGTGGAGATCGTCGACACACTCGCGTCGCAAGGCAGGCAGGTGAGCTTGTCGTCGCTGCGTCCCGACCGGTTGACGGATCCGTTCATCGCGGCCTTGAAGAAGGCGGGAGCGAGGGCGCTGACGACGGCGCTCGATGCACCGAGTCAAAGGTTGCGTGATCGGATCGATCGCAAGGCGAAGGAAAAGCACTTCTTGCGAATCGCGGAGCTGGTGAAGACCCACCAGCTGCATCACTTGAAGGTCTACATGATGGTGGGCCTGCCGGATGAAACCGACGCGGACATCGACGAGCTGATCGGGTTTGCGACGGAGCTCTCGAAGATTCATCCGCTCGCGATCGGGATCAGTCCGTTCGTCGCGAAGCGAAACACGCCGCTCGATGGCCAACCGTTCGCGGGCATGAACGTAGTCGACCGCCGCCTCGCGCGTTTGCGACGAGGTTTGCACGGACGCGTCGATCTGCGCTCCACGAGCCCGCGTTGGGCGTGGGTCGAGTACGTGCTCGCACAAGGCTCGTTTGCGGAAGGTCGCGCAGTCTTGGACGCCGTGCGCGCGGGTGGAACCTGGTCCGACTACAAGCGCGCGTTCAGCGCGTTGCCCGACGAACGCAAGCGACGCAGTTTACGCATCGTCGCTTGAGCTTGGGCGCGATCAGCCCGTGATTGCTCGCCCTTTCGAGCACTCCGTAACGTCCATATCACGCGAAACTGGCACGTCACCCCGAGTTGCCAGGCTCGCGCCTCAACTTCGTGCTTTCCAAATTCGTCTTGGGGCGGCCCGACTAAACCGCCTAGTCAACTGTCCCCTTTAGTCGTAAGGCTTAGACGCTTTAGCTGACTGTTCACTACAGCAGCGACTTAGCTTGTGGGGAGTTCAATGGAAGTACTCGGGATCGATCGAGCTCGGCATCATCAGCTCTCGAATCTGCTCGATGTTTTGCGCTTTCGGGCGGGCCGCAACGAAGGAACGCTCAGCTGGTGCGGCCACTCCGGCGCGCTCGAAGAAACGCTCAGCATGCCGGAGCTGCTCCGCGCTGCCTCTGGGATTGCAGCCGCAGCCGGCCTCGAGCTGGGTGATCGCGTTGCGCTGATTCTTCCGCCCGGCCTCGGGTACGTGCGCGCTTTTTTCGGTGCGATCGCCGGCGGCTTCATCCCCGTCCCGCTCTATCCGCCTGATCGCGCCGCTTCGGAACGCACGCTACCGCGCCTCGAAGCAATTCTCGCAAACGCGAACGCAAGTGCGGTGTGGACGAACGCGCAGACTGCGGCGGTCTTGGATCGGCTCGCGCCCGCGGGCTCGCGGCTCGCGACTACGCCGCGTCTGATGACGGATCAGCTCACGCCGTGTGACGACACGGAGCACGCTATCGCGACTGGTTCGTCGCTCGCGTTCTTGCAATACACGTCCGGTTCGACGAGCGCGCCGCGCGGCGTGCGCATCACGCACGCAAACCTGCTCCACAACAGTCGCGCCGAAGAAGCCGCGTTTGGCAATCGCCCGGGAACGACCGGCGTCACGTGGCTACCCTTGCACCACGACATGGGTCTCATCGGCTGCGTCATTCAGTCGGTGTTCTCCGGCATGAACACGATCCTGATGAGTCCGGGTGCGTTCATTCGCCGCCCGCGCACCTGGCTCGAGTTGATCAGTCGTCATCGCGCGCGGATCAGCGTCGCTCCGAACTTCGGCTACGCGCTGTGTACGCAACGCATCACGGATGCCGAGCTCGCCGGGCTCGATCTGTCGTGCTGGGAGCTCGCGGTGTGTGGCGCAGAGCCGATTCAAGCCGCTGCGTTGCGACGCTTTTCCACGCGATTTGCGCGCGTCGGCTTCCGTGCCGATGCGTTCGCGCCTTGTTACGGACTCGCCGAGTCGGTGTTGATGGTCACCGCGACGGCACTGCGGCGCGGCATCAGCTCGGTTCGCGTCGATGCCAAGCAGTTGGCAGCAGGACTCGTCGTGCTGGCGGAAGACGGCAAAGAGATCGTTGCGTGTGGAGCGCCGGTTCAGGACACACACATCCTGATCGACGACCCCGACCGCAAGGCATCGTCGGACGGCTCCGTCGGCGAGATCATCGTGCGCTCGCCGAGCGTTGCGGCGGGCTACGAATCCGCCGAGCTCGAGTCGCGCGCGACGTTTACCCCAGAAGGCCTGCGCACCGGCGACCTCGGCTTCATTCACGGGGGTCAGCTGTACGTCGTCGGCCGGGCGAAAGAGCTGCTGATCATCCGCGGTCGCAAGTTTCACCCGCACGACATCGAGACGGCGGTCGCCGACGACATCACGGGGCTTCGCACCGGCCGCGTGATCGCCGGTTCGTTTCGCCGTGACGACGAGACGCCCGCGGTGCTGGTCGAGCTTGCCGCTCGTAGCGGCGATCTGTCGCGGCTCGTGAGCGAGATTCAAACGTCGGTTCGTCGGTTGTTCGGCGTCGCGATGGAGGCTGCGATCCTGCCGAAAGGCTCGATGCACGTGACGTCCTCGGGAAAGCCCGAACGCCTTCGCACGTTCGAAGCCGTCGCACGCGGTGACATTCTGCCGCTCGCGGTTTCGGCCGGGCTCGAGCGTTGGATGCTCGACGAATCGGACGCGATCACGGTGCGCATGACCGAGCCGGACAGCCTGATCCTGCACGAGCTCACAGTCGCGCTCTCGCCAGTCATGCGCGTGCGCCCGGAGGAGCTCGACCTGGATGCGAGTCTGCTCGACGTCGGGCTCGACTCGCTCGCGGCCGCAGAGCTCCAAGCGTTCATCGCGCGGGCGTACGAGGTGGACGCCAGCATGGCGTACCTGATCTGCGGCGTGAGCTTGCGTTCGGTCGCACTCGCGCTCGAGGATGTACGCGCACGCGGCGTCAACGTCTTGCGTGCACCGTCGCAGCGCGTCGGGACGCCGAGCTCGCTGCCTTCGCAGCCGGTAGCTGCGCCGCAAAGTGTCCGTCCGAGTTTATTCTTCTTCGAGAGCACGGTCGCTTCGCAGCAGAACCGTCCACTGTACGCCGACCTCGAACGCGCGGTTCGGTTTGCGGACGAGGCAGGGTTCGAAGCGGTTTGGCTGCCCGAACGTCACTTCCACGCGTTTGGGGCACCGTTCCCGAATCCAGCCGTGCTCGCGGCGGCGTTGGCGGTGCAGACGTCGCGGATCGGGCTTCGGGCGGGCAGCGTCGTTCTGCCACTCCATCACGCTGCGCGCGTGGCAGAGGAGTGGGCGATGGTCGATCGGCTTTCGGGTGGCCGTGTCGCGTTGTCGTTTGCGAGCGGTTGGAACCCGCGCGACTTTACGCTCGCGCCCGGCGAGTTCGAGACGCGTCAAGCGACGTTGCTCGATCGGATCGACGAGGTTCGCGCGTTGTGGCGTGGCGAGAGCGCGACGCTGCGTGACGGTCGCGGTGATGCGGTGCAGGTGCAGACCTACCCGCGCCCGATTCAGCGAGAGGTTCCCGTGTGGCTCACGTGTACGGAGCGGCGCGAGCGCTTCGTGGAAGCGGGGCAGCGTGGTTTGAACGTGCTGACGGGTCTGCTGTTTCAGGACTTGGAGACGCTGACCGAGTACATCGCGGCGTACCGCAAGGCGCGCGCAGCCGCGGGATTCGATCGCGGTCATGTGACGTTGGCAGTGCACGCGTTCATCGCCGAGAGCGCGGATGCGGCGCGTGCAACGGTTCGCAAGCCGTTGACCGCGTACCTGGAGTCGTCCGTGAGCTTGTGGAAGCAGAGAGCGACGGCGCTCGCTGCGCTGACGGCGGCGGAGCGAGCCGCTGCGTTGGAGTATGCGACGGAGCGCTACATGAGTACGTCGCTGATCGGGTCGAGCGAAGAGTGTGCCCCGCGTCTGCAGAAGTTCGGCGACGCGGGTGCCGACGAGGTCGCGTGCTTGATCGACTTCGGTGTCGATTCAAACCAGTTGCACGACGGGCTCGCACGTTTGGCAGCGTTGTGGACGTAAAGATCATGGAAACAATAACTCTCGATGCAGCCCTCGCGCTCGTGCGCGCCGTAATTCGTGGGTCGACCAACCCCGATGCAA
Source organism: Polyangiales bacterium (assembly GCA_035687405.1). Taxonomy (GTDB): domain Bacteria; phylum Myxococcota_A; class Polyangia; order Polyangiales; family JAFGIB01; genus JADGRF01. Next base: position 4,753 of record DASRXR010000367.1, read on the forward strand.
GATTTGCAGCCGTGACAGGACGCGCCGTGAGCACCGCCCGCGCCGGCGTCGAAGCGAACTCCATGCCGCGCGCCCGGCCACGCGACGACACGGATACCCGCGCAGTCGGCTGTGTCGTGGACTTCGGTGTCGACTCGAGTCGATTGCACGAGGGGCTCGCTCGCTTAGCCGCGTTGTGGACTTGAGCGTCATGCAAACCATTGCGCTCGATCCCGCGCCCTCCCTCGCGCACGCCGTCACCCGAGGTTTGGCGGAGCCCGTCGATGCAGCCGCGATCGCTTGCTTGCCACCGATGCCGGTACACGTACAGAGCGTCTTGCACCGACAGCTGTTTGCGGGCGGACGGCCTCGCTCCGTTGCCGTCCACACCACGCCGCTTGGACGTATCGCCCTCATCGTGCTGCCGCTCTCCGCTGCAGAGGTGTACAGCGGCCGGAGTAAGCTCCACGGCTTGACTCGCCAGGCGCTCGAAGAAGCGCGCGCCGTTGGCGCACGGGTTGTGTCGCTCACAGGGCTCATTCCTTCGGCAACTGATCTCGGCCGCGACGTCGCACCCGCTCCGGGCTCCGGCCTACCTCAGGTCACGACTGGACATGCGACAACCGTGAGCGCCGTCGTCATGACGCTCCGAGCTGCACTTGCCCACGCCCGCGTTTCGCTCGAGCGCGAGACCCTCGCCTGCGTGGGCGTCGGCTCGATCGGCAGCGCTAGCCTCGATCTCGCGTTGCGCGTCCTGCCAGCGCCGGCACGACTCGTACTGTGCGACCTATTCAGCTCACGCACGCAACTCGAGCGAGTCGCACAAACGCTCGCTGCACGTCACGACATCGAGATCGAGCTCGCGTTCTCCGCGCCGGGTGAAGTGTCCAACGCCGTCTACGATGCACGCGTCGTGCTCGGCGCCACCAACGTCCCGGACGTGCTCGACGTCGCTCGCTTGCGTCCAGGCACCGTGCTCGTCGACGACTCCGCACCGCATTGCTTTTCGGTCGCGCAAGCGCGGGCGCGGATCGCAGAGTCCGGCGACCTCTTCGTCAGCGAAGGTGGCCTGGTGCGAAGTCCAGCGCCGCTGCAGCATCGGTTGTTCTTGCCGCAAGTCGCGGGCACGCAGTTGGACGTGTTGATCTCGTCTGTCCTCAAGCAGCAGGCGTTCGCGTCGCAGCAACTGATGGGTTGTGTCTTGTCGAGCGCGCTGTCTGCGACGCGGGGCTGTTCGCGCACGCTCGGTCCGGTCGAAGCCGAAAACGCATTCGAGCACTACGAAGCGCTCGTACGCTTGGGTTTTGGCGCACCCGACGCGCAGAGCGTGGAACTCGTCGAGACCCACGCAGCAGCCGGCTGAGCCAGCGGCTACTTCGCCTTCGCGGCTTTCGTAGCTTTCGTAGGCTTGTCACCCGCAGGCTTTTCGTC
>DASRXR010000368.1:0-10771 GCA_035687405.1 Polyangiales bacterium
CTGCGTTACCCCGCGACACATTACTTCCTGGCGCGCGCGCACGACGGGCTCATGCACTTCGACAAAGCGGTGCGGAACATGCGCGTGTACGTCTTGGCGCGCACAGCGCATCCCGACGAATTGGCACAGCCGACGACCGAACAGGACCCACGGTGATCCGTTCGGAAACGCGTTGTACGACTCTTCTTTACTTGCTTCTGCAGCAGCTTGGCGCTACCCGTTGACTTGTTTTTCGCCCCTCTACGCTGGTTTTTGAGTGACTACTTCCCGCTGATTCGCCCGCGAGTCCGCGCAGTTTCGTGTTCTCCCATCGTCCGCTCGGCAGCCGCCGACACTAGGAGCTTGATTCACCATGGCCACCAAGATTGCCATCAATGGATTCGGCAGAATCGGTCGCTGCATCGCGCGCATCCTCTTGAATGAGGGTCCGTCGGACATCGAGCTGGTCGCCATCAACGATTTGACGAGCGCCGAAGTGCTCGCGCACCTGCTCGCGTTCGACTCCGTGCACCGTCGTTTTGCGAAGACGGTCGAGGCGAAGGAAGGCGCGCTGATCATCGGCGGCAAGCGGATCCCGGTCCTCGCGGAGAAGGACCCCGCGAAGCTTCCTTGGAAGAGCCTGGGTGCGAGCGTCGTCATCGAGTCGACCGGCCTATTCACGTCGCGTGAAGGCGCTCAGAAGCATCTCGATGCTGGCGCGCAGCGCGTCATCATCAGTGCGCCTGGCGGCAGCGACATCGACGGCACGTTCTGCATCGGCATCAACACCGATAGCTATGACCCGGCGAAACACGTGATCGTATCGAACGCGTCGTGCACCACGAACTGTCTGGCGCCGCTCGCGAAGGTCCTGCACTCGAGCTTCGGCATCGTGAAGGGCCACATGGTCACGGTGCACTCGTACACGAATGATCAGCGTGTGCTCGACCTGCCACACAAAGACCTACGGCGTGCGCGCGCAGCCGGTTTGTCGATGATTCCGACCAGCACCGGCGCGGCAAAGGCGATCGGTCTCGTGATGCCGGAGCTGAAGGGCAAGCTGGACGGCACTTCGATTCGCGTGCCGACCCCGAACGTCTCGCTCGTATGCCTGACGGCGCACGTCAGCAAGAAGACGACGCGGGACGAAGTGAACAAAGCGTTGAAGGAAGCTTCGACCGGCTCGCTCAAGGGTGTGCTCGCGTTCGAAGAGCGGCCGCTCGTCTCGAGTGACTTCATCGGAGACCCGCACTCGTCGATTGTGGACGCCGCGCAGACGCAGGTCGTGGGCGACGACCTCGTCGAGGTTCAGAGCTGGTACGACAACGAGTGGGGCTTCTCGAATCGCATGCTCGACCTCGTTCGCGTCATGGCTGCCCGCTCCTGAGCGGCTGATCGCAAATCCATGGCCGGTACAATTCGAAGCATTCGAGATCTCCCGATCGAAGGCCGACGCACTTTCATCCGCGTCGACTTCAACGTGCCCATCGAGGACGGCAAGGTAACGGACACCAGCCGCGTCGATGCCACGCTTGCAACGATTCAACACGCGCTCGACCGCGGCGCGAAAGTAGTCCTGGCGTCGCACGCAGGCCGGCCGAAAGGCAAACGCAAGCCCGAGTACTCGCTCGAGCCCGTGGGCGCGATTCTCGCGGCCAAGTTGAAGTGCGAAGTCCTGCTCACCGACGACTGCATCAGCGATGCGGCGTCGAAGGTGATCGCGGACTTGCGCGAGCGTCAGGTGGCGCTGCTCGAGAACCTCCGCTTCCATCCCGGTGAAGAGGCGAACGACGAGGCTTTTGCGCGCGAGCTCGCGAAGCTCGCCGACGTCTACGTCAACGACGCGTTCGGTGCGGCGCACCGAGCGCATGCGTCGGTGTCGGCGTTGCCGAAGCTGATGCGCGAACGCGGCATCGGCTTGTTGATGGAGCAGGAGATCTCGGCGCTCGAGCGTATGCGCACGGCGGACACGCATCCGTTCGTAGCCGTGCTCGGTGGTGCGAAGGTGAGCGACAAGATCGGCGTGCTCGAAGTCCTGCTCGATCGCGTCGATGCGCTGCTGATCGGCGGCGCGATGGCGAACACGTTCCTCGCCGCGCAGGGCCTACAGCTCGGCAAGAGTCTCGTCGAGCACGACAAGCTCGCGCTCGCGCGCAGCTTGATGCAGCGCGCGAAGGACAAGAAGGTGAAGCTCCTGTTGCCGGTGGACCTGGTGGTCGCGCCGGGCCTGGACGCTCCGGAGGGACGCGTCGTTCCCTCGAACGACGTTCCGGAAGATCAGATGGCGCTCGATATCGGCCCGAAGACGGCCGAGCTCTTTGCCGCCACGATTCTTTCCGCGAAGGCGTTGTTTTGGAACGGCCCGCTCGGGTTGTTCGAGAAGAAGCCATTCAGTGAGGGCACGATGGCAATCGCGCGCGCGGGTGCAGAGTGCGCCGGCTTTACGGTCGTAGGCGGTGGCGACAGCGTCGCCGCGGTGAATCAAGCAGGGCTCGCGTCGAAGTACGACCATGTGTCGACCGGCGGCGGTGCCTCACTCGAGTATCTCGAAGGTAGGCAGATGCCCGGCATCGAAGCGGTGCGGTCATGAGCTCCGCTGGAAGTGGACGGCGCCCGCTCATCGCGGGTAACTGGAAGCTGCATAAAACGCTCGCCGAGTCGGCGCAGCTCGCAGAGCAAATTGTCGCGGGTTCGAAGGGAATCGCTGCTGAGCTCGCGGTCGCGCCCGGGTTCGTGGCGCTCGCGCGCGTCGCGCAGGTCGTGGGCGGCAGTGAAGTCGTGCTCAGCGCTCAAAATGCGTATTGGGAGGCCCAAGGCGCATTCACGGGCGAAGTGAGCCTGGCGCAGCTGAAAGATGTGGGCTGCCGCTACGTGATCCTGGGCCACTCCGAACGCCGTCAGCTGTTCGGTGACAACGACGTGATGGTGAACAAGAAGACGCGCGCCGCGCTCGCGTACGGTGTTTCACCGATCGTATGTGTCGGTGAAACGCTCGCCGAGCGCGAAGGCGGCCAAGCGGAAGCTGTGGTCGTGCGTCAGGTGAAGCTCGCGCTCGCAGACATCGCCGCGGACGCGGCGGCGCCAATCGTGATCGCGTACGAGCCCGTATGGGCCATCGGAACCGGGAAGACCGCTCAACCGAGCGACGCGCAGGACATGCATGCGCGCATCCGTGGAACGGTGAGCGAGATCCTGGGCGGTGCGGTGGCGGAGAAACTGCGGATTCTCTACGGCGGAAGCGTGAAGCCTGACAACGCGAAGACGTTGCTGGGTCAGCCGGACCTCGACGGTGCGTTGGTCGGGGGCGCAAGTCTGGTCGCTGATTCGTTCCTCGCGATCGCGGCCGCCGCGACCTGAACGTTCAACGGTCCCACGTGATCTGCGCGATCACGGCTCGCGCATGCGAGCCGTTGGAATCGCGTCCCTACGCTTACTTCTTCTCTTCGGGCTTCTGCTCGTCGAAGTTCTTCAGCGCCTGATCGACCGCTTCGCCGCTCGTATCCGAGTTCTCGGCAGGAGCCGTCTCGGCTGGCGCGGACTCCGGCGTGCTCTGCGGCGCTGCCGGCACGGGCTTGGCGGGCGCGCCCTTCTTGGCGCCCTTCGACGTCTTGCCCGCGGCTTCCTCGCGAGCGCGGATGCGTTCGCTCGCGCGCTCGAGCGATTTCTCTCCGCTCGACGACACGTACGTCAGCGTCGCGGACAGCATCATGAACAACGCGGCGCTGATCACGGTCAGCCGGGTGAGGAAGTTACCTGCGCCCGAGCTGCCAAACACGGTCTGACTGCTACCGCCGAACGCTGCGCCCATCCCGCCCTTACCGGCCTGCAACAGCACGACCAGGATCAGGAACAAGCAGACCATCACGTACACGATGTAAAGAAACGTGATCATGCCGAAATCCTCGAACCGGCGCGGGCTCGCGCGCGGACCGGCTTCCTAGCACGGACCAGCGCGGCGCGAAAGCAACGCGCCGTGCTCTCGAGCGGCCTTGGGCGGGGCTACAGGGTCTGGAGATACGAGACGAGGTCGTCAACCTGCGGCGTGCCCAGCGCGGCCGTATTGCCGTGCTTGCTGCCACCACACGTCGGATCGAAGCGGTCGCGCAGCGTGTGCGCGCAACCCGTGTGGATGAACGGCGCGCGGTAACCGACGCCCCGCAGCGACGGGACCTGCAGGAGCTCGCCCTGACTGGTGCCCACGTCGTAGCTCTTGTTGTCGGTGAACTTGTTGCCGGTGTGGCAGTTCGTGCAGCCCGTGGCGGCAGACTCGAACAATGCTTTGCCGCGCATCGCAGCCGGATCGCCGAGGTCTTTGCCCGCCCGTGGCGGCTCGAGCGCGAACAAGAACTTGGTGAGCGCCGTAACGCGCGCATCCGACTGATGCACGCCGCCCATACGGCCGACGAACACGTCTTCCATCAGCGCGGTGAGGTCAGTCTCGTCACCGGCCCAGTGGAACGGCGCCGTGCCCTTCAAACCGACGTGGAGGGCCTGCGTGCGGCGAAGGCCCTGGCCCTTGAAGTTCCAGACGTGCCCGTCTTCCGCGCCCTCAGCGTGGCACGAAGCACAAGCGATACCGCCGCCGGAATTACGGTGGAATAGGTCGTGACCCGTATCACGTACGCTATCACCGTGAAGGTCTATTACGTTCATCACGCCTGTGGGCGCAAGGACGGTCAGCAGCGCGGGCTCGCGACTCTGGACGATCAGGATGCCGCTGCTGGTGTACGCGAGCGCGGTTGCCTGCCCTGGCACGTCGATCGTCTCACGCGGGAAGTTGCAACCCATGAACGAGCCAACGCCTGCCGTGCGGGTGTTCGGCGTGGGCACGTTCGACCCGGCAGCGAAGCCGGCGAGCGACATCTTCATGACGCGGCTCTCGGACTTGAACTGCTCGCCACTCGCAGGCGTCGCGATGGAGGTGCCGTCGGAAAATCGACCGATACCCTGACTGCTGAACGATGTTTCATCGCCCGATGCGCTCACGACCTCCGGAATCGGAGCTTCGGCGTCCAGCGTGCCAGCTTCGACGACCGCGATCTCGTCGCGGTTCACTGAGACTGCGAGATCGACGTCGAGAACACCGCCCTCGAGCGCGACGGTTCGCTGCGGACCGTCCGCGCCGAACGACGACAGTGAGGTGACGACCACACCCTGACAACCGAGCGCAGCGCCACTCGAGCCACCGCCACCGTATGGCGACGACACCGCACCGTTCTCGATCTTCCGCGCTTTCTTGATGTCGACTTCTTCGGTGGCGGATGCCTGATGCAGCATCATCACCGACCCTTGGACCTCGACCGCGCGCCACGCGATGTGCGACTTCATCGGACGCAGCGCGAGCGCACTCGCAATCAGCCCATCGCTGCCCGCGCTATCTGCCGTCGGGTCGTCCTTCTCGATGGTCAGGTTGAAGTCCTCGGGACCGGTTCGCCCGATCTCGAGACCGTTCGGATCGATCGTGAGCAGCTGCGAAGTCTTGAACGTCGTTACGCGCAAGCCTTCCGCCGTCACGAGCACGTCGCGAAGGTCGCCGTCCAAGCGAACGTCGCGCACGATCTCGTCGCCGGCGAGGTTCAAGCTGACGAGCCGACCTTCGGCGCACGCGACGTGCACCATGCCGCTACCAGCTTCAACCTTGAGTCCCCGCGGAGCAGAGCAGATGGCCGTACGCGCGAGCACCGACGCGGACGCAACATCGAGCACGAGCAGCTCGCCCGAGCCACGGAGCGCGACGTAGGCGCGGCCCGACGCGTAGTCGATCCGACCAGGTTCGTCCCCAGGTTCGAGCGTGATGTGCCGGACCGTGGACGCCGCCGCCGGAACACCAACCGTAGTCCCGAGGCTTACGATGGAGATTCGATCGCGATCTGGATCGGAGACGAGCGCGAACGCGTCGTCGTCCGTGAGCTTCAGAGTGCCACCGCTGATCGCAGGCAGGGTATGGAGCGCTTCTGACACGCCGCGCGTGTCAGTCGGGATCACCACTTTGGAATCCCCGTCGACGCCAGGCTTATCGAGGGAGTTGCACGCTGCACTCAGACTAACGAGCAAGCCGCTCGCAACGGCAGCGACAGTCCTGATTCGCATTCGGAGCCCCCTGGTGGATTTCCGTTAGGGCCTAGCATACGGCGACATCATGTAAAGAAGAAGACGTGGGGGCGAGTGCGTGAGGATGGCCTGTGCACGACGAACGCGAGCGTAGCGTCGGCAATAGCGAGGCCGATCCGGCAATCGCATTCGCCGTCCGCGGCCGCCATCAGCGACGGGTACTCGCGCATCCCACCCCGAACTCCACACGCACCACAGCTTTGTGATAAGCGAGCCAAGTCCATGATCAAACAGGCTTGGATGGGGGTGGCGGTCCTGCTCGTGGCAGTACCGGCAAGCAGTCAGGAAGGCGCTCGTCCAGTCGCGACGCCGAGTAAGCCAGAAGAGTCACAGCTGGCGCGGATGATCGCCGACAAGCGCGATCCACAAGGCCGCCGCTGTGAGCTTCGGGCGATCGTCACCAGCGGCAACCTCCGCTACCTCGCATGTGGTGAAGCCGGGGTTTGGACCGCGCGCGTGACCCCCGGGCGTGCCGCAGCGGAGCTCGTCGATCAGCGCGCCACGCCGGGCAACGCCGGTGGGTTTTTCGTGCGCGACGGGAATCTGTGGGTCGAGACCACGACCGTGTCCGCAGAGCGCCTCGCTCCAGTCGCGCTCGATGCGACGGTACGCAATGGCTTGATCGCGGCGCCTGACGCCGTCGGCGGCGCCGCCGCTTCGAGCTTGCCGCCCACAGCGGCAACGCCCCCGCCTGCTCCGACCGAACCGCCTGGACCGGCTCCGGCTCCAGCGGGACCGCCGCCCGTCATCCTGCCTGCCCTGCAGCCATCAGCGGCGGAACCCACGCCGCCAAAGAAGCTGCAGTCCCCGGACTTCATCCCAGCCGACGCGCGTGTGGTGAAGCTCGAGCCCGGCTATGCGATCATCGACATGGGCAGCGTTCACGGGGTCACCGCCGGCGACCACGTGTCGATCGAGCAGACGACGAAAGAACGCGTCGACGACGACTACTCGGCGTTGCGCCACCAGCGCCTCGCAGTCGGAAACGCAGCGGTGATCGGCTTAGAGCGCACGAAAGTACAGCTCGGTGTGGACGAACGAGTTCCGGTCGGCGCGGTCGCTCGCCCGACGCGCGATCCAGTCAGTTCGACTGCGTTCGCACCGCCGCGTCTCGGCGGCATCTGGCACGCCGGCTTCATTGCGCGACCCTTCATCGTGGTCGACAATTTCGGCGTCGGAGCTTCGTTCGAAGCTCGCGTCGGGTATCGCTGGGAGATTCCGTTTCACGTCGAAGCGCTGATCCTGCCGCTCACGATCGGTACGGGGCGCCAAGACGCGGTCGGCGCTGCTGCTGGAATCGTGACCGCCTCGTTCGACTCGAAGTTGTTCGAGATCGGCCTCGGTGTCGGCGGCCAGACCGTCAACGATCCAGCGTTCGATCTGGAGTCAGGTAGCGGTTCGACGCTCGCGCAGCGGTTGCGGATCGGCTCGGTCGACGGCGGCATGCTCGAGGTGTTCACGTATATCGTCCTGTTCCATCAGAAGTTCGAGTTCTCCGACATCAACGTCCACGGGCAGCTGCCCGTCGGCGACCGCTCGTGGCTGGTCGTGAACGGCGGCGGAGGTTCACTCGGGATGGGGTTCGGCGAGATCGGCTTACGCGTGTTGCTCGACGGCAACGGCGACGCCGGTTCGTTCTTTCTCACGGCGACGATCGGCGGCATTCACTTGTTCCGCTCGCGCTTCTGCTCCAGCAACGAATTCAACTGCGACGCGGTCGACTACACGGGGCCGCACGCGGGCGTCGGCGGAGACTGGCGCTTCTGATTCGAGCTCAGTGTGGCAGCGCGACTGGGACGTTTTCTTCGAGCTGCCGCAGTGCCTGTTCCGAGTCTTCGGTGTACTTGCGATGACCGTGCTGAACCGCGAGGTTCAAGCACTCGCGCAATGCCACGCGCGCACCTTCGGGATCGCCCGTCGACTGGTCGACGATCGCTTGCAGATAGCGACCTTGAATGATGTCCCAGACGTAGTCGTGCTCGACTGCGTAGTCGATCGCTTGCAGTAGGCGCGCGCGACCCTCGATCGAGTTGAAGCGCGTCGCGTCGATGAAGCCGAGGTTGCGCATGTTCGACATCTGCAAGCGCGTGAAGCCATGTTCGGTCGCCGTCTCGTAGCTACTGCGCAGCGCAGCAAACGCGCGCCGATAGTCTCCGAGGCGCAAAAACGCTTCGCCCATGTTGTGCGCGTTCAGAGCCGTCTCGTAGTGCAGGTTCGCTTCACGCGCGATCTCCATCGCACGTGCCGCTGCCCGCGCACACGCCTCGGGATCGCGCGCGTGATAGTGGATCTGCGACTCGAGCCGGAGCACCTGCGCGTCGGTGAGCGCATCGCCTTGTGCCTCCGCCATGCGCTTCACTTGGGAAAGCGTCTGCATCGCCGACTCGTGATCGTCCATGCGTGCGTAGGTGAGCGCGAGCGGCATCAGGCAGCGCAGCTCGGCTTCCAGCGACTTTTCGCTGCGCGCGAGCTCGAGCGCACCTTTCAGCGAACCGACGGCCTTTTCGAACTCACCACTCCGCGCGTCCGCATCGGCAGTCGCGATGAACACGTCGCGCGACAGGTCGGGTTCGTTCAAGCCCCGCGCGATCTGCTGCGCTTGATCGAGCCAGCGCCGGCCTTCTTCGATGCGCGACGAGCTCACGAGCATACGCGCACGCCAAACGCAAAACCGCGCTACGTAGCTGTCGGCTTTGTGGCTCTCGGCAGCCTTGAGCGCCTTCTGCATGATCTGCTCGCCGAGCTCGAGATCGCGATTGCGAAAGCACAGCTCGGCGATCGCTTCGTAGATCTTGAACATGCGTTCGCGGTCGGGCGACGCGATGGTTGCGATCACGTCCGCCGCGCGCTGCAACGCAGCGATCGCGTCGTCGACCGCCGACTCGCGCTCGAACCGCTGTGCCGCCCGCACGAGAAAGTCGACCGCCTCGTCGTTTTGCCCGGCTTCGAGGTGATGTCGCGCGAGCCGCTCCGCGAGCTCGTCGAGCCGATCCGGATACATTCCGGCCATCGCCTCCGCAATCGCGCCGTGGATCTCGCGCCGCGCTTCGAGTGTCGTGCCTTCGATCACGACCTGACGCGCGAGGCCGTACGCGAACATGTATTCCTGAGGCCCGCTCCGGACGATGATGCCTTGCATGTCGCGCGCAGCAAATGCATCGCTCACCGCGCGTGGATCCTCGTGCGCAGCCGCCGCCACGATCTCACCGTTCCAGCGCTCACCCGCGAGCGCCGCGATCTGCAACAGGTAGCGCTGCATCGCATCGAGGCGCGCGATCCGCGATGCGACGATGCCGCGCAGCGTCTTCGGCACCTGCACGCCTACGACTTCGACGTTGAAGCGAACTTGCCCGTCCTCGAAGCGAATCGCTTCCGCGTCGAGCAGCGCTTTCAAGTATTCCTCGGCGTAGAGCGGATTTCCTGCGCTCTTCGTCGTGACCTCGCGCAATAACTCGAGCGGTATTTCGTCCGCACCGAGCCGCGTCGCAATCAGTCGCGCGAGCTCGTCGTCCGACAACGGGCCGACCTTGACCTCTTCGAAATTTCCGAGATCGACCCAACGCGGTCGATACGGTGGCCGATAGCCGAGCATCACCGCGACGCGAGCCTCCGAGACTGCGCGCAGCATGTCTTCGACGATGCTTTGCGAGTCCGGATCCATGTGCTCGGCACCGTCCCAGGCGAACACGGTCAAGCGGTCTTCCGCGAGCTTGCGAATGATGCGGAGCAGCGCCGCTCGCAGCGGCCGAAGACTGGCCGGTTGGCGGCCGCTCGTCTTGATGCCGAGCGCAGCCGCGACGGCAGCTTGCTCCGCCGATACCAACCCGAGCTCGCGCAAGCGCGTCGTGCGGTCGCGGAGCAGTGCTTCGGGGTCGAACTCGTCGAGGCCGAGCACCGCACGCAACATGGCTTGAATCGCCGACAGCGGAACTTCGCGCATCTGCGGCGTCAGCGTCGCGACGTGCAAGCCGACGTTGTGACCGGCGAGGCCGAGCCGCCGCGTCGTCTCGACGATCAACCGGGTCTTACCCGCGCCCGCTTCACCCGTCAGCCCGAGCACTCGCAGCTCGCCGCGGCTGGCGCGGGCGAGCGACTCACCGATGCGCTTGAGCTCGTTGCGGCGACCGATGAAGCGGCCGTAGACCTCGGCCATGCTGCGCTCGTTCGCGAGCAGGAACGCGTCTTCGGCTTGTTGCCCGGCCGGCACCAAGCGGAAGCGATTGCGCATCGACTTTTCAGCATCGGCGTCGACGAGAATCTGGCTCGAGCCACAACGCTCGACGAGCGTCATCGTGCGCTGCAGGAGGTTATTCACGTGCTCGTCGCGGACGAGTCCGCCCGACAAGTCCACGAGCAAGCGACCCGCTTGGAGTGCCATCGCGACGCTCGTCGAATGCCCTGCTTCGGCTGCGGCGGCCGTCGCGGTGCGCGCGAGGCGAAGCGCACACTGCGCCGAACGCTCGCCGTCGCGACCATCCGGGTTCGTGTCGCCAAAGAAGAAGATGAGCACGTGTTCGCCGGCAGCGGACAGCGGCATTTCGTCGGCGGGGTTGCCGCCGAAGCGGCGCACGATCTGCGTGATCAGCTTCACGTTCAACGCGTCGTTGCCGGCGACTCGCAGCCCGAGTGCAGTGACGTCGCGCCACTCGCTACGTTCGCGATGTGGCGTCGATTCCCGACT
>DASRXR010000369.1:0-9070 GCA_035687405.1 Polyangiales bacterium
CGTCGGCCAGCGTGTAGCCGAGCTCGATGTCGGCGGTCGCTCCGGCTTCCTGCATGTGGTAGCCGCTGATCGAGATGCTGTTCCACTTCGGCATGTTCTTCGACGTGAACGCGAAGATGTCGCCGATCGCCCGCATCGAAGGCTCGGGCGGATAGATATAGGTATTGCGCACCATGAACTCTTTCAGAATGTCGTTCTGAATCGTTCCGGTGAGCTTGGCCTGGGGCACGCCTTGTTCTTCGGCGGCCAAGATGTAGAGCGCGAGCACGGGCAGGACCGCGCCGTTCATCGTCATCGATACGCTCATCTGATCGAGCGGTATGCGATCGAACAAGATCCGCATGTCGAGGATCGAATCGATCGCGACGCCCGCCATGCCGACGTCGCCTTTCACGCGCGGGTTGTCGGAGTCATAGCCGCGGTGCGTCGCGAGGTCGAACGCGATCGACAATCCCTTTTGCCCGGCCGCGAGGTTGCGCCGGTAGAACGCGTTGCTGTCTTCGGCGGTCGAAAAGCCTGCGTACTGGCGCACGGTCCAGGGCTGCTGGACGTACATCGTCGCGTAGGGGCCACGCACGAACGGGGGCAGGCCCGGCAAGTAGCCGAGGTGATCGACCGACGCGAGGTCCGCCGGTGCGTAGACCGGCTGCACGTCGAGCTGCTCGGGCGTGCGCCAGGGTTCGGCGGCGGCGGCGGTGTGGCCATTGCCGGTGCTCCGTTCCCCCGCTTGGATGCTGTCGAAATCTAGCTTGCTGAAATCCGGCAACGTGGTCATGGCGCGACTCCCAAACGATCGAGCAAAGACGCGAGCACGGCAGCGACGTCCGCACCCATGAAGATAAACCCCGTGACGCCGGCGCTCTTCCAGGCGGCTTCTTGATCGGCAGGTGGCCGACCCGCGACGAAGATTTCGACTGCGCCTGCTTTCGCGAGCAGCGGCGCAAGGTTCAAAACCCACTCCGGGTATTGGTCGTCGCTGCCGCAAATCACGGCGAGCTTCGTGCCCGACTCCGCGAAGGCCTTGGCGACCTCTTCGGCGGTCTTGAAGCCGTCGTTGTCGAGGACCGCGATCCCGCCTGCGTTCATGAAGCCGCTCGTGAATGCGGCGCGCGCTTTGTGCTTCGGGATCGGACCGAGATTCGCGAGAAACGCGCTCGGCACCTTGCCGCTCTGGGCGGCATGCGCCTCAGCGCGCGCCCGCAGCGCTTCGAACCGTGCCGCGTGACGGCGTACCGGCAGGGCTTCGACCGCGAACGCCTTTGTGCCCGCCGCGAGCGCGGCCACGACCTGCTGGAGCTGGACGCCCTGGCCGAACGCCCCGATCGCCGCTTCCAAGCGGGTGCCCGGCTTCGCCGCCGCGACCGCAGCCGCGTCCGGTGCACTTGGTCCACCAGGTTTCGCCGAGCTCGGGGTCGGGGTGGGCCGCACGAGCGCTTCCTCGGCGATGTTCGCGAACTCGCTCACGCCCGTGATCGCTTGGGCACGCTTGCCGATCGCGCTCTCGCGCTTCGCCGCGAGGTCCGCGATTTGTGCCTGAAGCTTCCCAGCCTGCAGCGACGCCGCGATGCCGCCCGCCGCTTCCAGCTGCTGGAACTGCTTCCAACCGTCGCGCGCGAGCCCGTCGGTCATCGCCTCGACGTAGTAGCTACCGCCGGCCGGGTCGGCGACGTGGGTCACGTGCGCCTCTTCGTTGAGGATGATCTGAACGTTCCGGGCGATCCGCCGCGCGAACGAGTCGGACGGCCCGAGGACCTCATCGAAACCGCGCGTCGTGAGCGAGTCGGCACCCCCAGCCATCGCCGAAAACGCTTCGGTCGTCGTGCGCAACATGTTGACCCACGGGTCGCGCAGCGTCTTGGTACGCCGCGCCGTCACGGCGTGAAGCTGCGTGGTCTGAGCCGCGTCGTCGCCGCCGAGAGCTGCAATCAGCTTCGCGTATCCCAATCGAAGCGCGCGCAGCTTGGCCAGCTCTGCGAACAAGTCGCCGGCGATACCCACTCTGAACTCGAGCTGAGCACTCGCGCGACCGACGGGTAGCCCCGCTTCGATCGCCCAGCGGAGATACGTGAGCGCCGTACCGAGCGCGATAGCGATCTCCTGCGCGCCGGTAGCACCGGCGTCGTGATACGGCGTGGTGTTCACGACGAGACTTCGCACCTTCGGGGCGCGGCGCTCCGCGAGTCCAATCAGCTCGAGCGCGAGCGCCTTTGCAGTCTCGAGGTCGTAGGCGAGTCGGCCGTCTTGGGCGGCTGCGCCGAGCGGATCGCAGCCAAAGCCGCCGCGAAGCTGCTCGGTCGCGATGCCGCGCTTGGCAGCGAGCGCCAGATACGCCGCGGCGACGGCTGGGCCACTCCCCCCGGCGTCGAGCACGACTGGGATACGAGCGAGGTCGACGCCCGATAAAAGTGCCTCGAGGTCCGTCAGCCCTGTGAACGCCAGACCATCGGGTTTCTCGGCCGGCTTACTACCCGTGCGAACCGACGTGTCGAACCGCAGCCAGAGCGAGCTCGCACCGCGCGAGAGCTCAGCCGTGATCTCATCGCGGGCCCGGTCGATGTCCCACACGCTATGTTCGGAACGTAGGTCCCACTCAGCGCCGTAGCGACCGGCCGGCGCAGCACCGCGCCGATGTGCCGCGAGGCTCGAGTCCGCGCCAGTGACGTCGCGCGCCGTATACAGGGGCTGGACCGTGAGGCCTTCGACAGTGCGAGTGACGAGGCGCTTCTGAAAATCGGCGCCTTTGAGGTCCTTCTCGACCTGCTCCCGCCATTGCTCGAAGGTGGTCTCGGGAAACTCGGCCAACAACTTGTCAGGCATAACTCGGGTCTCTCGTAGGCGGTCAAGTGCGCCGGCTTCGCACAGCTCGGTGTGTGCAACACGCCTGGCGCCAGACCAGATAGTCGGACCCATTCTCGCACGCAAGCCAGGAAAAAACGCGGCTCTACAAATCGACGCAGCGCGTTTCAGAATGGTACGCTGAACGGCCGTGGCGCGAGTCCTTCATATCGAGGACAACCCAGTCAACCGACTGCTGGTGCGCAAACTGCTAACTGCGGCGGGCCACGAAGTGATCGACGCCGAGAGTGGGCTCGAAGGGATCCGTCTCGCAGAGGCGCACAACCCCGACCTCGTGCTCGTCGACATCAACGTGCCGGACCTCGATGGATACGAGGTCACGTTGCGCCTGCGCGGGATGCCGAGCATGCAGGGCAAGCCCATCGTCGCGATCACGTCGGAAGGTGATCGTGAGACGAGCCTCGCGATGGGTGCAGACGGATTGATACAAAAGCCGGTCGACGCGCAGCGCTTTCCGGAAGTCGTGGCGAAATATTTGTCGGGCCACACCGAGCGCGCCAAGCGCGAAGCGGACGACGCGCCGATTCTTCGATCGAAGTCGCACAAGCTCGTCGAACGGCTCGAGCACACGGTCACGGGATTGTCGGAAGCGAATCGGAAACTCGAAGAGCACGCGCGCCTGCGCAAGATGTTCCTTCAGAACATGAGCCACGAGTTCGCGACGCCGATGACGCCAGTCGTGGGTTACTTGCGCTTGCTCCTCGACGAAGAAGCCGGGCCGCTCACGCCGCTGCAGCGAAAGTGTTTGGAGTCGATTCACACGTCGACGCAGAAGCTGCGTTCGCTGATCGATACGCTCTTGGATGTGAGCCATCTCGAGACAGGGCGACTGCACCTGTTCGATCGAGACTACGACTTCGCGAGTGTAGCGGCTCGCGCGGTCGCCGAAGCCGATACGCGGTTCAGGCAGGCCGGTATCCAGTTGGTCTTCGACCCGCTACCGGCAAAACTTCCTGCTCGCGGCGATCCGGACAAGCTCCGGCGCGCCATGGTGCACATCCTGGACAACGCGGCGAAGTTCTCCGCCCGCGGCTCCGAGGTCGCGGTCGCCGTGCGTCGGGTCGACGTCGACGAGACGCGCTACGAGTTCGTCGTCGCGGATGACGGGCCCGGCATCTCGGCGACGGCGAAAGATCAAATCATGGAGCCGTTCTTCCAGGTCGATGGCTCGCGAACGCGCACCCACGGCGGGGTTGGGCTCGGCCTCGCCTATGCGCGCCACGTCGCAGAAGCACTGGGCGGGAGCATCGAGGTGCAGAGCCCGCCGCAGTCTCCCGTCGCGGGCCGAGCACTCTCCGGCACTGCGATCCGGATGCTGGTGCACGCATCGCCACAGCGCCGCGAGTCCTCGCAGCCGGCTATGTAGATCGCGCGCGGTGGCACGCGGCGGCACTTCGACGGCCGACCGATTGGCCGCGAGCGCCGACTCGTGATACCGCCGGTCAGCGCCGTGACCTACCTCGACCATCACGCTGCGACCCCGCTCCTGCCCGCCTCTCGACAGGCGATGGCGGAGGCTCATTCGTGCGCATGGGCGAATCCGTCGAGCGTGCACGCGGCCGGGCGAGCGAGCCGGGCATTGCTCGAGCGCGCACGCGAGAGCATCGCTCGCGCGATCCACGCTGCACCGGCCGATCTCGTGCTGACGGGCGGAGGGACGGAGGCCTGCAACCTCGGCGTCTTCGGAGCCGCAGCCGGGGAGGCCGCCGGCCTGGTCTCGACACGCATCGAACATCCCGCCGTGACCGAAGCCGTCGTTGCGCTCGAGCGACAAGGTTGGCGCGCGAGTTGGATCGAAACGCCGCGGGGTGCCGCACCGGATCTGAATGCGTTCGAGAGGCTACTCGGACCTGCGACCCGCGTCGCCGCACTCCAGTGGGTCAATCACGAGACCGGCACTCTGCTGCCGGTCTCGGCATACGCCGAGCGATGTCGTGCGCTCGGCGTTCGCGTGTTCGTCGACGCAACTCAAGCGCTCGGCAAAGTCCCGGTCGACGTCGAAGCACTCGGCGCCGACTACGTCGCGTTTGCGGCTCACAAGATCGGCGGACCCGCCGGTGCCGGTGCACTTTGGGTTCGCCGCGGAGCTCCGCTCGCATCGCTCGCGCTCGGCGGATCGCAAGAGCGTGGCCGGCGAGCGGGCACACCCGACACGGTCGCTCAAGTCGGATTCGGCGCGGCGTGCGATGCGCTCGAGCAGCGGGTCGTCGATCAGACGCGCATACGCGGCTTACGGGACCGACTCGAGGCGTCGCTTCTGGAGCTCGGCGCGCGCCGGAACGCCGACCTCGGCGAACGCGTGGCGACGGTCACCAACGTCTGGTTTCCGGGTCTCCGCTCCGACGTGCTCGTCGCCGCACTAGACGTCGAAGGCGTTGCCGCTAGCAGCGGCGCCGCCTGCTCTTCCGGCAAGAGCGAGCCGTCCCCGGTGCTGCTCGCCATGCATTCGGACGACCCCGACCGCGCCGGCAGCTCGATTCGGTTTAGCTTTGGGTTGGAAAGCTCCGAAACTGATGTGGATTTCGCTACAGCAGCGATCCGACGCGTGCTCGCTCGGCAGGTTCGCTAGCAACCTCGAATGGCCGTCAGCTTTCCCCCTCGATCTTCTCATCTCCCGCGAGTTCGGGCGCTAAACGCGGTCAGTCACACGTCTTTTGGCAGCGCTCTTTCACCGTGCACTGATTCTATTGAATGGAATGCCAGCGCACCGATGGCTTGCATAACCGGCGCCGGTGCGGCACGAACGCGCGCGTGAGCACACGTCCAAGAGTCTTGGTCGCGCTGAGCGGAGGAGTCGATTCCTCGCTCGCGGCGGCGCTGCTCGCCGAGCAGGGGCACTCCGTCATCGGCGTGACCCTGCACCTGTGGGACGCCGAAGGCGAAGACAAGGTCGGCCGCTGTTGCGCGCCCGAAGACCGCGACGACGCGCGCCGCACCTGCGAGCTCCTGGGCGTTCCCCACTACGTGATCGACGAGCGCACCGCCTTCCGCGGGCAGGTCGTCGATCGCTTCATCTCCGAAAACCGCGCCGGTCGCACACCGATCCCGTGCGTCGCGTGCAACCAAACCGTGAAGCTCGGTCGCCTCGAAGAGATCGCAAACACCTTCGGCGCCGACCTCATCGCGACCGGCCACTACGCGCGCGTGCAGCGCACACAGACCGGAGTCGAGCTCCTTCGCGGCCGCGACAGCGACAAAGATCAGAGTTACTTCTTGTTCGGCGTTCCGCAGCGCGTGCTCGGAAAACTCACGTTTCCGCTCGGCGAGATGGTCAAAAGCGACGCACGCGAGCACGCGAAGCGTTTGGGTCTGCCGAACTGGGCGAAGCCGGATTCGCAAGAGCTCTGCTTCGTGCCGGACGGCGATGTGCGCGGATTCGTGTCGCGTCACGCCGGCGCTCAACCGGAAGGCGACGTGGTCGACGAGGCGGGCCAGGTCCTCGGCCGCCATCACGGGGTCGCCGGATTTACGATCGGACAACGCCGCGGCATCGGCATCCCGGGCAAAGATCCGCGCTACGTGCTGCGCGTGATGCCGGAGACGCAGGCCGTGATCGTGGGATCTGCCGATCGCTTGCTCTCGGACGCGCTTTCCGCGGACTCCGTGACCTGGACGACACGGGCGCCGACCGCACCGTTCGAAGCCCAGGTTCGAATTCGGTCCCGCCATCGGGCCGCACAGGCCCGCGTGACACCGACTGCGTCCGGTTTCGAAGCGCAGTTCGAAGTGCCGCAATCGGCAATAGCGCCCGGTCAAGCGGCGGTTGTGTATCAAGACGACCGCGTAATCGGCGGCGGGTACATTCAGTGAGCGCGAGCTCAGTGCGATCTGAGCGACGCCTCTCCCCAATAGTCCATTTGTGTTGCCTTGCGTGCTCGTGTGGCTAGCTCTAGACCACCAGTAGTGCGCGACCGTTCCACTCGGTCGCGAGGCAGCATCCGAAGTGTCGAAATCCGTCAGTCATCGCGTGGTCCGTTCTTGCCCGCGCTGCGACAGCCACGCCGTTGCCCGTTCTCGCTTTCGCGGCGTGATCGGGCGCACGGCGAGCCGACTCTTCGGAGTTCGACCCTACCGCTGCTTGGATTGCTGGCATCGCTTCCTCGGCAGCGCGCGATCGGCGCACGGCGCACAAGCAACTTGACGGGTCGGCTATAACGCGCCGATGGCTGGGCGCACCAAAGCTGGACGTCGCGTGCTCGAAGGCCGCGTGCGCGACGTCGTGGACTCCGGAGAATCGGTGATCGAAACCGAAGCCGGCGTGGTGCTCGTTCACGGAGGCATGCCGGGCGAGCGCGTGCGAGTCCGCATCGAAGAATCGCGGCAAGGCGCCCAGCGCGGCAGCCTGCTCGAAGTGCTCGAGCCTTCGGCTTCGCGCGTCGTAGCGGTCTGCCACCTCGCCGACCAGTGCGGCGGCTGTCCTCTGATGTCCCTCGAGCTCGGTGCGCAGCGCGCGCTCAAAGTCGAGCGTTTGTCGCGCGCGCTCACGAGCGCGGGTGCGCCGCCGGGATTTAGCGTGCGGATTGAAACGCCCGGCAACGATCTCGGTTATCGAGGCCGCTCGCGGCTCGCGTTTCGCAAGCTCGCGCAGCGCAGCTTGATCGGCTACCGGCAGCACGCCGGACATCAGCTGGTCGACGTCGACGTGTGCGTCGTGCTCGAGCCCGCGCTGCAAGCCGCGTTCGAGGCGATTCGCGAGCGCCTCGGTCCGAGTCTCGAAGGCAGCGGAGAAATCGAGCTCGCGGCTCGCGACGACGGCAAGGTGGTCGCTCAGATCCGTTGTGACGCACCGGTCGGCGCTGCGATGTACGCCGCCGCGGAAGCGCTGACGCGGGAGCCGACGCTCGTCGCCGGACTCACGCTGCGCATCGAGGGTGGGGCGCCCGCGCGCTTCGGCGACCTCGAACGCGCGCTGGTCGCAGCCGATGGTGGCGTGCTTCACGCGCCGGCAGGGGCGTTTGCACAATCGAACGCCCAAGTGAACCGGCGCCTGTCGGAGCTCGTGGTGGAGCTCGCGGAGCCCGAAGACGCGCGCGTGATCGAGCTCTACGCGGGGCACGGCAACTTCAGTGTCGCACTGGCGGCGCGTGCGCGCGCGCTGTGGGCCGTCGAAGGCGATGCCGCAGCTGCAGATGCGTGCCGTAAAAACTTGGCTACGCGGGGATTCGCGCACGCGCGCGTGCTCGCACAAGACGTCGGCAAACTGCGGCTCGACGAACGTGCCGACGTCGTCGTTCTCGACCCACCGCGCGCCGGAGCAAAGCCACTCGCCGATATCGTGCGGAGCGTGCGCGCCTCGCGCGTCGTCTACGTGTCGTGCCACATGACGACGCTTTCTCGAGATCTCAAGTCACTGTGCGCGCTCGGATTCCAAGTCGAACGCGCGCATATGCTCGACATGTTCCCGCACACGGCGCATGTGGAAGCCGTGGTTCGCCTGAGTCTTCCGTTCACCGAAAGCTAAGTGTAGGTTGCGCCGGCCATGAAGTGCCCGTTTTGCGGCTCCGTTGAGAACAAGGTCATCGACTCGCGCCTTTCGCAGGGTGACGAGGTGACCCGGCGGCGTCGCGAGTGCGAAGCCTGCGCGCGGCGTTTCACGACGTACGAGCGCATCGAGCTGGTGCTTCCGATGGTCGTGAAGAAGGACGGCCGGCGCGAACCGTTCGATCGTTTGAAGGTGATGGCAGGCCTGCGTCGCGCATGCGAGAAGCGGCCCGTCGGCTCGGACAAGCTCGAGACGCTCGTCGACAAGATCGAGCGCGACTTGGTCGAGCCCGGTGACAAAGAGATCGACTCTTCGCGCATCGGCGAAAACGTGATGCGCGGGTTGAAAGACCTCGATCAAGTCGCCTACGTGCGCTTCGCGAGCGTGTACCGCAGCTTCAAAGACATCCACGAGTTCATGGCCGAGCTCTCGCAGCTCCTCACGCATCCCAAGGGCGACAGTGACTAAGGCGGACTCGCAGCGCGAACGCGCAGCGCAGCGCAAGCTCGCACGCGAAGGCTTGCCGTTCGTCACGCTGAAGGCTGCAGTCACGCTCGACGGAAGGCTCGCCGCTCGGAGCGGCGAGTCGAAATGGATCACTGGCGAGCTCGCGCGGCGTGAAGCGCATCGCTTGCGGAGCCAGTCGGATGCGGTGCTGGTCGGCGTCGGTACGGTGCTCGCGGACGATCCCGAGCTCAATGTGCGCCTGGTGCGCGGCCGCAGTCCAGTGCG
>DASRXR010000370.1:0-6890 GCA_035687405.1 Polyangiales bacterium
GAGCCGGTCAGCGACACCACTCACAGCAGCCCGTAGCGGCGGCCAAACGTGGGGTCCTCGCGCGCTGCTGCCTCTCGCTGCGGAGCGAGCAACGCCCGCAACACACGCGGGAACACGGCACTCGCGGGCGTGAGCTGAGTCGCAGGTGGCGTGCCATTCCGGTCAGCAATCCAGGCGAGCCACTCGGACTCGAGCGAACTGAGCGGTGCTGCCGCCGCCGGCTGCAGGCGTCGGCCTACCCAACCCAAAGCCTCGCGTAACCGCTCGAGGAGGTCCGGGCCCGCGTGGTCGGAGTCGCGTCGTAAGCGATATTCATGCGCCAAGTCGAGCGACCAAAGTGCCCGGTGCAAGAACTCCGCGCCGTCGTGTGCATGCAGCGCGTCTTCTCCAGCCGCATCCACGTAGATCGCCAGCTGACTCGCTTGCAGCGCAGCGGCGTTCGCCTGCGCGCGCGCCACGGGATGATCGCTGCGGTACAGCACCAGATTGCGCTCCGGCCCTAGAAGTGCGCGAGGCACCTCAGGCGGATAGTGATGACGGTTGCGGGGGCGAACAGCGGCGGCGTCGACGGTCGGCTCGAGCATCGGCGAAATCGCAGCAACCGCGTCGAACAGGTCAGGTCGCGCGAACGCCAGCTTGAGTGCGCCGTATCCGCCCATCGATATTCCAACCAGGCCCGTGCGTAGAGGCGCCGCGTTCGTCCCGCGCGGCAGTAAACTCTGGCAGTGCGGCAGAAACCGCTGCACGATAAAACTCTCCCAACCGAGGCCGCGCGGTGGATCGTCAAGATAGAAACTCCAAGGCCCAACGTCGGGCGTCGCGACCATCAGCGGCGGAAGTTCTCCGCTTCCCCACCACTGCTCGAGACATTCTCGAACGTCGGCGAGTGAGTCGCGACTGCCGCCTCCGCCATACAGAAAAAAGCACAACGGGAGTGGTGCCGCTGCCGCTGCAGGCAGCAACGTCGCACATGGCACGCGGCCATGGACGGGGTCATGCACGTCGAAGCGTTGCAATTCAGCTCGATTCATCTGTTCACCTCAGGGAGAGGCTCAGCGTGCGGCCAGCGGGCCGCAGCAGCTACTCGGGTTCGAGAGGTCTGCGTGACTGACGAGAGAAAACGGCTAACGCCGAGAAAACGGCCAGTGCAGGCACGCTCGAAGCAGACGGTGGAGTGCATACTCGAAGCGGCGGCTCGGATTTTTCGCGCCGAAGGCTTCGAGGGGACGACCAATCGCATCGCGATGCTCGCAGGCGTCAGCGTGGGGACGCTCTACGAATATTTTCCAAATAAGCAGGCGCTCTTGGCAGAGCTCGCGGAAGGTCACGTCACTCTCGCCGAGGCTGGCATCAACGCCGCACTGAGCGCGCAGTCCGCAACGCCCGAGTTTCTGCGCGCGCTGCAAGCAGCAGTGCTCGCGAGTCATCGCTATCCATCCCAAGCGCTCGACTTCGTCGCGGATCAACGCGCGGCGGCACAGTTGCGGAGCCGCGTGAGTGCGCTCAGGCAGCAGATACTGGCCGGGCTCGAGAGTCGAGCGCGCGCCGACCGAGTTCCTGAGCCCGCGCTGCGCGCACGCGCGGTATTCGGCCTAATTGCAGAGCTCAGTAGTCGCACGCTCTACGAGTTCGACGCAGAGACGCATGCCAAGCTGGCCGCGCAACTTCTCGATCTGGCAATCGGCCATTTGGAGAAATTCTGACGCCAGATGCCGTTGAACAAACGAGCGGCGCACGCGTTCTTCGAAACCGTCGCTCGACATATTCAAAGAGGGTCACGGACGCGCCTCCGAGCTACACGACTATGGCGTCGTCGACACGGCCTCGACGCAACCACCGTTGTTACACACCGGGCGCTCCGACGCACAGTCGGCGTCGGTGTGACAGAGCACACCCACGCCGCCAGACGGTACACTGCAGATTGTACCGAACCGACCTCGCCAGCACGGCAAGCCCGTCGCGGTGCAGTCTTCTGGTCCATCACACGAATCAAAGAACGGTTGGCCGGCTTCGCACTCCGTACCGTTCGCGGCGCAGGACGGCCCAGCGTGCGTGCAGCAGCCCAAGCCCGGACCGCATGCGGTGCTGACTTGGGTCGTCGGATCGCTACAGCTCACGTAGCCCGGGCGGTCGTCGCCCGGCGTCGCCGTGTCATCGTCGAGCTGACAGCTCGCGCTGCAGCCGTCACCAGCTTGCGTATTGCCATCATCACAGGCCTCGCCCGAGTCCAGCACGTGATTGCCGCAGCTGGGGGCGCAGTGATCCCAATCATGCGGATGATCATGATGCGCGCGCCGCTGGTGGTCTCCGGCTTCCGCAACGCCCGCTCCTGCTTGAGCGAGCTCTTGCTGTGTTGCGACGCTCGAGGGCTCTCGATCCGCGTCCGCTCCGCAGCCGACCAACGTCACGAGGCCGACTGCAGCCACGATCTGCGTGAGACGCAACTGCCAACACAACGAACGCGCCGAATCCGACTCGACTCGAACCAGTCTGCGATTTCCCATCGATGACCCCCGTAGACAGAGTTATTTTACTCCCGCCAAAATCTAACAAGCCAAGCAGCCACCAACCAGCTCGATACAGGCTGAAACGTCCCAGCGGCTCCGATCGCTTCCCCGGACACGCCCGCCACTCGCTGCTGAAGATGTCTGCTACGGGGCGGCAGGAGGATTCGATCACGCTGAGCCGGGTGAAGCAGCGCGATCAAAGCACCTGCAAGAACGCGAGTAGATCCGATTTCTCTTCCGCGTTCAGATCCAACTGCAGGATTAGATTGAAGAACTCGATCGTGTCCTCGATCGTCAAGAGCCGTCCGTCGTGGAAGTACGGCGGCGAGTCCTTGAGGCCGCGCAACGTAAGGGTCTTGATCGGTCCCTCCGCACGAGCCTGCACGCCATTGATCAAGCGCGGCGTGTAGAAGCGCTCGAGGGCGAGATCGTGCATGGTGCTGTCTGTGAATTGCACTCCGTTGTGACACTCGCCACAACGTGCTTTACCGACGAACAAAGCCTCACCCCGCAACTCAGCAGGGCTTGCCATCGCGGCTTCGAGCCGGCCGCTTGGGTCCAGCTTCGGCGCAGGCGGGAAGTCGAGCAGCCTCTGGAACTCGGCCATATGTTGGACCTGCAAGCCACGGTCGAGCGGATTCACGCCCTTCTTGGTAGCGAGCACAGGATCGCCGTCGAAGTACGCCGCACGCTGCTCGAACTCAGTGAAGTCTTCGACACTCGAGAGTGCGCGTTGCGAACCGAAGATCTTCTGTGCGTTCACGCCGCGCAATGACGGGGTGTCGATGCGATTCCGAAGCTCCTGCGGACGAATGTCGCCGACGAGGTGCGTCGCAGCATTGGTGTGTCCGTTTGCATGGCAGTCGAAACAGGCTACCCCGAGGCTCGGCCGATCGGAGCGGCGGTCATCGATGTTGTTGAATTGCTGCTGGGGAAACGGTGTAAGGAGTAACCGCAAACCGTCGAGCTGCTTGGGGTTTAGAATGCACTTGAAAAGGTCGTAATAGTTGTCAGTCGTGACGAGCTGTCCTTGACTGACGTCACCGAGGTCGCGATGAGTCGTCAGGAAGATCGGCGATGGGAAGTCCGGCAACAGGTGTTGCGGAAGATCGAACTCCAGATCGAAGCGAGTCAGATCACGACCAGTCTGACGCAACACCTCGTCAATCTGTGGCTTCGGAAACAACATGCCACCTTCCGGATGTTTCGGGTGCGGAAGCGCCATGAAGCCTTGCGGAAAGGCGTCGAGATCGCGGATCTCGGTCGGGGTCAGTGCTGACAGGGAATCCCACGAATAGCCGTCAGGCAATCGCGCTCGCACGCCGACTTGGACCGCCTTACCTCCACTGCTCGTAAGCTCGGCGGACGGCAAGTCGGAGAGATCGTATCGCGCCTCGAGAAGCGCCAGCTGTCGCTCTTCGGCGATCGGCTTTTCCTCGATTTTGGCAGCACGCAATGCCTCGAAGTCGACGTGCTGATCACCTCCACCGTTCATATCGCCGCAGCTGGCCGGTGGAGGTGGCGAGTTCGGAGGACCTTCGGTGTAAGCCTGAGGTGCGGCGGGCTCCAAGTTCGGTTTGTCGGCAGTGACACGTGTTTGATCGCTAGTCCCACCTTCGCCACAGGCGCACAACCCGCAGAGCAGCCCACTCAGCTTCACGATTCGGTTCATGAGATATCCTGTTTTGCGCCAGTTCCCTGACGCACCTCTGCAGCCACGCGCTGCAGCGCGCCCGTTCTTTGGCACACTGCAGACACGCGTCCGCGCCGCCCGCCCACGCAACTTCGCCAGAGTCAGTAAGCGCGTCCGGTGCGATGCCAAGCGTTCGGGCGCGATCTGCCTTCGCAACGCCGCCTTCCACCACCTCGAACGACTGGCGCATCCGATCTGAGCCGCGGTAGAACGGATCGCCCGCGCGTCGCTCCGCCCCCGAACCTGCCGCGCGCAAGCCCGCTCATGCGAGCGCCGCACGCAATGCTGCTCGTGCGAGCAGCCGGGTTGAATCTAACGCCGCGGTTCAGTTGGAGTTGAATACGGCACGCATCCTGGCGTCGCGCAGGCAGCGCAGGATGAACGTCGTTCTGACTTCGCGACCCAGCATCGCGAGAGCTTTCGCGGGTCTGTCCGAAGCGTTTGCCGCGAGCCTGTCCACCACGACAATTCGCTCGCTGCTGCGAATCGTGCTGCATCGCGCGCAAGCGCACGGAGAAGGCCGCGGTTCCTTCGCAATCTGGAATGGCGCGCGCACAACGCAAGGGCTCAGGATTTCAGACGCGCGAAACGACCTCGGCCGACTGCGCGTCTGTTAAATGAAAAGCCCTGAGCGCCGGCGATTCGCGGCGTTCAGGGCGTCCGTGCGCGGCTTTCAAACGCTCTCGGCCGCATCCTCGCTTGAATCCGCGCTCTCGTCTGCGGTTCGATCTTGGTCGGCCGACTCGTCGCCACTTTCGTCGACGTCTTCGTCCGCCGATTCATCCGCGGCTTCGTCGGTGTCGCCACCCGAAGCGCCCGCGTTGGCGCCGTGCGTCTTGTCCTTCTTGGGCTTCTTCGTCTTGTCCTTGTCCTTGCCGTTGCCTGGACCTTCGTCTACGCCTGCGTCGTCATCCGCGCTCGCGATCGCTCCACCGGCGCCCGCTTCGCCCTTGTCCTTGCCTTTGCCTTTGCCATTCGCTGGGATGCCGCCTTTGAGATCGCCCGTGGTTTGGTCAAGCAAATCTGAGTCGCTGGTGCTCCCAGCGCACCCGGCCAGCGGCCCGCCGGCAAGTAACAGCACGAGCCCGGCATTCCGGGTGAGGTCGAGGACTCGAGAGACACTTTTCATTGCTTGCTCCTTCTGATGGATCGGCGCGGCGGGTGCCACACCACACCCAGCACTGTGGGGACAGGACTCGGCGTGGTTGAAAAAGTCGGCGGTTGCGCGGCATTTCTCCGCCGCCACGAGCTGCGATGGCGCCTGCCGCCGACAGCGGCTCCACCTTCTTTCAACCTGGGCACGGTGTTCCGCCACTAACTCTCTGGACGTCGGAGTGGCAGCTCCACGCCAACGAGGACTCCATGCGTCAGATCCACATTTCTCTAGTGATTGCGCTGGTCGGGATGTTCGCCGCTTGCGGCGACGACGAGCCGGGACCCCAGAGCGCGGTAGCGCGCAACTTCGACGAGCTGGCCGGCGCGGTCGCGAGTTGCGCCGAGACGCAGCGGGACTGCTACGGCGATGACGCGGGACCGAACACCGCCCAGGCGTGCGGTGCCGAATTCACTCAGTGCCGCACCGAGGCGGGAAAATCGGTCGAAGACAACCTCGTCGACGAGATCTCGGACTGCCAGGAACACGCAAACGACTGTCGCGCCGATGCAGCGACCGACGCGATGGAATCGCGTTGCGGGCAGGCGCTTCGCGAATGTATCGGCGAGGCGCGCAGTGACAGTAGAGACTCGCGCGGCGACGGCGGTTCACCAAATCCGAATGCGCCGACTTACCAGTGCTTCGGGCAACTTCGGGAATGCGTAACCGACGCTGCCGCTCCGCAGAAATGTGCTGCCGAGGCCCGCGCATGCGTGATCGCGGCCATCGGTGACCCGCCAGCGATTCGGCGTCCACGAGTCGTGCCGCCGTCGGATGCAGGCGTGCTCGATCCCCAATCCGGCAGCAATGCGAAGGGGCCAGCCGGTGCCGGTGGGGCTGCCGGGGCACGCGGCACTGCGGGCGCGGGGGGATCCGCCGGCGCACCGCGCGCGGGCTCGGGCGGCGCCGCTGCAGCTGGCAGCGGCGCCGAGACAGCGCGGATGTGCACAGCAGAGCACGAGGCGTGTCTGATGCGCGGTGAAAAGCCGATGACCTGCGCGAAGGATCAGCGCAAGTGCATGAAAGAAGGCGTTTGAGCGAACAGGCTTGGGCCGCGCGAGCTACCGAGCGAGCGCTCAGAGCAGCTCGACCGTCACGCGGCCGCACTCGCTGAACTCGACGGTCGTGTCGACGCGCAAGTTCGACGACGGAGAAGTGCCGCTCGGCATGGAACAAGTCGAACGCGTAGTCGTGCCCGGTTTCGATCCCCAACATCGAGCGTGCCGCCCTGCCATGCCGCCAGCGTGCAGTGCAGCAGATCACGGGATCGGCGGTCGTGCTGTATCCAATCCTCGGCTTCCGAGCCACGTCCGCGCTTCGGCCGACAGCGCGGACGCAGCGCGCGCTACTCGTCGGCCTTCGGGTCGATATCACGCAACTGAATCGTCGTGTTGGGCGAGGTCGGTAGCAGGTTGAACTTGAGATTCCAGCTGCCATCAGCGTTCTCGAACGCGACGCCGATGTTGGTCCAAAACGTTCGCTCGTTGTCGCCTCGCTGCACGCCAGCGACGAGCTTCTTCATCTTCCTGTCGTTGTT
>DASRXR010000371.1:0-11611 GCA_035687405.1 Polyangiales bacterium
ATCACACATGCGGCAGTGCACTGGTCGGGATCACCGCTGTAGTGCGCCTGCTGGCACACTCCGGTCGTCGTGCAGGCTTTCTTTTGCGCGCAGGTGCCCGGGGGATCACACCGTTCGCCTCGTTCGACGACGCCATTGCCACACGTGCTCGCGCAATCGTTGTCTTGACTCGCTGTAGCTTCGGAAGGGCAGCAGCCGTCGTCCGGGATCGCCTGCGTGATCTCCACTTCCTCGCAGCGAGCCGCGCACTGACTTCCTACGAGAAGGCGTTGACTGCAGCCCTCACGCCCGCTGCAACCATCTGGACACGCGCCATTACGTCCGGATGAAATCGCGATGTCGCAGCGCTCGCCTGGCTCGACGGTTCCGTTTCCGCACTCGGAACTCGATGCGTCACCCGCGTCGTCGAACGCGTCACCCGCACTCGCATCCACTGAGGCCACCGCCGAATCGCGCGAGCGGCGGTTGCTGTTCTCCAGATGCCGACTCAACGATGCATCATATACATCACAGGCTGCGCCGCAGAGCACGAGCGCGGGCAGCAGCATAGACACTGCAGTATTTGCGGACTTCTCCATGGTCGGCTCCGAACGACAGTTCAGTCGTGATCGGTTCCCGCCTTTCGTTACATCGTTCGTACCTCACCGTGCACCACATCTCTGTTACGTGTTCGTAAATCGTGATCTGACTGTGTAAGGTCAGTCGCCGCTGACTAAACCCAGTGCAGCACTAATGTTCGGCCGAAGCGTCAGTGCGCGTATGCGCGCGAGCAATCCGTGCGAGGCGTGCTTGCGCTCGCTGCAAGTGCTCGAGCAGCTCGGGCGGGTCTTCGATCTCGAACTCGAACCCCGCGCAGGCCAGCCAAATCGCGACTGACTCGAGTGAATGACCACCCGTTCGCAACCGACAACGTTTGCCATCGATCGCTTCGAGTGAACCCGAGCTCGGCCGAATGCGTTCGCGCACGGCTTCGATCGGAGCGCGCATCACCACCTGCACGCGGTACGGATACGGACCGGAGGAAACGGAACGCGAGACGAACGCAGCGACGTCGTCGTCAGGTGAGCTACGCGGCGCAAACGCAGCGCCGTTCTCGAACGGCAAAACGATGCGATCGACGCGAAACGTGCGCCAGTCGGTGCGATTTTTGTCCCATGCGACGAGATACCAACGCCGCTCCATGTGGACCAAACGATGCGGCTCGACCGCACGGCGGCTCACCCGCGCGTGATGATCGTTGTAATCGAACGCGATCTCGAGCTGCGCTTCGCAGGCACCGGCGAGTGCGGACACGGCGCTCAAGTCGACCGTCGGCCCGGTGTCGGTCATCCGCACGATCGAGGAGCGCATCGTCTTGATCCGGCGCCTCAAACGATTCGGGAGCACTTGCTCGAGCTTCGAAAGCGCGCGATGCGCCGCGTCTTCGATGCCTGCGACGCTACCGCCCGCAGCAGTCTGGAGCGCGAGCGCAACCGCGATGCCTTCGTCGTCCTCGAGCATCAACGGGGGAAGTGCAGCGCCGGCGCCAAGGCTGTAACCACCCGCGGTCCCCGACGTGGAATGCACGGGATACCCGAGGCTGCGGAGCCGATCGATGTCGCGCCGCAAGGTGCGTGCGGTGACCTCGAGCCGTTCGGCAAGGTCTGGGCCGGCCCACGACCGGCGCGTCTGCAACATCGTGAGCAACCGTAGGAGCCGGGCCGAGGTCTGCAGCATGCGCGCGAGCTTGCCACGAATTGAGGACTAGAGCTGTCCGCGAAGGACCCAGTGTAGGCGCAAGCGTACCGAGCTAGTTCGAGGCGCAGGCGGTACTTTCGAACTGCATGAAACACGGCGCTCGAGTCCACCTTCTCGCGTTTGTTTCGTCATTCAGTCTATTTGCCGCGTCGGGGTGTCCCAGCGACGACACCGATGTCCGCGAAACTGCGGGTTCCGGCGGGAGCGTCGGCGCTGCAGCCGCGGGCGGCCAAGCGGGCGCGGGTTCGAGCGCATCCGGGCCAGGCGGCGCGGGCTCGAGTGGAAGCTCCGGCGCGAGCTCGGGTTCGGGTGGCGCGGGGGCCGGAGCCGCGGGTTCCGGAGGGCGCGCGGGCGAAGGCGGAGCCGCGGGCACGGCGGGTACGAGCGGCATGAACGCAGCCGGCGCGAGCGGTGCGACCGCAGGGTCCGGCGCGGCCGGTGCAGCTGGTAGCGGCGGGCGTACGTACGCGACCGATCGCAATACGTTCTTCGGCGCGAGTCGCTGCGCGGCGGCAGGCGTGTTGCTGTGTGATGACTTCGAGAGCGGGACGATCGACGCAGCGACTTGGAAGACCTATCAAGCAGCGCCGACCGCGCCGAAGATCGACGCGACGCAAGCTGCGCGCGGCACGAAAGCGCTGCACGTGACGACCATGGCGACAGGTGGCTCGGGCCTGCGAACGACGAAGATCTTTCCGCGCGCGAACGGTTTGTACTACGGGCGTATGTTCATCTACTTCAGCGCGTTGCCGACGGGGCCGAACTACGCGCACTGGACCGTGATCGGCTCGAAGCCGGCTTCGGACTCGACCGACACGAGCGAGCTTCGCGTCGGCGGCCAACTCGAGACGATCAACAAGTTCGGCGTCGGCACCGATCACGGGCCGACCGGCGATTGGACGAACCTCGACAAAGACAGACCTTCGGGCGCGAGCTCGGTTCACGAGGTGCCGAAGAACGAGTGGATCTGCCTCGAGTGGATGGTCGACACCACCAACGAGCTCACGAAGTTCTGGTGGGATGGTGCCGAGCACCCTTCGCTCGCGACGACGCGCGACGTCAGCCGATACAACAGTAACGGCACGAAATATGTTCTCCCCGACATCAGTTCTGTCTGGGTCGGGTTCGAGAACTACAATCAAGGCGGCATGATGTTGCCCACGAAATACGACGTCTGGATCGACGAAGTTGCGCTCGATCAGCAGCGGATCGGCTGCAGCCTTTAATTGGTTGCAGGGGGAGTGACACGCGTTCCTCGGGTGCGCATATTCCCTAGGTTATGCGGGGTCCGGACGCCCCGATGCCGATGAAGAAATTCCAGAAGCGACAATTCACGTTCTCCAGCGGGTATCTGCTGCTCGCGCTGCTCGTGCTCTGGGGGCTCCAGGTTTTCGTGTTGCGGGAGCCGCAGCCGAAGGCCGTCGCGTACAGCGATTTTTTGAGCTTGCTCGACGAAGGCCGCGTGCGCGAGGCGACGCTGCGCGAAGACGAAATTGTCGCAGTACTGAAGCCGGATCCCAAAGCTCCCGAGAAGCCCGCAGTCGGCGGCAAGCCGGCCGAGAAGAAGGAAGACGAGCGCATCGCGACGAGCCGCCTTCCGCGCGTGGATGAAACGGGGCTGCTCCAGACGTTCCGCGACAAGGGTGTCAAGTTCTCCGGGCGCGTCGAAAGGACGTCGCCATGGAGCGCGCTCCTACTCGGTTGGGTGTTGCCGTTCGTCGTGCTGTTCGGTCTGTGGTCGTTTGCGATGCGTCGCATCGGCAAAGGCGCGGGCCCGCTGTCGGTCGGCAAAGCCTCGGCGAAGATTTACGACTTGAACGAGAAGGAACGCGTGACGTTCAAAGACGTCGCCGGGATCGATGAAGCCGAAGGCGAGCTCGTCGAGATCGTGAGCTACCTGAGGCAACCCTCGAAGTATCAGGCGATCGGTGCGCGTGCACCGCGCGGTGTGCTGCTAGTCGGTCCGCCTGGAACCGGCAAGACGCTCCTGGCCCGTGCCGTCGCGGGCGAAGCGGGCGTGCCGTTCTTCTCGATGTCCGGCCCCGAGTTCGTGCAGATGTTCGTCGGCGTGGGCGCATCGCGCGTTCGCGACTTGTTCGAGCAGGCGAAGATGCGTGCGCCGTGTATCGTGTTCATCGACGAGCTCGATGCGATCGGCCGCGCGCGCGCCGGTGGTGCCGGTGGGTTCGGCGTGCACGAAGAGCGCGAGCAGACGCTGAATCAACTGCTCGTGGAGATGGATGGGTTCGACACGAGCAAGGGCGTCGTGATCTTGTCTGCGACGAACCGGCCCGAAGTGCTCGATTCCGCGCTGTTGCGCGCAGGTCGCTTCGATCGCCAGGTCGTGGTCGATCGGCCCGACGTAAAGGGGCGCGAGGCCATCCTCAAAGTGCATGCGCGCAAGGTGAAGCTGTCTGACGACGTCGACCCGAAGGTCGTCGCGCAGCGCACGCCGGGCATGGTCGGTGCCGATCTCGCAAACGTCGTGAACGAGGCGGCGCTCGCGGCAGCGCGTCGCAACGCGGGCGAGATTGCGATGCGCGACTTCGAAGAAGCGGTCGACCGGATCCAGCTGGGGTTGAAGAAGACCGCGTTGGTGATGACGGTCGAGGAACGCAAGCGCGTGGCCTATCACGAGAGTGGGCACACGCTCGTGGCGCTCTCGGTCGAACACGCCGATCCAGTGCATCGCGTGACGATCATTCCGCGTTCGATCGGCGCGCTCGGTGCGACGTTGCAGTTGCCGGCGCAGGATCGTTACTTGGTCACACGGGTCGAGCTGCGCGATCGCATCTGCGTGATGCTCGCGGGTCGCGCGGCCGAAGAGATCGTGTTCAACGAAGTCTCGACTGGTGCGCAAAACGATCTCGAACGTACGACCGAGACCGCGCGACAGATGGTCTGTCGCTTCGGCATGAGTGACAAGCTCGGGCCGCAAACCTTCGGTGTCCCGGCAGGGCAGCGTTTTCTCGAGTCGCCGGCGTTGTTCGGTGAGCAGCGGAACTTCAGCGAGGCCACCGCGCGGGTGATCGATGAAGAGGTGAAGCTGATCGTCGATGCCGAGCTCGTGCGAGCGCGGGCGATCCTGAACGAACGGCGCGAGGTCTTGTCGCAGATCGCAGAGCGCCTCCTCGTGGAAGAGACGCTCGAACGCAAGGATCTCGAGAACATCTTGGCTTCGGCGCCCCCGCTCACGCTTCGCCATGAGGACGCCGCAGCCGAAGAATGACTGAGCAGGCGGCCGCGGCTTGTGGCTGCGGCCCGCCAGCTGTGCCATGAACGGGTGCGATGCCGCTCCTGTTTTTGCCTGAGCTCGACGCGATGTTTTGGTGGGATGAATCCACCGAACACCCGCCCACTTGGGCTGGCGAACCCGGCGGCCGCGCACAGGTCGAGGTGGTCACGCCGAGCGGTCGCCGCGTCGTCGACGGGCTGCGCTGGCCCGTGCTCGGCTGCGCGCAAGCGCTGGCGTTGCAGCCATCCGCCGCACTCGCGACCTTGCCGGCATCGGTGGCTTGTTGGGCAGTTGCGAGCAAGCTCGCGCTGGGGCTCATCGCGCGCGAACGTGTAGTGCCGACGCTCGCACACGTGAACGGTCGGATCGAGGCACGCTGGTCTGCCGCGCTCTCCGCTCCGGAAGACGCGTCCCAAGTGCTCGCGCTGGCGCGAAGCATGCCGTTGTCCGCGCACGCGCTGCCGGCCCACACGTCGAGTGACAGCGGCTCGCTCGACGTGTGGGCTCCGGAAGCATTGTTGCGCGCGTTCCTCGACGCGGTGATCGACGCGCTGGTTCGCGCGAGCTCGGAAGTCGCGCGAGGAACCGGATCTAAAAACGATTGGCGCTCTCGCTGGCAATCCGCACTCACGAGCACCGAACGGCAGTTCGAAGCGCGAGGGTTTGGCGAACGCTCGCTGGTCGCGGATCTACAGCGCTGGAGCGATCCCGCGGTCGGCGCTCGGGATCGCCTGCGGGCATGTTTCCGCCTCGAGCTCCCGGCGCCGGACAGTCAGGACTTCCTGCTGCGATTCATGCTGCAGTCGCCAGACGACGCGAGCCTGCTCGTGTCGGCGAGCGAAGTCTGGAGTGCGCGCGGCGTGAAGCTCGAGAAGCTCGGTCGCGCGTTTCGAGATCCGGAAGAGTCGCTGCTCGAAGCGCTCGGACGCGCCGCGCGTTTGTATCCGCCGATCGAGTCTGCGCTCGCGACGCAACGACCCGAGTCGCTGCTGCTCGGTCCGACGGCGGCGTACGGCTTTCTCGCCGAGACGGCGGCGTTGCTGTCGGACGCTGGCTTCGGTGTGATCGTGCCAGGCGAGCTGACGCGCAACGGGAGCCGCCGCCTACGGCTGCAGATGCGTGCCGGTAGCAAGTCGACGACGGCCGGTGTAGTCGACGGCGCTTCGGAGCTCGGCCTCGACACGCTGATTGCAGTCGATTGGCAAGCCGCAGTCGGCGACGAAATGATCAGTCCTCGCGAGCTGGCGGCACTCGCTGCGCAAAAAGCGCCGCTGGTGCAGCATCGCGGCGCGTGGATCGCGATCGATCCACAGGAGCTGCCCGAGATTCAACGGCGCATCCTGGCGGGCAGCCAGCGCGTGAGCTTGCGCGAGGCACTTGCGGCTGCGCTCGACGGCGAGACACAGGCGGGCGCGCTCGCGGCACGGGTGAGTGCCACTGGCACGTTTGCAGATCTGCTCGAACGCTTGCGTTCCGCCGCTACGGCTGAGGCTTCACCGCCGGAGACACTGCGAGCGACCTTGCGGCCCTACCAAGCGCGAGGTTTGGCTTGGCTGTCGAACCTCGGCGGGCTCGGTCTCGGCGCGTGTCTCGCCGACGACATGGGCCTCGGAAAGACGCTGCAGCTGTTGGCTGCACTGCTGCGCCACGCGCAAGTCGCACCCGACGATCGTCGCCCCTCGCTGCTGGTTGCGCCGACGTCGGTGATCGGCAACTGGGAACGCGAAGCTGCTCGCTTCGCGCCGAGTTTGCGCCTACTGCCGCACTACGGAACCGATCGCGCGCGCGACGCTGCAGCGCTCGCAGCCGAGCCCGGCGCGCTGGTCGTGACGTCTTACGGCTTACTGCGCCGCGATGCCGAGCTGCTGGCCGACGTCGAGTGGTCGAGCGTTGCGCTCGACGAAGCACAAAACATCAAGAACTCGGCGTCGGCAACGGCGCGGGCGGCGCGGCAACTGCGCGCAAGCCGGCGGTTCGCGCTCACGGGTACGCCGGTCGAGAATCGCTTGGCGGAGCTCTGGTCGATCCTCGAGTTCGCGAATCCCGGGCTGCTCGGGCCGCTCGAGCGCTTTCGGCGCGAGTTTGCAGTGCCGATCGAGCGCTACGGAAACGACGAGGCCTCGACGCGTTTGCGGCGCATCGTCGCGCCGTTCGTGCTGCGCCGCCTCAAGTCGGACCCGAGCGTGATCCAAGACTTGCCAGCGAAGAACGAGAGCACGGTCGTGTGCACGCTCACGCGCGAGCAGGCATCGCTTTATCAAGCGGTCGTGAACGAAGAGCTGCGGCGGATCGAATCGGCCGAAGGGATGGAGCGCCGTGGTCGCGTGCTCGCGCTGCTCACGTTCCTCAAACAGGTCTGCAATCACCCGGCGCAGTACTTGTCCGAGCGCGGGCCTCTCGCGCAGCGGTCCGGCAAGCTCGCGCGGTTGACTGAGATGCTCGAGGAGGCTCTCGCGGCCGGCGACAAGGCGCTCGTGTTCACGCAGTATCGCCAGATGGGCGAGCTGCTCACGGCGCATCTCGCGCGCA
This sequence comes from Polyangiales bacterium, assembly GCA_035687405.1. GTDB lineage: Bacteria > Myxococcota_A > Polyangia > Polyangiales > JAFGIB01 > JADGRF01. Next base: position 7,502 of record DASRXR010000371.1, read on the forward strand.
CACTCGGAACTTCGGTCGAGTTTCTGCATGGTGGCACGTCGAAGCGCGCGCGGGATTTGCTCGTGGAGCGATTCCAGACCGATCCGAGTGGCCCGCGCGTGCTCGTGCTCTCACTCAAGGCGGGTGGCACCGGGTTGAACCTCACGGCTGCGACGCACGTGTTTCACTACGATCGCTGGTGGAATCCTGCGGTCGAAGATCAAGCGACGGACCGCGCGTACCGCATCGGGCAAACGCGCTCAGTGCAAGTGCATCGGCTCGTGTGCGCGGGCACGGTCGAGGATCGCGTCGATCAATTGCTCGAGAAGAAGCGCGGACTCGCGTCCAAGATCGTCGCGAGCGGAGAACAGTGGATCACCGAGCTCGACAACACCGAGTTGCGCGAACTGTTTGCGCTCTCGGACGGGGCGGTCGTGGAAGATGAAGAGTCGAGGCCGCAGCCTTCAGCGGCGGACGGGGCAGAATCGCAACCCCGCGCCAACGCCAAGAAGCGCCGCAAAGCGCGAACCGGCTCGGAGCCCCGGGCATGAGTCCGGAGGACCGCAGGCCGTTTTTTCGTTCGGGGCCCAAGCGCCCTCCCCCCGAGCACGGCATCAAGATCAAATCTGCTGGGCTGACGTGGTGGGGTCAGCGTTGGATCGAAGCGCTCGAGCGGATGGCGCCCGGCTACGGCTTGCGCCTCGCGCGAGGCAAGACGTACGCACGCGCGGGGCGAACGCACGATCTCAGCGTGCACGCGGGGTTGGTCACTGCGAAGGTCACGGGATCGCGTCCGCAGCCGTACGACGTCGAGCTGCAGGTGTCGCAACTCAAGGAGGCGGTTTGGAAAGCGGCGATCGAGAACATGGCTGCCAAGGCGCAGTTCACGGCCGAGTTGCTCGCGGGTGAAATGCCGCGCGCGATCGACGAAGCGTTTGCGAGTGCAAAAGCAAGCGTGTTTCCGGTGCGGACGACTGATCTCGTCACGAAGTGCAGTTGCCCTGACTGGGCGAATCCGTGCAAACACGTCGCTGCAACGCACTATGTGCTCGGTGAGGCGTTGGATCGCGACCCGTTCCTGTTGTTCGAGTTGCGAGGCCGGACGAAAGATCAGGTTCTAGCGGCGTTGCGTGCAGCTCGGGGCGGCAGCGACACGGCGGCGGACTCGCGCGGGTTGGAAGCCGACACGCGGATGAATGCGGTCCGGCTGGAGCGCGTCGACGCGGAAGACTACGACGCGCCGAGAGCGCCGCTGCCAGCGTTGCAGCTGGAGTTCGAGGCACCGAAGGCGCACGCGGCGGTGTTGCAACAGCTAGGCAAGCCAGCAGCCTGGAGTGGAAGCGATTCGCCATTGGATGTGCTGGCGCCGTTCGTGAAAGCGGCAGCCGATAGGGCGAGAGCGATGGCGTTAGCGGAGTCGGAACCCGAATCGGAGACCGAGTCCGCGCACGCTGCGCCCGAGCCCGCGCACGCAGTGCCCGAGCCCACGCAACCGAAGCCGACGCGTAAGCGCACGCAACCCGCTGCGCGCACGCCCGCTAAGCGAACGCGCAAGCGCTAACTCGGACTAACGCCTTCGCGCCTTCGCACGCCGACGCACCGCTACCAATGCCAACGCAGTCAGACCGAACCACGCTGGCCCGGAGCTCGAGGTTGTGCTCACCGGTGCGAATGAACAGCCGCTCGATTTTCCCGGCGGCGCTTGAGCCACGCCCGCAGCACCCGACGTGGTGCCTGCCGTGCCTGTTCCTGCCGTCGCCGTCGAACCCGCGACCGACATTCCACCCGCACCTGCCGCCGCACCCGCAGCGCCGCTACCAGCTGCAACGCTGCTGCCGGCTGAACCCGTCGTACCGGCGCTCGGCACCTCCGAGTCCCCCGCTTCCATCAACGCAACCGGCTTACCACACGCCGGGTCGTCGTAAGCCGAACAGACCGGCGCCGCCGCAAAGTGCGCCGGACCGCAGTAGTCCAAGCACAACTGCACCTTGCACTGCCCCGCAGTGTCCTCCCCCGGGCAGGACACGAACTTCGGAACGTCCGTGAACCGCATCATGGTGGTGAACTCACCAGTCTCTTGGTTCACGTTGCCAAACCAAAAGCGCTGGCACGCATACAACGTGTTCGTATCTGCGGCCCAACCGAGGCACTGCACGGGATACGTCGCTTGCCCCAACCGCGCCGGCAGCGCATCGAGATTTGCCGCCTTGTACAGGCCGCGCGTCATCGAGCTGCCGCTGGTCAAACCGAGATCGCCAATCCACACGCGACCATCCGGCGCAAACGTCAGCCCACCGAACTCGTCGACCTCCAGATACTTCGTCGTCGTCTTGCCACCGTCTTTGCTGAGCAGCACCGAGTCGGTTGCGTTCGAACGATCGATGACGATCAGCACGCGCTCTGGATTCGTCGGATCGACACCGCGCAGCCGTGGGCGGCCACTGGCATCGACCGGCAGCGGATACTCCTGCCACGTCTTTGCCTCGTCGTCCGAGACGCGCAGCACGTACTCCGTTGCCACGGCGCCCGTGCCGGCCGCACCCATCGCCGTCCCCGTCTTCACGGCGACTTCGTAGAAGCGCAGCCCAGCTTCACGCGTCACGACGCGCAAGCTGAGTGGAGATGGCGCGTCCTTTACACCCACGGGCGTCCACGTCCCATCGGCCGCGCGCACCACGAGACCACTCATGCCGGCTGGATCCGAGATCGCCCCGTAGACCTTCATCGGATCAGTCGGGTGCAGCGTGAAGTCGACGAGGTTTTTCGTGAGGTCCGGCGACTCCGCCTTGTACCCGCAGCCAGCGGCGTCTGCGTGGAACACGCCCGAGCTACTCAGCACCAGCAGCGTCTTGTCGCCGAGAACCGCGATCGGCCCCTGCACGCGCCCGCCTGGGCCGAGAAACGCAGTATTGCACTGGAGGCTCCAGCTCTTGCCCGCGTCAGTCGACAGGAACAACCCGCCGCCGCCGTTCAGATAGCGGACCAACATGCTGTCGGACTTCCCAGGTGGGTACGCGAGCTCGACCATCTGCTCGACTGGTCCAGCGTGCGCACGCGAACCGGTGCAAAGCGCAACGAGCGCGACCATCGCGGCCAAGACGCGAACCTGTGCTGTTTGAACTGTCCCTCGCATCGCCACCATCCTCATCGATCACTACACGCCACACGGTCCCGGTTCAACGTGGCCGAACGAGACTGCCACCGTTACGTTCCACCACGTATTCCACGTAGTCGAGCAAGTCGTTCAGCGGGATGCGCTCCTTCGGCATCTCGCGCATCACCACGAGCGCGCCAGGGAAGTCACGCGCGGCGAGAGCTCCCGCCAGACGATGAACTTGCCATTCCGGCCGCGCACGCGCCGCCTCCGGCAGCTTCGCGAGCTGGCCCTGCACCTCAGGATCGCTGTTGAACATGAGCAATATCGGAAGCGTGAGCTTGGTGCCTTGCAGCACCTGATGCAAAACCTGTGTCTGCCGCACCGGCGTCTGCTCCGGAAAGAGCAGATCGTTCAACAACCGCTGATTTTCGAACTGGCGCGCGGTGCGTGCTCGAATCTCGGAGTTCCAGAGCTTTTCAACGAAGGGGCTGGCCATGAAGCGATCGCGCGCTTTGTGCGTTTCGCGCCATTCCCAGATCAGTGCGTCGCGATCTTCACGGGGCCCCGGAGTTTGAATCAGGCGCGGCAAGTCGTCGGTGACGGCCGGAACGTCGCGCGTCAGCTCCTGCAAGTACTTAGCATCGCCGATGAATGCCGCTCCGAGCTGCTCCGGTATTTCGAACCCGATGTTCTTGAGCTCAGCCGAGGTCGGCCGGGTCCAGAGCTCGCCGTACTTCGCGGTGGAGTTCGCGACTTTTGCGTTCCGCGTCCCAAACAGCATGAAATTGCGCGCCGAACCGTGCCACAGCGAGCAATCGTCGAACGCGTCGCAAAACGCGTGAATGATCGACTTTGCCGCTGGTGCGCTGAGATTCATGAGTGGCAACCAATGTGTGGCCATCCCGCCTTCGGCGAGACGGCTGCGCACCAGCTGAAAGTACTCACGCGTGTACAGGTTGACCACGCCCGCGATCACGGGCGGCGGCGGCTCGCCGGTGATCAAGTCGTAGCCAGGCCCCTTAGCCGCCAACAGC
>DASRXR010000372.1:0-6377 GCA_035687405.1 Polyangiales bacterium
TCTGGAAGAGCGTATGCGGCGCTATCAGCCCCGACTCAGGGTCGATCCTGAACTCCCGCAGTTGCCACTGCCCGTCGAGCGACAGTGCGATCTCGTTCGTGCGGATGTCGATGAGTGCGCTTCCGTTCGGCGCGCCCGGAAGCACGTTGCGACCGGTGAAGCGATCGGTGAGTTCTTGCAGCGCGTCGTTGTACTCCGCAGACGGGAACGGTAACGCCTGAAGCGCGTGAACCGCGTCTGCCCACTCGCGAGCCTCGTCCGCGTCTCGAGCGGCGAGCAAGTACTCGAAGATGACCGTGAACTCCATCTGGAAGCCCATCGGGTCCAACACGCCGAAGGTGAAACGTCCTTCGCCGGCCTTGCCGTTCGCGAGATCTTCGAGGTCGAGACGATGTGTAATCGCGAGTAGGCGCATAGGCGCACGCGCGAGATCCAACTTGCCGTCCGCGGTGCGTGGCCAAGCCGAAAGGACGAGCGAGTCCATCGGCGGTCTGGGCTGCACTTCGAACGTGTTGATGGTTTGCGTCGATAGGAACGACCGGAACATCGCCTCGGTGTTGTCTGCAGCGTCTGCCGCCGATGGCGACAACCGCTGCATCAGCCCACCAAACGACCAGACACCGGTGTTCGGATCGGCGGGGCCATTCAGGATGGTGCGTACCGGATCCTCGACGACGCTGAGGTCCCGGATCATCAGCTCACGTGCGGACGACACGTGACAACCCGTCGGTTCCGCGACCAGGTATTGAACTTGGACGTTTGAAAAGCCAGACGGCGTAGGCGGGATGGGCTCCTCGGGTTGGGGCTCCATCGCCGGAGCTCCGGAACCGGCGCTGCTGACCGCGGGCGCGGCGCCACCCTGTACCGTTACCACGACTGACCCCGGCGTCGGCGCAAAGAAGCCACCGCTGCTTTCGTTCGACAGCACGAAAAAATCGAGCAGGTAGCTGCCCGGTTCGATGTCGACGCCGCTCGTGACAGAGACGTCGACCGTGAACGTTTCGCCCGAGGCGAGCGAGAAGTCTACGTTCGACGGTTCGAACGTGAAGTCACCCTGTTGTTGCGAGAAGAAGCCTTGGAAGCTCGTCGCGGCACATCGAGCATCATCCATGCTGGTGACGTTCATGGTGTAGGTGACGACGGCTCCGCCTGGAACACTCGGTCCGACTTCAGGTGTCACCGCGAAAACTGGATCGCGCCGCAAACACAATAGTTGTTGGATCGCGGCGACCGACGCGGCCTGAGTGTTGAACCACGCGTTGTCGATGCGACCAGAGAACCTCCGCCCCGTTCCATCGTTGCCCATGAGCAGCGGACCGGCACCGCGCGCGAGCACGCCAACTGCAGCCCTGTGAGCCACTTCAGTGCCGTCGTAATAGAGTCGGAGCGTCGCCCCGTCGTACGTCGCCGCGACGTGGGTCCACTTCCCCGCAGTCGCCGGCGCGGACACGCTCGCCAATCGTCCGGAGGTCAGCCGCACGACGAACTCGAGGTTGCGATTGTGGACGAGCAACGCGAACGCGCTGTCCTCGTCGTCGCTCTTGCGGAAGATGGTGCCAAGTCCAGTCACCGAATCGGGCCGCACCCAGGCTGCGATCGTCACGCCCAAGTTGAGCGCGAAGGTTGGCTGATCAGGCACGTAGACGATGTCGTCGGCCTTCGTGAACGAAGCTCCGAAGCCCTGCTGACCTGCTGCGCACGTGAGATCTACGTCGCGGAACGCAGTGTGGCCTTCGAAGGATGAATCACCCAAGTCGGTCCGGAATGGATTGCAGTCGTCGAACTTCCAGAAGCCGACTGGGACTGAGTCGCATGTGGGATCCGGCCCGCCTGCGACGCCACCATCACTCGCACTGATGCCGCCGTCCGCGGCAGCACCCATTCCGCCCGAGCCAGCAACTTCGCTTGCGGACCCCGCCGCTGGGAGCGGCGCTACGATCGGCGGAGGCGCGCCGGGAAAGGGCGACGTGTTGAAATCGCAAAATCGCGGCGGCAGTTCTGGTTGCGGCGGTTGCGTCGGCGGGAGCATCTCGCTCGGAAGTTTGCCGTCCCGCATCAGGTACACGAGTTCGTTCTCGACTGAATCGACTTTAGTAGGAGTTGCTGTGTCGTGAGACTCGGCGCAGCTGACAGCTGCACTAGCAGCCAGCGCTAGAATCCGAGCCCACGTGTCTACTGATCTCGATTGCTGCCTCACCCCGAAGCTCGAGTCCATGTGATTCGCTCCATTGGTCGACGGACGTCAACGCGTTTAGTCATGCGTGCAGCGACGCGCGCGCAGCTCGCCATAGCGGCGCGCTGCGTTGCGCGATGTCGACGCACGCATGCTTCCCCACACGCGCGAGCTCACCCTCGTCAAGCTCGCACGCACCCTGTTAGTTGCGAGTGAGTCGACAAAACGGTCGCTGATTTTCGATCGAATCGACAGTTTGGACACACGCGCATCTGTCGCGCGTCAATCGTGCCGAACTGTGCTGTGCCTTACTGCTTGCGCGATCGCTCGTCACGTCACCGTCTCGACGCTGTTAAAGAAAAACGGCCCCACCAGATTCAACTGGTGGAGCCATCATTCGATCGAACTTCAGCGCTTCGTTAGCGCTGGGGCGCGTGCGTTCAGTCCGCAGGGACGGTCGAAGTCGTAACCTTACGCGCCGTGATCGGCGTGCAACCTGCCGTGACCTGCGCGCCGACCGTGTCGCCGACCAAGATGCACATCTCGTCGTCCGACGCTTCGTTGGCACCGAAGAAGTTCTTGTCGGTGTCGTTGACGATCTCGCACTCGAAGTCGAGCGTATCGCCCTGCTTCAAGTCGAGGATGCCGCTCGTGCCACCGGTGGTCTTCGTCATCGGATTCGCGGCGGGGTTCGTCGTCAAGCTGTTGTACTCGAGGATACCCGGGTGCTGCGAGTCGTAGTCCTCGAACACGAGGTTCTTCTTGCCCGCGGTCGTGTGCCAGATGCTGAAGCGGACGTTGTTCAAGTGGCGATGCCCGTACAACGAGAGCGCGCGACCGGTCCCTTGAACCGGGCAACTCGCGCCGACGACGACGTGCGAGTGCGCGACCGCCGCAGTGACGCCCGTCATTGAGAAGACCGACTTGGCAGCCTCTTTGACCTCGGCGGGATCCTTGTACCAGTAGTTCGTCCACAGCTCGCGGATGATGGGTTTGTCCGTGAAGTTGTAGAAGTGCATGTTCGCAGTGATCTGCGAATGCGCCGCGAGCGGCAAACCGACGTCCTGGTTCTCCGGTGGAATGATGCCGAAGTCGGGATTGTCGCGCGCGAGGTTTTGCGTGCCGCCGATGCGCTTGCCGTCGGCGTTCAGGATCACGTGGTGCGAGCCCGGCCGCATGCGGTACTGGCGATAGAAATACATCACGTCTTTGTCATTGCCGCTCACGGCCGTCAGGTTGACGACGTTTTCATCACCCGGCTGCAGCACGTACTTCGCCTCGGGGTTGGTGTAGCTCGTTGGTCCGATGTGGAGCTGAAAACCCTTGTCCGCCGGTGGCGCGTTGATGCAGTACTCGTCGCCGGCGTAACCGGTCTTGAGACCACACTCGTCCATCGCAAGTTTCTTCTCGCCCGCGGCGGGATTTGCGGCTGGCGTTGGCGCCGGCGTCGAAGGCGTCGCAGCTGAGGGCGGCATTGCCGGCGTGCTCACTGCCGGTGTCGGATTTGCGGGCGTCGTCCCCGGAGTCTGCACGGGCGTCTGCCCGGCCGGGCTCGTGGGAAGGCTCGATGCGCTTCCGGCGGAACCAGCTGCCGGCGAGGTGCCCGATGTAGTTCCGGGTGAGACGGTCGTCGTCGGGCTGCCGACCGGCGGGCTCGAAGCTTCTTCGCCGCCGCACGCTGCAAGCGCTGTGAGAATGGATAGAACCGCTAGCCTACGCATGGTGTCCTCCACGGGATAGGCAAAGCTGAGCCAAGACTCAGCCAGGGTCAACAACGGCGAACCTTTAAGCGCCGGAGTGTCTCAGCGTGTTCCTACCTAAAATGGGGACTAAGGGCTGCCCGATGCTCACTCGTAGCGCTGGATCACGTGAAAGCCGAAGGGGCTTTCCACGATGCCGCTGATTTGCCCCACGCTGAGCTTGAACGCGACCTGCTCGAACGCCGGGACCATCTGGCCACGCCCGAACTTGCCGAGGTCGCCGCCGCGCTCTTTGCCGCCGGGTTCCTCCGTGTACTTCGTGGCGAGTGCGCCGAAGTCCGCGCCCGGCTGCTGTGCTTCCTCGACGACTTGTTGGGCGAGCGCGCGCGCTTCGGCCTCGGTGTGAATCGCGCCCGGCACTGACTTCGCCGAGGTCGTGTACGTGATCAGGACGTGCCGCGCTCCGATGCGTTCAGGGCCGACGTCCGGATCGCGAAGTCGCTCGAGCACGATGTATCCGTCCGGCGTTTCGACCGGCTCGCTGATTCCGCCGACTCGCAACGCGAGCGCAGCGGTTACGACTGCAGCGTTGAATGGAGCGGGCTCTGCCGGCCGCAGCTTCGCTACGCCTTGGTCTTCGGTTGCACCGGCGCGGTCGCTGTACGTGTGGACCAGTTCGCTCAGCTTGTCGCCTTGTCGCGCCATCATCGCGAGCCCGCTTGCGCGTTGCAGGGCTTCGTCTTTCGAGCGTTCGGGACCCCTGCCGGGCCCTCCAGCATCCTTGTATCCGACGAGCAAAACTCGAATCGCGAGAAGCTCGGGTTTCGGTGCCGTCGAAGCAGCGATCGGCGGCGGCGGAACCTCGTTCGCCGGAGTCGCCGCGGGCGGAGAGGACGTGTGGCTGCACGCCGTCAAACCCAGCAGAAGCACGAGAAATCGCGTTTTCATGGAGCCGTTTTTAGCAGCTCTCGCGACGGCGACCAGTCCGCTCCGCGCAACTTGGGAACACGTTGGCGCAAGCAGCGATTTGCGATGCTCACTCGCCGTCGATCCGACGTTCGCCGGGCACCCGGCGCACACTGCCGCTAGTGGCTGCCGACGGTCGCTGCGCGTGTGCGCGCGCCCACTCGGAACGCGATTCGGTGGCCTGAACATTCCGTTGGGATGGCGGTTGAGCGATCATGAATCCGCGGCCACGGGGCGCCGCAACCGGAATGTTGCGATTGAAGATTGGTTTGCTCGGGTGGGCGTTGTTGATTTTGGTTGGCACGTGCGGACGCTCTTGTTTGAATGCACATGGCAGTGCGTCGTGTGCGGAAGGTTTGTGCGCGCCGAGCTGGACCCAACTATCAGACGGGCGCCTTGACCTACACGCTGACGAAGCTTACGGGTGGAACCGTGTGTAGTGACGTTCGAGCAGCACTGCCTTGAGCAGTCAGTGTTAGTGCAGGCGCAGCATACTCGGCGCGATGGACGCAGGCGAAGCCGCGCCGCTCGAGCCGCAGCGCTTCCCGTCTGCGGGGAGCGTGCCGTCGATCAAGTATGCGTTCACGGCGTCGTCGATGCACTTCACGCCTCGGCCGTATGCGGTGTGACCTTCGCCTTCGTAGGTTAGGAGCACACCGGATTCGAGCTGCGCTGCCAGGGCTTCCGCCCACGGGTAGGGCGTCGCGGGATCCCCGGTGGTTCCGATCACGAGGATCGGCGCAGCACCTGCGGCCATCGGCGGCGTCGGCTTCGTGGTGCGCACGGGCCAATGTGCGCAGACGAGGAGGCTGGTCAGCGTGGCCACGCCAAACGTCGGAGACGCAGCCGCGAACCGCATCACTTCGTTGCGGAGATCTGCGTAGGGAGGCGTCGGCGCGTCGAGGCAATTGACTGCGTTGTTGGCTTCCTGAATGGTGCCGTACGTACCGTCGTTCTGCCGTTCCGTGTACGCATCCACAAATCCGAGAAGCGTGCTGCCGTCGCCGCCCGCAGCTGCTGCGAGCGCATCCGAAAGCTGCCGATAGCCCTGGACGCCGCCGTAGAGCGGAGCGATCACCCCGAGCAGAAACTCGCCTGGCCCAAGCTTGCGATTCGCCGAGCGCGTCATGACCGGAGCCATGTCGATGGCAGCGGACAGCTTCATGAACGCGGCGGCGGGAGTCCCGCCCACCGCCCAGCGACAGTTGGTGCTCGCCGTCGTGCACCAATCGAAGAAGCTCGCGAGCGAGTTCTCGAATCCGACGGCTTGTTGGAGCGCGATTTCCGTCGAGGTGAGCTTCACGTCGAGTGCACCGTCCAGCACGAGCGCGCGCACGCGATCGGGAAACAGCTCGGCGTACCAGGCCCCGAGCTCGGTGCCGTATGAATATCCGAAGTAGGTGAGCTTCTCGTCGCCGAGCGCGGCGCGCACCTGATCCATGTCGCGTGCCACGTCCGGCGTCGCGAGGTGAGGTAACAGCTTTGCGTGTTTGGTCGCGCACTCGTTCGCGAACGCGGCTGCGGCCGAGTCGATGGCG
>DASRXR010000373.1:0-4994 GCA_035687405.1 Polyangiales bacterium
GGTAGGTCAGCGCGAGCGAATCGAGACTGTCGCTCTGACGCAGTCCCGAGATCATGCCGCGCAAGGTCGGATCGGCGCGCGGACTGCGGTTGCCCCGGAAGTAAGGAAGCACGTGCAGCTCGCGCGTCAGCTGCGCAGGAAACTCCGCATGCGCCGATAGCCGATCGAGGTGCGCGTTCAGGATCGCATATGCAGTGGTGGCCTCGCGTTTCGCGTGCGCGCGCAGCTCGACGCCGCGAGCGTGGCTATCGATCACGTGATCGATCAGTGCGCCGGTCGACGACTGTCCACCTTCGGTGAGCCACAACCCGGGAATCATTGCCGAGAAGTAGGGACCCCAAATGCCGCGCGGATAGAACGCTTCGCGCGAGCAGGCCATGTGACAGCTCGACGTTCCACCGATCAACGCCAGCCGCTGTTCGAGCGCGGCAGCATCGGGTGCCATGCCGTCCACCGTCGCACCGAGCATGCCTAGGCCGCCCGCGTGCGCGTCGATGATCGAGACGCCGACGGGTATGCCCTCGACCAGCCCGAGCTCCGTCGCGGCTCGTTCGCGCAAACCTCCGATGGGTTCGCCCATCGGCCGCACGCTCGTACCGATGCGTGCGAACTCCTCGTCGGCGAGCTCTCGCAAGCCGATGGTCCGAAAGTACTCGGCGTCCCAACCGCCGCCGTCCGCGGCCTCGTGTGCGAGGTACGTCCACTTGCACGTCGTCGTACACAGCGAGCGCGTATCGATGCCGGTCGCGCGATAGGTCAAGAAGTCCGGCAGATCGAGAAAGCGCCGCGCGCGACCGAAGCTGACCGGCAGCCGCTCCTTGAGCCAGAGCAGCTTCGGGGTTTCCATCTCCGGCGAGATCACGCCGCCGACGTACCGGAGCACGCGCTGCCCGGTCGCGTTGATCCGATTTGCTTGCTCGATCGCCCGGTGGTCCATCCAGACGATCACGTTCCAGCGATCGAGCCCGTCCGGGCTGACTGTCACCGGCGCGTCTTGTTCATCGAGCAGCACGAGTGAACACGTCGCATCGAAGCCGATGCCGCGGATGGCTGCAGGGTCGAGGCTCGCAATTTTTAGTGCGGCGCGAATGGCCTTGCCGCAGGCCTGCCAGATGTCGTCGCTCGACTGCTCGACGAAGTCGTCGGCGGGCCTCCACATCTCGATCTCGTGCGTGCCGGCTCCGACGAGCTTGCCGCGCGCGTCGAAGATGCCGGCGCGCGCACTTCCAGTACCGACGTCGACTCCGAGGTAGAAGCGCTCCACGTCGGGCCTCACTTCGATCCGAGGATTCGCAGCTTGAAACCCAACTCTTGGCTGAGCGCGATCATCTCTTCGAACACGTCGCCGTACGCGACTGCGACGTGGTTGCTCAAGTAGTGGGCCATCAAGGTGTCCCGGCCGATGCCGAGGTCCGCCGCCATGAACGGCCACTCGCGTGTGGTACCGGTCCACCACGCGTCGCGAACGGCCGGCGGCAACCGCACCACTTCACCTTTGCCGACGTCCATCCACAACGTCGCGCCTTTGATGTACGCGCGCGCCCAAGTGATCGCGCCCGGCAAACTCTCGCCCGCAAACGTGCCACCCGGCACAGGGAAATACTGGCGCGGCTGCCGATAGCTGTGCACGCCCTTCAACGTGGACGGGTCGTGATTGAACGCGTATGCACCGCACGAGCCCGAGTTCAGGAGCACCCACAAGAAGCGACCATCGTGCTCGGCGCCCCAGCGCACGTCGTGAAACATCACCGCTTGATGCAGGCCCTTGTCTTTGAGCAAGCGCTTCAGCATCTCCATCGGGACCGCGTTGCCTTGATCGGCTTCGGTCGCGCACGCGATCGTGTCGCCGTTGCTCTCCGGGCGACAGACCGAGTTGAACAGGCCTTCAGCAAAATCAGACGGCGCGCGCAAGCTGATCAAGCCCAGCTGGTATTGCCAGCCGATGCAGTCGGCTTTGAACTCCGACGCCATGTCGAGCACGGTCAGGTAGTCGCGTAGCTGCTCACGGGTGTCGAGCTCGGTGAAATCTTCCGCGCCCGGCTCGCCCCAGTGAAACTGAACGCCGTGCTCTTGAACGAACTTGAACGCGGCTTCGATCCGCGACTCCTCGATGCGCTTACCGCGATCGAGCAGCCACGCTTGATCGATCTTGTGCTCGGTGAAGCCGTGTTTCGTGAGTAGCCGCGGGCCGAAGTAGCCGTTGATCATGCCCATCGACGTGTCGCCGAGCATCATGATCAACGCGCGGCGAGCACGAAAGCCCGCTGCGACACGCGCAGCGCTCGCGCGTGCGGTTGCGCTCGGCGTCGCTTCGTAGCGTAAGTCGCTCGTGTCGTATTCGATGCGGCCCGACGTACACCACTGATCGAGCCGTTCCATGAAGCCCGGATCGGCGCTCAAGTCAGGGGCATCGCTCCAGATGCGCGAGTGCGGGCGATCGACACTTTCGAGGCATGCGCCCGTATTGAGGAGACCAACGAGCCCGGGCCACTTCCCGGAGAAGTTGCTCGCGAGCAGCAGCGGGTTGTCCTTGCCGACCACGCCATCTGTCGTGTGCGGGCCGTACAGCCAGTGCACGCACACGCCGAGCAGCGGGTCGTCGACCGGGCCGAGCTTCTCGATCGCGTGATGCGGCTTCGAGAGGAACCCTTCGATGCGGTAACTCGTGCGACCGAGCTTTGCGAGCGCGCGTTCGAGTTGTTGCGTCGTCTCTTCGACGTTGGGCTGCGCGAGTTGGTTCGGCTTCGGCCGTTCGTCCCCTGGCCAGAACAGCGCGATTTTCTGCGTCATGGCAGCACCTTTTGCTTTCGTTCACCGACCCGACGCGGACTGTACCCCGCGCAGATCAGTTACGAAACGGAAAGCGCTGCGGTGACCTGGAGCGAGCAGAGCGACCCTCAACCTGGAACGAGGGCCTATCCCCAAGGGAAGAAGTCGCGGCCGCGCAGCACCATCAGCTCGGCGAGCAGGTCGCGACCCGCGGTTGGAACGCCCGTGACTTCACGCAGAGTCTTGAACTCGTCCAGGGCGGATACGAGCTCCGCGCGCGCTTTGTCGATCAGTGCGTCGACGCGTTCGAGCGCGCCTGTCAGCACCGTGACATTCGGAGGCTCTTCGTTCAGCGCTCGCACGACTTCAGCGCGAACGCGAGCCAACTCGGAGTAGTCGTCTCGAGCGTAGTCAGTCTGCGATTTTGGTTGGGTCACGATGCCATCCTTCCGGTCAGGTCCTCCCGAGAATGACGAGGGAATGTGAAGGGACCTCGGGACTGATTGTGAAGAAGTCTAAAGCGCGGCGAGGCCTGGCTTCTGCGGCCTGAGTTCGGACGGCCGACGTCCTGTTCGTCCGGCGGTCGGGCGAATTTGCATCTCGAACGCCGTCGAGGGCGTGGATCGGTGATTGCAACGCGTTGCACCGCCGCAGGGAGGGAAGACCATGCCGAAACATCGCGCGACCGCACCGATGAACCGAGATGTTTTGAATACCCGACGTGCTGGAGCGGTGAGCGCTCCGGTGCCGACGACTGCCGCGCTCCACCGAATCGCCTTCGAAGCAGTCGTTTGGGGCATGCCCATCGTCAGCGTGGACGCGATGCGTCGCGCCTATCGCCGCGACGCAAAGGCGCGCGATCACGACATCGTGTACTTCTCGAGGCCGGCCGACTCGAAGCTGCAGCTCACGACGCCGAACGCGTCCTCTCACTATGTTTATTTCAACTTCAACACGCAGCATGGGCCGGTCGTGTTGGAGGTGCCCGCTGCGAAAGGTGCCGGCCTGTTCGGATCGATTCTCGATGCCTGGCAGGTCCCGCTGACGGATATCGGCCCTGCGGGGGCGGACGAGGGGAAAGGCGGCAAGTATCTCTTGCTGCCGCCGGGCTATCGAGGCGCGGTACCCGCCGGCGTGATTCCGATTCGACTCGAGACGCTCAACGGCTACGCGTGCTTCCGCGCAATCCCGGAGGGCTCGTCGGCCACGGACGTGGAAAATGCACTCGCGCTCGTCAAACGGCTGCGCCTGTATCGACACGCGGATCTAGAGCAGCCGCCGGAGCAGCGATTCATCGACATGGCAGGTAAGCCATTCGACGGCATCGTCCGGTTCGACACGACGTTTTACGAGAGCCTCGCGCGGATGGTCGACGAGGAACCCGCGCTCGTGCGCGATAGCGCGATGCTGACTCGACTGAAGGGGCTCGGGATCGAAAAGGGGAAGGTGTTTACGCCGGACACGGCGATGCAGACCATCGTGTCGAGTGCTGCTCGCGATGCACAGCACAAGTTCATGAGCCGGGCTCCGAACGACGGTAAGCCGTTCTGGTCCGATCGCGAGTGGCGTTGGCCTAACCCGATCGGCGGCGAGACTGGATTCACCTTCGAGAAGGATGGGGAAATCGATCTCGAAGCACGTGCCATCGTGTACTTCTTGGCTTGCGCGCCGCCCGCGAAGCTGGGGAAAGCGACCGCCTATCTCACGTCGTTCGTCTGCGCTGCGGGCCAGCCGCTGTCGGGGGAGCACATCTATCACTTGCACGTGCCGGCGGATGTTCCGGCGCGGCAGTTCTGGGCGGTGACTGTCTACGATGCCGAGACCGCTGCGTTCATTCGCGCCTCGCCTCGCGTGGAGATCAATTCCTATGATCGAGGGCTCCAGCGAAACCCGGACGGATCACTCGATCTGACTTTCGGCCCCGCCTCTGAGGGCGGCGGCCCCAACTGGATCCCAACCGTCGCAGGCCGGAAGTGGTTCACGATGTTCCGCTTGTACGGCCCCGAACCTGCTCTGCTCGATCGGACGTGGAAGTTGCCGGACATCGCGAAGGATCTCGGCGCGCCTGCCACCGGTCGCGCTTGGCAACGCGCGCCGCACCAGCGCGAGCAGGAGCTCTACGAGATCGTCAAAGACGCGTATGTGTACGCGTATCCGCTCGTGCTCAACGACGTGACCCGACGTCAGCTGACGTCGGGTCACGTCGTTGAGCACGAGCGGATACG
>DASRXR010000374.1:0-6681 GCA_035687405.1 Polyangiales bacterium
GGACAAAGGCGCCGGAGGCTGCGAAGCCGTTGGCGGCGACGACCGACAGCGCCCCGGTTCAAGAAGTCGCGAAGTCGGTGCCGATCGAGCCCGAGATTCCGGTCGGGTTGGTCGAGCTGCCGAATCGCGGGCGAGTCGTAGTTGCGCCTGAACCCACGAAGCCCACGCCAGCGCCGGCGAGCCTCGCGACCGGGTCGTACGACCACGCGCAGGTGCACTTCGGCACAATTACGACGCAGGCTGCCGTGTCGAAGGCGAGCATTCGCAACGCTCTGAACGAGACTGCGATGCGGCGCTGCTACACCGATGCCCTACGGCTCGGAGCGGCGGGCGGTAATGCGATGAGCGTGCAGCTCGAGCTGACGACGAACATGGGCGGTCGCATCGCGAGCGCGAACGTGATCGGCAGTCTGCCGAAGCAGCTGGCAAACTGCGTGGAGCAGGTCGCAAGAAGCGGCCGAGTCCGCGAGGTCGACACGGGGACGGCCAAGGCGACCGTGACGATCGAGTTCCAGCCGTAGAGCGCGGGGGCCGCTCCCGGCCACTCCAACCCGCTCAACCCAGAGCGAGAACCTCTTCGACTTCCTCGGCGCTGAAGCCGAGGAGGTAGAGAATCGAGTCGAGCCCGCCGCTCGAAATCGAAGTGTCCGCTGCCGCCCTCAGCTTCGGCTTCGCTCGAAACGCGATCCCGAGGCCGGCTTTCTCGAGCATCAGCAGATCGTTCGCGCCGTCGCCGACCGCGATCACCTGGTCGAGCAGAATCGATTCGGACTGCGCGATGGTGTCGAGCAGCTCGGCCTTGCGAGTCGCATTCACGATCGGCCCGACGACGCGACCGGTGAGCTTCCCGTCTTTGACTTCCACCGTGTTGGAGTACGCGTAGTCGATCCCGAGCTGAGCCTTGAGCGACTCCGCTGCAATTGAAAAGCCACCGCTGATCACTGCCGTCCGGTACCCGAGGCGCTTCAGCGCCCGCATCAACGTCTCTGCGCCTTCAGTCAGCGGAAGCTCCGCCGAGAGCCGCTTCAGCACGTTGATATCGAGCCCGGCGAGCAGCGAGAGCCTGCGCCGCAGCGACTCGTCGTAGTCCATTTCGCCAGCCATCGCGCGCTCGGTGACCGCCGCCACTTGATCGCGCACACCGTGCGCCCGCGCGAGCTCGTCGATGATCTCGATCGTGATCAGCGTCGAGTCCATATCCATCACGACCATGCGCTTGCTGCGCCGGAACACACCTTCACGCTGGAGCGCAATGTCGAACGAGCTGCGCATCGCGAGCCGGAGCAGCGTTTCTTTCAACAACGCGGCGCGGTCTCCCGACGGCAAATCCACGTGCACTTCGACCGAACGCAGATCGCCGTGCGACAGCCGCGAGATCTTCGCGATGTTCGCGTGGTGCTCCGCGAGCGTGGTCGCGAGCGAATGCATCTCGCGCGCACCCAAACTCTTGCCGATCGCAGTCACGACGTAGCGCTCCGCGCGCAGCGCCATCGGCTTGACCTCTTCGACCGGCACGAAGTCGAGCGACATGCCGAGCTCTTTCGCTGCGAACAAGAGCTCCTTCAAGACTCCGCGGTCCTCTTGGATGCCGATCAGCATTCCGAGCGACAGCTGCTTTTGAATTACGACCTGCTCGATGTCTCGAAGGTTGGCTCCCGCATCGGCGATGATCCCGGTCAGCCGAGCGGTGATTCCCGGGCGGTCCGGCCCCGTAACGGTGACGATAACGTGCGAGCGGTTCGGAGACGGTAACAGTGATGTCATGGGGGCCGCCGATTCTGGGGCAAAGCGCGGCCAGAGTCGAGCGCACAGGGCACACCCTCTTACCGGGTTCCCCTGGATTCGCGGCATGAATTCGCTACCTTGAGTGGGTGGCACCCGACGCAGACACGCACCGCGCGATCTCTCGGCAGTTGCGATTACGCGCACCCTTGGCCGCTCACGCTTGGACGATCGGCCCAAACCTTCTAGCTCGCATCGCCGCAAAGCCCGCACCGGCCGCGCGCAAGTGGTCGACGTACGTGCAGGACCCGTATGCCGGCAGTGTGAATCTCACCGGCGCACTGCAGGAGGGCGTCACCAATGCGTGCCTCGTGCTCGTGCATGGACTCGGCGGATCGTTCGATCGGCCGTATTGCGTCAACGGCGCGTGGGCAGCACAACGCGCGGGTCTACCGTGCTTGCGCTTTGGGCTTCGCGGCGCAGATCGATCGGGCGATGACTTCTACCACGCCGGCCTCACCGCGGATCTCGCCGCTGCGATCTCGAGCCCGCAACTCGCAGGGTTCAAGCGCATCTACGTGCTCGGGTATTCGCTCGGCGGTCACGTCACGTTGCGCTATGCGCTCAGTAAACCCGATCCGCGCGTCGCTGCAGTCGCCGCGGTTTGCGCGCCACTCGACCTCGAGCTCGGGACGCAGTCGATCGACAGCAAGCGCAGTGCGATCTATCGCCGGCACGTGCTGTCGGGTCTCAACGAGATCTACAGCGCGGTCGCACAACGCAAACAGGTACCGACGCCGGTCCAACGCGTCCTCGCTGCGCGCACGATTCGCGAGTGGGACGGGCTGACTGTCGTTCCGCGTTATGGTTTTCGGAGCGCGGCCGACTACTACGCGAGCGTGAGCGTCGGTCCGCGCCTCCACGAGCTCCGCGTTCCGGCGCTGCTCGTGCAAAGCCAATACGATCCGATGGTCCCGCTGTGGACGTATCAGAAGCACCTCGCGAACGCGTCGCAAATGCTCGAAGTGCGAACGCTCGGCCAGGGCGGCCACATCGGCTTTCCGCGCGTGCGCTTGCATCCGAAGGCGCAGCCGGGCGTGCTCGAAGATCAGTTGCTCGCTTGGTTATCCGAGCACTGAGTCACTGATCGCGAAAGAACGCGCGCAGCTCCATCAGCGTCTCGGCAGCGTTCTGCTCCGGGAAAAAGTGACCGCCCGCGAGCGCGCGGCCCCGCACGTCGCTCGCCCACGTGCGCCAGATCTCGAGCGGGCCACCCGCTTCTTCGTACCAGTTATCGAGTGCGCTCGCTTCGCTCCACAACGCGAGCGTGGGGCACGCGATGCGTCGGCCGGCAGCACGGTCTGCGAGGTCTTGCTCGAAGTCGCACGTCGCAGCGGCCCGGTACTCCTCGCAAATCGCATGTACCGTGCTCGGATCGCGTAATGCATCGACGTAAGCCTCGCGAACGAACGGTGGGAAGCTCGCTGGGTCCGAGCCCCACTCGCCGAGCGCGTTGTCGACGATCGCCGCCGGATCGCCAGCGATCAGCCGTTCGGGAAGTGGCGCTGGTTGCGCGAGCAACGACCATGGCCAAAAGCCGAGCGCAAAACGAATGTCCGCACGCGCAAACGCTTCGCTGGTCGGGATCACGTCGAGCAGCGCGACGCGTTCCACGTGCTTCGGATGGTCGAGCGCAAGTCGATACGCGACGCGACCACCGCGGTCGTGTCCCGCGACCAAGAAACGCGGAAAGCCTTGCGCCTCCATCAGCTGCACCATGTCCCGTGCCATCGCGCTCTTCGCATACGGGGTATGATCGGGCCGAGTGTCCGGTTTGCCGCTTGCGCCGTAGCCGCGAAGGTCGGCGCAGATCACTGTGAACTCGTCTGCAAGTGCGGGCGCGACGCGATGCCACATCGCGTGCGTCTCGGGAAACCCGTGCAGGAGCAGCACGGGCCGACCACTCCCCTTTCGGCGTATGAAGATGGTCGTTTCACCTACATCGACCGTAGATGCTTGGAACCCGCTGAACATTCCACCCTCCTCGTTCTGAGCCGTGAAGGTGAGTTAAGCGCGAGTGCGGCAGCCGTGCTGTCGGCCGGTGGGCCGGAAGGTTTTACAGCCTAGTTTTCGCCGACTGACGGTGCCTTGATCGTGATCGCCGAAGACGCCTTCACCGCAACCGTGCTGTTGCCTTTGACTTCGATGCTCTTGCCCTTGATCACGATGTCGCCACTCTTCTTCATGGTGATACTAGCAGACCCAGTCTTGATCGTAATTTCGTCGCCAGCGTCGATGACCAACTTCTTCGATATTTTGAGCGAGTCGTTCTTGCCCACTATAGCACCGCGATCGCCGCCGACGTTGACCTTCTGCGATCCGCCGACCTTCGCCGAGTCGTTACCGTCGATCGTACGCGCCATGTTCCCGTCGACTTTAGTCGTTTGATTGCCGGAGACATTCAGCTGCTGCATCCCGCCGACGTTCGTCACGTCGGCCAAGCCGACCGTCGTCGCGCAGGCACCACCGACGTTGACCATGCGACCTGCGCCGACCGTCAGTATGTCTGCGAGGCCGATCGTCGTCGTTCGCGCGAGGTCGATCGTGATCAACTCCGCCGCAGCGACGTGCTCCGTCCGCATCCCGGTGACGTTGATCGTCTCGGTGCCGAGCACAGTCTCGAGACGATTGGCCTGAATCGTGATCGTTTCGTTCGCGGTCACAGTCTCGGTGCGATTGGCGCCGATCGTCGTCGTCTCGTCCGTGCCGATGGCCTTCGTGCGAGACGCTCCCACCGTGAGCGTCTGAGCCGCCTTCACGAGCGTGTCCATGTTCTTTTCAGCTTGCATGTACACTTGCTCTTCGCCCTTTTTGTCTTCGAAGCGAAGCTCGTTGAAGTTCTCAGCCGTTCCGCCTTTGCTGCTGCGGCTCTTGATCCCGCTTTGCGTTTTGTTCGCGGGTAACGTGTAAGGTGGCATGTTGTCCGCGTTGTAGACGCGGCCCGTGATGATCGGTCGATCGGGATCGCCTTCGAGAAACTCGACGATCACTTCTTGGCCGATCCGCGGGATGTGCATCGCACCCCAGTTCGTGCCGGCCCAAACCTGTGCCACCCGCACCATGCACGAGTTGGGATCGTCCTCTTGGTCGTCCGAGTTCTTGTGCGGGCGCTGCCAGTGGAAGCGCACTTTCACGCGACCGTAGCGATCGGTATAGATTTCATCGGTCTCCGGTTTGCCTTGCGGCGCGCTGCCGACGACGATCGCAGTTTGCGGACCGGCGATTTGCGGCTTGCGCGTGGTGCGCTCCGGGCGATAGGGCGTTCCGCTTTCGAGCGCATTGAACGAGCAGCGATAGGTCGGGTTGTTACCGATGCGATGCGTCGATTCGAAGTCACCGACGTGCAGGTTGTACGTGACTGCAGTGACCAGGTATTCGCGGTTTTGGTCTTTACGCGTGAAGCCCGTCAGCTCGAACAAGTTGCCGAGCGTCAGGCCGCGCGCGTTACCCTGCCCTTGCACGACCTCGTATTCGCTCGTGACTTGCTCGAGCCAGACGCGCGTGTAGCGCTCGCCGTCCGCGATGTGATCGTACTCGCCGGGATAGTCGAAGACTTCGAACTCGGTCTGATTGTATGGCGACTTCAGTCGTGTCTCGAGGCCCGCTTTGGGCTTCGTGAAGTCGTAGTCGTTCATCGCAAACGTGCCGGACTGCATCTCTTGGACCAGACGCCAGCCATCGATGTGATCGCGCTCGCGTTGTTCGCCCGGGTACGGCGGGAAGTACGGAATCTTGTCGTAGCCGTCGGCTTTGCTGTGCGCAGCGTACGAGTCGCACAAACACATGGTGTGTTTGCCGTCCTCGTGTTTGAAGTAGTAGTAGATGCCTTCCTGCTCCATCAGCCGCGACACGAAATTGAACGTCGACTCGCGGTACTGCACCAAGTACTCCCACTTGCGATAGCTGCGGCTCAAGCTCATCTCGATCGGGCCGTGGTTGCGAAGCAGCTCCTTCACGAGATCAGGCACTGTCTTGTCCGCGAAGATGCGGCTGTCTTGCGTGTGGACGAGCGGCCAAAACCACGGCCGCAACGTTGCCGAATACCGCGTGTAACGCCCTGCTCCGCCGACGCATGCGAATCGCGTCACGATGCCGTCGATGTAGCGATACTTGCCTTCGGTCAGCTCGATTTGCACCGTCACCGGTTGAGCGATCACGCTTTCGAGCTCGACCTCCGCTTCGGTGCTGATCAAATCGAGCTCGAAGACGAAGGGGCGACCGAGCGCCTCTTGGCCCGTCAACCCGGCGAGCATCAGCATCTCGTCGCCGAGCGACGTGGCTACTTTCGCAAATGTATTGGGTGCCATTGTGTCCTCTGTATAGCTCGGGGCTGATCTCGGTGCGCCCAGAAATTACGCGCCCGCCGTTACTAGCGGCGGGCGCTTGCTCGTGAACGCGAACGCGAATGAAGAAACGCGTTGCGTGACTTCGTCCCCGGTCGACATACTACCGCGAGAATATGGGAGGTTGGCGGGGTAACTTCCGGGACGGCACTGGTGATCCGTTAGTTCATCCGAGCGCTCCGGCGGGTGGCAGCGGTCTCGGTGGCTCGCGTCAGCCGAGTGATCGCCACGTTGCGCTCGGCGCTCACGACGCGTCCGTGCCGCATCCCGATTCGCCTGCGGCTCGGCTGTGGGATTGGTCGGGGCTCGCGCAGCTCGACACGGTTCAGCGCGCGCAAGCCGTGCTGGACTCGATCGAGATCGCGCAGCGATTGGCGCCGGCTGCGATCCTCGAAGCGACGGGCGAAGAGTTGTCCGCGATGCTCAAGGGCCTCATCCCTGGGCTTCTGCTGTGTCTCGCGCTCGTCGCCGCTACGACGACGCTCGGTGGAGCGGCGGGTGCAGCCATCGGTGCGCTCGCGGCGGGGATCGGCGCAGTGCCTGGCGCTGCGGTCGG
>DASRXR010000375.1:0-7904 GCA_035687405.1 Polyangiales bacterium
GGACGCGCGCGGCGTCGAACATGCTCGTCGCGTTCCAAATCGTGAGCGCTTCGCCCGAGTCGCCGCGCACACTCTCGACTTGCAGAATCTCCCGGACGGATTGCGAGATCGAGAGATTGCCGGACGAGAGCAAGACCATGAAGCGGTCTTCCTGGCGCTCGTACACGATCATCTTGCGAAACGTGCTGATCGCGTCGAGCCCTGCGTTCGTGCGCGAGTCCGAGACGAAGACGAGGCCGGCTGCGAGTTTGATTCCGATGCAATACGTCATGGAGTGATGGCTAGCGTCGCAGATCGCGCGGCGCTTTTGGAGAGCACAAACGCCTGCTCGGCTCGGTCACCCGTCCGGCAGAATGTTTCGCTTGCGCATGATGCCCTCTTGCGCGAGCGACGCGACGAGCCTGCCGTCCCGCGAGTACACCGAGCCGCGGCTCAGGCCGCGACCGTCCGCAACCGAGAGGCTCTCGTAGACGAACAAAAGCCAGTCGTCCCAGGTGAACGGTCGATGAAACCAGATCGCGTGGTCGAGGCTCGCGATCTGCATCTCGGGGTCCATGAACTTGCCGCCGATCGCCATCACGCTCGCGCCGAGCAACCCCATGTCCGAGACGTAGGCGAGCACGCAGCGCTGCAACACCGGGTCGCTCGGGATCGGCCGGCGCAGCCGCATCCAGGTTCGCGTCTGACCGTGCGTCGGCTTCGGGTTATCGAGATCCCAGGCGTCGACCTGAATCCCGTCGACCGGGCTGTGTTTCAGAAGGATGCGCCGCGCCGGATCGGCGCGCTCGAGAAGCTTGGCCGTGCGCTCAGCCTCGGGCGGATAGCTCTCCGGCAACGGAGCATCGGGCTGCGAAGGTTGAAACTCGGGGCCGGCGTGGTCGGGCCCGAACGAGGCCGTGAGTTGAAAGACAAGCTCGTCGCGTTGGACCGCGGACACGCTGCGAATCGCGTAGTTCTGTCCGTCGCGCACGGCCGTGACTTCGTAGTCGATCGGGCGGCCCGGAATGCCCGGACGCGCGAAGTACGCGTGGAGCGAGTGCGCGAGCACGTCTCCGGATACCGTGAAGCTTGCAGCTGCGAGCGCTTGTCCGAGCAACTGGCCTCCGAACACGCGCGTACGAAACGCTGCCGATTGCGCGGCTGGACCCGTGAACATGCCCTGCCCCGAGGACTGCAAATCGAGGAGCGCGAGCAGGTCCTCACGCTCATCCCCGTCGACTTCGCTCATGTTCGCGCTTGTACCACGCGATCGCTGCGATCACAGTCCGAGCAGCTCTCGCAGCTTATGCGCGGGGTCTGGTGCGCGCATCAAGCTCTCGCCGATCAAGACTGCGTCGGCGCGACCCGAAGCGACATCCCGTAAGTCCAAAGCGCCATGCACGCCGCTCATGTGAACGGCGATGCGCTCGGGCGGGACGCTCGCGAGCGCGCGCACAGCAGCGCTCTTGTCGACGTTGAACGTACCGAGATCGCGCGCATTGATGCCGACAATCTCGGCGTCGGTCTCGAGCGCACTGCGTAATTCCTCGAGATTTGCAGCTTCGACGACGGGCGCGAGCCCGCGCGCATACGCCGCGCGTACGAGGGCGTGCAAGCGTTGTTTCGGTAGCGCGCGTACGATCAGCAGCGCCAAGCTGGCGCCGACGGCCTGCGCGAGATCCAGCTGCACCTCGTCGAGCACGAACTCTTTGAACAAAATCGGCACAGTGACAGCGCGCGCAGCGCGTCTCACGTCGAGCGCGCTGCCGCCAAAGCCAGGGCCATCGCACAGCACGCTGATCGCTGCGGCTCCTCCAGCCACGTACGCATTCGCGAGGGCGACCACGTCACCGCGCTCGCGACGGCGAATCTCACCTGCGCTCGGACTCGAGCGTTTGATCTCGGCGATCACGCGGGGTAGCTCGCCCGGGACACGACGCAGCGCAGCAACGGCGCGCGCGGCGCCAGCTGGCGCTGCAGGCGATGCCGAGCGTTCGCTCGCCGCTCCCAGCTGCGAAGCCGAGCCGCCTGCAGCGGATGGCTGCAAGCGCGCTGCGGCGTGCCTGCGCCGGCGTTCGACCTCGATGCGTTTGCGTTCGAGGATCAGCGTCAGGTAGTCGACGCCGCCCATCAGGGCGCCTGGGATTCTCGGGCCCAGCTCTCGAGCTTGCGCGACGCGGCGCCCGAATCGATCGCGTGCGCCGCCTGCTCCGCCGCGGCGCGCAGCGAGGTCACTTGGCCCGCGACGTACAAACCTGCGGCCGCGTTCAACACGACAGCATCGCGCTGGGGCCCGCGCTCGCCTGCGAGCACCGCGCGGATCACTGCGGCGCTTTCGGCCGCGTCCTTCACGACCAAGCTGTCGGTGGATTGCCGCTGCACCCCGAAATCTTCCGGCGTGACTTCACGCGTCGTCAGCTCGTGGCCATCGACTTGAGCGACGAACGTCGGTCCCGACAGCGAGAGCTCATCGAGCCCGCCGTCGCCCCACACGACCCAAGAACGCGTCGTGCCGAGATCCGAGAGCACGCGTGCGAGCATCTCGCACAAACGCTGCTCCGGCACACCGATCAACTGATGGCTCGCGCCCGCCGGATTACACAGCGGACCGAGGAAGTTGAAGAGCGTGCGCACGCCGATCTCACTTCGCACGGCGCCGACGTGACGCATGGCCGGGTGATGCAGGCGCGCGAACATGAAACCGATGCCGGTGTTTTCGATGCACCGCGCGACTGCGGCCGGCGAAAGCTCGACGTGCACGCCGAGCAGCTCGAGCACGTCGGCGCTACCCGTCTTCGAGCTCGCGGCTCGGTTGCCGTGTTTTGCGACCGAGACGCCGCAGCCCGCGATCACGATCGCTGCCGCGGTCGAGATGTTAAACGTGTTCGAGCCATCACCGCCCGTCCCGCAGGTGTCGAGCAGGACCGGCCGCTTCGTGACTGGCACCGCCACGCAGTGACGGAGCATCACGCGCGCGGCGGCGCTCACTTCGCTCGCGGTCTCGCCCTTCATCCGAAGCGCGACGAGCAGCGCACCGATCTGCCCCGGCGTGGCTTCGCCGCGCAGCACGGTCTCGATCGCACCTTCCATCACGTCGCCGGGGACTTCGCGTGAAGCAGCCGCGGTCGCGATCGCATCCTTGATCATGCAGCCCCCAGAAGCGGTCTTCGGCCGCGCTCGGGCAAGCGCCGAAGAAAAGTCTCGAGCATCGCGTGCCCGTGCTCGGTCAAAAATGATTCGGGATGAAACTGCACGCCTTCGACCGGAAGGCTGCGATGGGCGAGCCCCATGATCTCACCTTCGGCGGTCCACGCGGTCACGCGCAGAGAGTCGTTCAAGGAAGCGCGGTCCACGATCAGCGAGTGGTAGCGCGTCGCCGTAAACGGGCTCGGCAGCCCCGCGAATACGCCGGTTCCATCGTGCAGGATCGGCGACGTGCGCCCGTGCATGAGCCGTTGCGCCCGAACGACACGCCCGCCGAAGGCCTGGCCGATCGCCTGATGCCCGAGGCAGACGCCGAGGATCGGAACTTCGGACGACAGCGTCGCGAGCAGCTCGAGCGTGATTCCGGCTTCGTCCGGATTGCCCGGCCCGGGTGAGATCAGAATGCCTTCGGGCTGGAGCGCGCGGACCTGGTCGACGCGCAGCTCGTCGTTCCGATAGACCGCGACCGCCGCACCGAGCTCACCCAGGTATTGCACCAGGTTATAGGTGAACGAGTCGTAGTTATCGATCACGACGATCATCGGGCTGCACTCAACCAACTTTTATGCCCCACGGCAAGCCGGTCACGCCGAGGGCGCAGCTGCCGCGCGATAGCCGTGTTCGTTCCAGAACTTCTCGATTCGCAGGTTCACGCGTTCCGCCTCGTCGAGCAGCGCGTAGTGCGTCGCGCCCGGCAGCGGCAAGTACTCCGCGCCTCGGATTTCGCTGACCAATCGCTCGACTTCGCGCCGCGACGTAAACAGGTCGCGGTCGCCCGCGATCACGAGCGTCGGCACGTCCACGCGCGGAAGCACGTCACGCGCGTCATAGCGCGAGAGTTGCGCGAGCGTGTCGGCGTAGACCGCGACGTTCATCTGCGCGAGCCCAGACGTGAGAGTCGTGAACTCGTCCGCCGTGACTTGCTCGCCGATCAGACCGAGCCGTCGAGCCCACGTGTAGGCCTCGGGCGATTGCAGGCTTCGCCGTAACGTATCGGACACCAAACGCGGTGCGCTTCGCAGCAGGCGCAACGTCCGTAATACGAAGCGTCCGAGCGCAGGCGCGGTGGGAACTTCCGCCCAGGTCACTCGCGCAGCGCCGCTCAGCAGGATGAGCGAGCTGACTCGATTCGGTGCGAGTGAAAATAACTCGAGCGCGGTCTGGACCCCCATCGACCAGCCGACCACGCAGCAGCGTGAGATCTCCTCCGCGTCGAGCACGGCGCCGGCATCGCGCGCGTGTTCGGCGATGCTGCGCGCGGAGTGCGACCCGCCGTTCGACTCAGCTTGTTGAAGCCCACGGTAGTTCCACGTGATGAATCGGTACCGGTCGTGTTGCTGCCGCACGAGGTCGGTCCAGACTTCACGCGGCCCGGCGAGGCCATTTGCGAGGAGAACGGGCATCCCCCGACCGAGCACCTCGTACTCCACCCAGGTTCCGTCACCAGCCGGGGCTCGCTTGCGCTCCCAGTGCAACACCTTCATGCGGGCGAGACTCTACACCCGAGACTTTGCGATCTGCGTCGGACCAAGCGAAAGCTCGTATGTTTTCGCGTGCGTCTTGCCATAGTGATCGACTATTCTGCCGTCAGCACCATCTGGGGTATATGGGCAATTTCGTACACTTACCCGACGCATCGCTTGACACCGGTCTACCCACACGGATAGCTTGCAGTGCCTCAACCGCCTCGCTGTATGCGTGTTCACGACACCTTAGTTTTACGCCGCAAGAACGCGGCGGGTGTGTTCACCGCGAAAAGCGCGGTAGTTAAGTCGCCGCTCGCAGCGGCGACTTCGAGCGCGCGCGAGTGCGCGAAACGATTTTAGCCCCGAAGTTTACTCACCCAGACAGGGCCAAGCGCATGGCAACTCCGAGCAACAAACCCCGCGATATCAAGAACCTGAAGGCCCGTTTGGGTCGGACGATCACGCCTGGACAAGCGGGGGTTCCCGGTTCACTGCCGCCCGGTAGCCAAGGCGCCGTTCCTCCAGGACAGGTACCGCCACCCGTAATGGGCGGCGGAATGCCTTCACCCGGCGGCCAAAGTGTTCCGCCTCCGGCGGTTCCAGGTGGTGGCTTCCCAGGTTTGGGCGCGCCTCCGTTTGGCGCTCGCCCGCCCGGAACGTCGGGCCGTGCACCCGGCGCCCCGGCACCAAATCCGTTCGCACCGACGCCAAGCCCGCTCCAGCCTGGTGCTGCGCCTCCGGCAGCGCGTCAATCGCGGCCTGCGATGGGCGGTGGCGTTCCGTCCGGCGCTCCTCGCATGGACCCGTTTGCAGCCCCTGCGGGCGCAGCGATTCCGCAGCAGCGGAAGGTGACGCTCGTCATCGACGACTCGGCCGTCAAGGAAGACGAGATCGGCCGTAAGTCGCGCACCCGTTCGATGGTGCTCGTCGTCGTCGGCGTTTTGCTCGGCCTAGGCGTCGGCTTCGGCATCGGCAACACCGCCGACAAGCGTCATCAGTACAAGATGGCCGTGCAGGACGGCAAAGACATCTACTCCAAGGTGCAGGAAGTCTCGAAGACGGTCGATCAGGCTCGCACGCTCGTGAAGCAAGCGGTCGATGCCTCGTCCGGCGGTCCGGGCAAGAAGGCCACTGTGGACTTCAGCTCGATCGAGCAGCTCGTCGCGATGAAGCGTCCATTCAGCGCCAACGAGTTTCATCGCCGTCTGTACCGTGCATTCGGCGACGGCGTGGTCGACGACTTGTTCGACTACTACAACAACGTGAACCTCGCGTGGGACGGCTTTGCCGCACTCGGCGCGAAGACCGCGGGTAATGCGCGTCGTGATGCACTCACGAAGTCCGCTGCCGCGACCGACGGCCTCCTCAACAACGACTACGGCATGGTGCTCGCTAAGAGCGGCGAGCAGTTTGCCGGTGGCCTCGTGTTCGTGACGGTTCCGCCTCAGGATCCGAATGCGGCGGCGCCCAAAGAGAAGCCCGAAGGTAAGAAGGGCAAGAAGGCGAAAGCCGAAGACGAAGGCTTGAAGGTCAAGGTCGCGTCCGTGCAGGGCGGCCAAGAGGTCGAGCGCACGTTGTACACTGGTCAGGAGCTCGGCGAGTCGTTCGAGAAGTTCGTGTTCATCGTCGACAAGGTGCGCAGCCGCACGATCCTCGGCGAGTCGGCAAACGTGTTCGGCAAGTACCGCGCGGATCTGAACGACATCAACGCACGCATGGAAAAGGCGAGCGAAGTTCAGGGCCGCTTGCTGAAGTCGCTCGGCGGCGTCGCTTCGCTGAACTGACGACACCTCCGACAAGTACGGACATGAGTCCGATCTCGAGCCGCATCGCACACGTGATGCGGCTCGATTCATTTAATCAGCTGCGCTAGGAACACAGCGGTTCCTTCCCGAAACAAGTTCGCTTGTCGTAAGATGATTCGGCGGCCATTTGGCTGCGCACGGGACGTCCTTTGGCTCGGTTCTTCCTCCGCTATCAAGCCATCGACCTCAAGCTGGACGCGAGCGACTTCGTAGTCGGGCGCACAGCTGGCTGCCACCTAGTTTTGGGTGATGCACTCGTCTCTCGACGTCATGCGGTGTTCCGCGTGACGCGTGAAGGAGTCGAAGTTCGCGACCTCGGCAGCCGCAATGGCGTGCTCGTGAACGGCGCGCGCATCGAAGGCCCATCGGTCTTGAAGGACGGCGATCAGGTCCGCGTCGGTGCTCAAGATCTGGTGCTGAGCTCGGTCGAGCGTGATCCGCGCGACGGCGGCACCGAAGAGCTGTCGCAGTGTCGTCACTGCGGCGAGCTCTACGATGCGGTGAATGAAGCGTGCACGGCGTGCGGCCGGCGCGACCAAGGCGGGCCGGTCGAAGAGAGCGAGAGTCAGATTCCGGACACGGTCGTGGTGTCGGACTCGGAGCCTCGCCCAAGCTCCCACGGGGCAGGTTCGCTCGAGGTTCTCGCGCGGCTCGCGGACAAGGCGCTCGGGATGGGGCGCTACGACGAAGGGGAGCGCCTCGTCGGCAGCATGCTGAACGGCATTCTGTCGCGCGCTTCAGGCTCGGAAGGCCAGGACCGGGACACGCTGAGCTTGGCCAGCCGGTATGCGCTGCGCCTTGCAGAAGTCACGCACAGCCCGATCTGGATCGATGACACCTTCCGCTTGTACAGCACGGCGCGGCAGCTGATGCCGGCGGACACGATCGACGAGCTGTACCGCGTGGCGACCAAGGTGCGATATGCGAACCCGCGTGCGATCCGCAACTACGTCAGCCGTCTGAAAGATGCCGCGGTCGAGTTCGGTGTGACCGAGCGCTTCCTGCTACAACGTCTCGAAGGACTCGAGCGACGCATCGTGAACGGTTGAGAGCGCCTTGGAAGACCGCGCAAAAAAGCTGGTAGACGAGGTACTCGCCCCGCTGATCAAGGCCGATGGCGGCGTGATCGAGCTCGTTGGCATCGTCGACAAGCGCTTGCTCGTGCGCCTGACGGGCACGTGCGCCGGTTGCCCCGGGCGGCCCTACACGCTCGCGCGCATCGTCGAGCCGGCCGCGAAGAAGTGGCTCGGAGACGACATCCGAGTCGAAGCCGTCGTCGATTAAACGCAAAGGGCGCGATCGAAACCGACCGCGCCCTTCTCTGCCGCTCGCGTCTTCGTTAGAGACCGAGGCCGCGAAGCGGATCGTCATCCGACTTCACGCCACTCGGCACCGACGCGGACGAAGCCTCGGCGCCCGGCTTCTCACCCTTCTTGCCCTTGCCGCTCGG